>SFGI01000002.1 GCA_004557645.1 [Eubacterium] saphenum | reverse complement strand
GTTAACATCATCACAGCTGGTAGAGAAGTAGACGACGCTTCCTTCACAACAAAAGTTGTTGTTCCCGTTGGCGAATCCTACATCATCTCCGGTGAAAAACAGATCACTCTGGACGTTCCTGCATACATCAACGCAGCTGGCTACACAATGCTGCCCGTAAGAGCAGTTGCAGTTGCACTGGGTATCAACACAAACAACGTTCTGTGGGATCAGGCTACAAAGACAGTAACAATTCTGTATGGTCAGAGAATCATCACAATGGTTGCTGGTCAGAAAGTTGTATACGTAAACGGCTCTGCAATCCCCGCATCCTCTAGCGTAGAAATCGTAAACGGCAGAACATTCCTGCCTATGAGAGATCTGGCTACAGCTCTGGGCGTAACAGATATCACATGGGATGCAGCTACAAAGACAGCTACACTGAATGGCAATCAGAAATAATCTGACCTTTCGGTTGAACTGAATATGTAGATATTCCGAGAGGACTCCGTAAGGAGTCCTCTTTTTTTGTATTCCGGCAACATTTTCTTTTGCTGCAAAAACTTCTTGAATTTACAAGAAAATTTCCATTAAGAAATCATTAATATACTGGATTTTTTTTAATAATATGGTATAATTAGTTTTAGTTTAAAACGATAAATGGAGGTTGAAATATGAAAGCAATTTTATATAAGGCGAAAGGTGCGCTGGCGTTGGCTCTGGCTATGAGTCTGTGCAGCACACAGGTTTTTGCAGCAGAAGCCCTTTCTGCAGAACAGCAGGGGGTACAGGTGGCCCCTGTGGTGGAAAAAACAGAAGAAGAAGTCGCTCCTCTGCCCACGCTGACCTATGAAGAAGCCCTGGCAAAGGCGAAAAAACATAGCCCCGATCTGCGGGATATCCAGGATACTGCCGATTTCCTGCAGGAAACAAAGGAAGACCTGTGGGATTCCGGGTATTTCAATATACCTACTTATGATTACCAGAAATGGGTCAATGATGGCTGGTGGGCAGTGACATCCGCAGCATTCCAGACGGATATGGGTATGCAGCAGAACAGTATCGGTCGCGAGCTGACAGAATTGGCATTGGAAGTAACAGTAAAATCTTATTTTACTACCATTCTCAGCGATTTGGATAATCTGGAATTGGTACAGGTAAATGCGGATATGCAGAAAAAGCTGTATCAGCAGGGACAGAAAAAGTATAGCCTAGGTCTGCTGAGCAAATATAACCTGGATCAGCTGGAGATTGCTGCAAAACAGGCACAGGATACTGTGGATCAGCTGGAGGCAAAGCTGGAACAGGAATACATCAAGCTGAATAACCTGATGGGGGAAAAAACCGATCAGCGGTTTACCTTTGTGTACGATGTGGCCTATGAACCTTATGAGATGACCCAGACCATGGATCAGTATATCAATGATAAAACAAGCAATGATCTGAACATCCAGTTGGCGGAACTGAAGCTGGAAAGCGCAAAATTCAGCAAAAACTATCTGAAAGAATCCTCTAACGGCTCTGAACAGAATCAGAATGATCTGACCTACGATCAGGCAAAGCGTGCCCTGAAAACAGCTAAGGAGGATAAGGCACTGGCCATTCGCAATGCCTATTTGCAGATCCAGCAGCTGGAAACAGCCTATACCTCTGCCCAGGCAGACCTGACAAAGGCTCAGGCAGATTATCGTGCGGTACAGGTAAACTATCAGGCAGGCAATGTGACAAAAACAGCCGTAGAACAGGCGGAAATGGGCGTGCTCAAAGCAGAAATTGCCTTGAGACAGAATGCCTACAATCATGATATGCTGGTATTTACTTTCGAAAACCCCAGCTTGCTGGGCAGCAGCAGCCAGTCTTAATTTAAATCAAAAGCGAAAAGCTCTGAACGACTGTTTAGGGCTTTTTCTTTTGCATAGTTTTCCTCTTTTTCCGCAAACTAGGAAAAAAGTATAGGCGGTGAAGGCATGCAGATCAGTAAAGATTTGACGAAGAATACAGCGGCTATCAAAGAGGCCTTTCGGGATTGTGGCGACATTATCATGCGGGAATTCCGCATCCGTGGCGGCGAAGGAACGCTGTTTATGATTTATACAGACAATATCGTGAATGGGGATGCCATTCAGGATTTTATTATGACAAACGTCATGGCGCGGTGCGAAATGCAGGGGAAAGAAGGGCTGCTGCAAAGCCTGATGGATGAAGTCATCTCCATCGGGGAAATGAGCAAGATCACTACTCTGCAGCAGGTCTATGATGCCGTCCTTTTGGGGGATACGGCTATTTTGATGGATGGAAATGATTTCGCCCTGCAGGCTTCCACCAAAGGCTTCCCCTCCCGTGGCGTCAATAAGGCGGAGACGGAGGTGGTGGTGCAGGGGCCAAAGGATGCCTTTACGGAGCTGATGTCCGTCAATGTGGTGCTGACCCGCCGACGGATTCGGGATACGAAACTGAAGCTAAAGCGGAAAAAAGTGGGCAGGCGCAGCAAAACCGATATTGCCCTGATGTATATGGAGGATCTTGTCCGCCCGGAAACCCTGAAAAAAGTGGAGCAGCAGTTGGACAATATGGATCTGGATCACCTGCCCGACAGCGGCTATGCGGAACAGCTTTTGGAAAAACGGCAGTATTCTCCATTTCCGCAGCTGCAAATGACGGAACGACCCGATAAAACGGCGTCCTCTCTGCTGGAGGGGCGGGTGGCCCTTCTGGTGGATAATACCCCCTATGCTATCCTACTGCCTGCCACTTTAAATATCTTTTTTCAGGCGGCGGAGGATTATTACGACCGTTGGGAGATCATGAGCTTTATTCGGCTCATCCGCTATGGGGCGGCCTTTCTGGCGGTGACTTTGCCGGGGCTGTATATTGCTTTTTCTGTGTATCATCCTCAATTGATGCCAACGGCTTTGGCACTGAAAGTGGCGGCGACCAGGGCAGCCATCCCCTTTTCCGTCATCGGGGAAGTGCTTATCATGGAGCTGGCCTTTGAACTTTTGCGGGAAGCAGGGATTCGCCTGCCATCCCCGGTCAGCTCCACCATCGGCATTGTCGGGGGTATTATCATCGGTTCTGCTGCCGTAGAAGCTGGCTTGGTGAGCCCTGCAGTGGTCATCGTTTCCGCCCTGACAGGAATCTGTTCTTTTGTGATCCCCAATGTTTCCATCGTTTCAGGACTGCGGCTCAGCAAATATCTGGTGATTTTTTTTGCTTCTGTGTTCGGCATTTTCGGGGTTTGGGCGGCTTTGCTGCTGTTGCTGGCCCACCTTGCCAGCCTGACCTCCTATGGCATCCCGTATCTCTACCCCTTCTGCTCCTCCTCCGTCAATGACGATATGGATTGGGAGGACAGCATTTTTCGCCTGCCTTTGTCCAAAATGAAGCGCAGGCCCATCTTTACCCGTCCTTCTGAGCGGGAACGAAAAGGCGGTGATGCATAATGTTTGCGGAAAATCGAAAAATCTCTCTCCGACAGCTGCAGGCATTATTGCTGTTGGATTGCTTCGGTACCACAGTCCTTTTCCTGCCTGCGGAATTGGCGCATCTCAGCGGCAGGGCTTGCTGGGTGGTGGCTCTGCTCAGTGGGGCGGTGTTTGTAGCCCTCTCCCTGCTTCTAACGTCAGTGGGCAAAAGACTGCCCCAGGGCACAGTGGTGGATTGGTGCCGTGGGTGTTTCGGAAATTTTTTTGGAACCATTGTGCTTATTGGCTTAGCGGGGAAGCTTTTGTTGGATGGTATGCTGGAATTGCGTGTGTTCAGCGAAATCATCTGCCGTTCCATGCTGCCCACTACGCCGGTATGGGTTATTTCTCTGGTAGTATTGGCTGTGGCAGGCTCTTTGGCGGCCCAGGGGACGGAATGCCGCGGACGAACGGCGGAAATATTATTCTTTTTGGTGGCTATCCCTTTGGCGGTCATTCTTCTTGCCGTGGCCATTTCTTCCAAATATCATCGTATCCTGCCCTTGGAACTTCCCTCTATTTCAGAAATTGGCAGTGGGATCGCCGCCATGAGCATTGTTTTTCAGGGGCTGGCCTTCCTCTATTTCATCTATCCAGACTTGAAACGACCCACCCGCGCCCCTTCTGCTGTCCTGAAAAGCAGTGCCCTGACGGGACTGGTGGTGACTTTCATGGTGTTCCTTTGTCTGGCGGTCTATGGGGAAGGGGTCCTTTCGGAAAAGCTGCTGCCCTCCCTGCAAATGATGGAGCGGGTCAGCTTCACGGGCGTATTTCTGACCCGACAGGACGTATTGCTCCTTTGGTTCTGGATGGCGTCCGTATCTGTATTCCTTTCGGGCACCCTGTTTTTTGGCTCTCTGTTGGGGGTGCAGATTTTCCATCAGCAGGAAACGAAGCGAAAAACGTGGCTTTGGGTCTGGCTGGCGGCGGTATTTGCTGCATCCTTCCTGCCGGGAAATCTTTCAGCGGCTTATCATTTGCGGATGCGCCTTGCTCCATTTCTCAATCTCCTCTATCTGGTGATCGTACCATTGATATTGCTGCTTTTTGCAGGGAAAGGAGGGAAAGCTGATGTGTAAGAAAGAATTGTTCCTTCTGGCACTGCTGCCGCCCATTTTCCTGACAGGCTGCTGGGATAAAAAAGACCCAGAGGATCGGGCGTTTATCATCACTTTGGGGGCGGACAGCACATCGGCGGGCTGCAGCTTCACCTTTGCCCCTGCCAATATCGAAACAGGGGAGGCGGAGACGTATGCCGCTGAAAGCCAGACCTTGGCGGGGGCGGTCGCCCAGGTGGACACCCATACCTCCCGCAAGACGGACTTGGGACAGCTGAAAACAGTAATTTTAGGGGGCGACTTATTGGAAGACACCGCCAAACTGGATGCCCTTCTGGGGGAATTGGAGCGGAGCCAGACAGTCTCTGAAAAAGTCATGCTCCTTGCTACGGATGGCTCTGCGGCGGAATGTGTGGAGGCAGCCATGGCGGAGGACAGCAAAACAGGGCTGTTTCTCTGGGATTTTTACAAAAATACTGCCCGAGAGGTGGCGGTGACAAAGGGGATGGATTTGGACACCTTTCTGACGGAACGGCAGGAGCAGGGGGGCTGCGGTGTCATTCCCCGCATCGGTGCAAAGGACGGAAAATTGAAATTGGGCGGCGGTATGGCAGTCACGCCCACGAAGGTCTATCCCCTTGATGATGCCGAGGAACGGGGTTATCTCTTCCTCCTGGGGGAAGCAGAAGGGGCTTTGCTGGAGGGAACCTATCATGGAGAAAGCATCCCCGTGGAGATTGGGAAAAGCCATGTGTTTTATGATTTTTCCATTGTGGGGGATTCTATCCTCTGTACGGTGACTTTGCCTGTGGAAGGGGCTCTGCAGGGGGGTAGGGGCAGTCTGCTTTCTTCCCGATCCCGCAAAGAGATCGAAGAAATCTTTGAAGCCATCATAAAAGAAGAAGTGGAGCATACGCTAAAAATAGCAATGGGGGCAGGAGAGGATCTCTTCGGCATTTTGCCCCGTCTGCAGCGAGCCATGCCCCAGCTGGCGGAGGAATACAGCAGAGATGTCCTGTGGGATGCAATGGTTTTTCAAATTTACCCTGAACTGGAATTAAAGGACATGGGGCGAAAACGCTGATGTTTAAACCGGGAAAAAAGTGGATATCCTGTATCTGTATCAATCAGAAAAGGGGAGAGCGGGATGGAACGAAACTGGAAACAGACGATACGGGAGCTTTGGAAAAAAGAAAAATGGTATTGGATTTCAGCCGTTGCCATTGGGGTGGCATTCAGCCTGATTTTTGCCGCCCATTGGACAAAAGGCTATTCGGATATGATTCAAAAGGGCATTGGAGCCAAGGTGGTGCGGTTCCACGTGCTGGCAAATAGTGATTCGGAGGCGGATCAGGCTTTGAAGCTGGCAGTGCGGGACAAAGTCCTGCAGGAATACAGCGATCTGCTGACGGTGTGCGAATCCAAGGAGGAAACGTTGGCGGCTTTGGAAAATGCCCAGCAGGAGATCTGCGAAACGGCAGAGGCGGAGGTACTGGCCCAAGGCTATGAATATCCCGTCAGGGTGTCTCTGGTGCGGGAGGAATTCCCTTTCAAGAAATATGACGATCTGATTTTCCCTGCGGGGGTCTACGATGCCCTGCGGATCGAGATTGGGGCGGCAGAGGGGCAGAACTGGTGGTGTGTCCTCTATCCCCAGATGTGCTTTGTGGATGCGGCATGGGGCTATTCCACAGAAGAAAGCCATGCCCGCCTGCAAAATACCCTGACAGAGGAAGAATTTCTCGTTGTCTCCGCTATGGAACAGGAAAAGCTGACGCCAAAGATCAAATGTAAGATCGTAGAATTTTGGCAAGAATAAAAAACAGCCTCAAACTCTTGGAGTTTGAGGCTGTTTTGTTAATTCATAACAAAAGCAAATCGACTGATGGCAAGGAAAGCCACGATAAAATGCAAGATCGCAGTAATGGTGAAAACCATGATAAAGTCCAGATGACGGTTTTTATGATGTTTTGTTACCATAGCGATCAGGCCGCCGGTACCGCCACCCAGAACCGCCAGAAGGTACAGATTCTTTTCGGGGATACGCCAGCCGTCTTTCATGGCTCTTTTTTTATCGATAACCATGGCGACATACATAATGATGTTGATGAGCAGATAATATCCTACGATGATAGCCAGCGCAGTGCCGTTGAAATACATTTCCATAGAAGCTAACGTCCTTTCTTAGCGCATTACGTTTCTCCAATCCAGATCGCCTCTGTCCAATGCCAGCAGCAGCACTTCCGCCGTTGCCAGGTTGGTTGCCAGGGGGATATTGTGCATATCGCACAGGTGTAGGATGGAGTTTACTTCAGATTCATAAGCGTGAGGGGATACGGGATCTCTCAGGAAGATCATCAGGTCGATATCGTTATTGATGATCTGTGCACCCATTTGCTGTTCCCCGCCCAGGTGTGCGGAAAGATATTTGTGTACCACCAGATTGGCTGCTTCCTCTACCAGACGCCCCGTAGTGCCGGTGGCATAGATTTCGTGTTTGCACAAAATATGTCTGTATGCGATGCAAAGATTTTCCATCAATTTTTTCTTATTATCATGAGCGATCAAACCGATATTCATAACAAACCTCCCTCAAATAGTGATTTTGTCTCTTTTTTTCTTATGTTCAACATCAGCCCGATGGCGATCATGTTTGTCCACATGGAACTGCCCCCGTAGCTGACAAAGGGTAATGACATACCTGTATTCGGCAGGATGCCGGTGGCAACGCCTGCGTTTACAAAAGTCTGGAACGCAAACATGCCGGCGATGCCTGCTGCCAATAACTGGCTGAAGGTATCCCTGGCCGATATTGCTATTAATATACACCGAAAAACGATAAAAAGCAATACGGCGAGGACAAATATACAGCCCAAGAACCCAAATTCTTCCCCGATGACGGAAAAAATGAAGTCGTTATGGGGTTCCGGCAGATAACTCAGCTGGTTCAGTGTGCCATGGAAGAGCCCCTTCCCGGTCAGCTGACCGGAACCGATGGCAGAGATGGATTTTTCCGTCTGGTAATACAGACTGGCATCTCGGCTGGGGTCCACAAAGGACAGGATACGGTTAAACTGATGCTGGGCAAAGATCTTATCGGTGAAGAGGGGATTTTCCCTGCTTACGTCGAATAGGATCAACGCCACGATAGGGACGATAACAACCAGTACGTTGCGGATGATCCTCCAATCCAGTCCTGCAATGAACAGCTCGATACAGAAAATAGCCACCAAAACCAGGCTGGCAGACAAAGCAGGCTGCTTTTGGATCAGCACCAGAGGGATCGCAGTAAATCCGCAAAGATAAAGAATAGTGGAAAGGTCGTTCACACTTTTTTGCCGCATGGTGATGACCTTTGCCAGACAGAATATCATGATGACCTTGGCAAATTCCGAAGGCTGGATGGTCAGAGGGCCGATGGCGATCCAACGGGTCGCACCCTTACTGTTGGTACCAAGGAATAATACTGCCAAAAGCAGAAGGATATTCAAAATATAAATCGGGATATAAAATTGTGAGAAATATTCATAATCTACATTGGCGGCAGCGACCATCAGACCCAGTCCGATCAGCAGGAATACCCCCTGTTTGATGACATTGGAAGGGCTTTCCCCCAGGTTGATGTGGGTCGCACTGGCGATGCAGACCAGCCCGAAAAGAGCCAGCAGGCAGACTGCGCCCACCAGCCACCAGTCCAGATTTTGAATGTATTTTTTCATGTCCATAAAAATACTCCTAGTGATGATTTTTCAGATGCTTCGCATAAGGCTTGCGGCTGCGAGCCTTATGCGAAAAACCCGAAGAGATGATACACAGCATTCATACTTTTCTTTCAGAAAAGTATTCATTGGGCTAGGCGCCCAATAACAGAACAAAGGGACAGCCTTTTGCAAGCAAGCTTGCAAAGTCTGCTCTTTTATTTTGCTGCCGTGCTTGCTAGAATACAAAAACCCGAAAAGACCTTCAAACTTTCGGAATCCAATTCGGTTTTGAAGGTCTTTTTCATTGGTCTTTTGTAAAGTAAGGAATCAATCGTCGTGATTCGTCTTACGCATGCTCTTGATGGGGATGTTCGCGTACAATACGGGAACAGTGCCGTTGTTGTCTTCAGACTGGGTCTGGGTGATCTGGATATCCAGTTCTTCTGTGTCGATTTCCATATAGTTGGAAATGACTTTGATGATATCTGTTTTCAGCATTTCCAGAACCTGAGAAGAGCAGTTCACTCTGTCGTGTACCAGAACCAGTTTCAGTCTATCCTTTGCAACACTGCCGGAAGGCGGTGCCTGTTTTTTGCGGAAAAAGCTAAAGAAATCCATCGTTACACTTCCTTTCCTGGGTCAGGGATCATTTACGGAACAGTTTTTTCAGCTTGTCCATAAAGGTTTCCGGTGCCTGTTCGAATGTCATAATGGGCACATCTTCACCCAACAGACGCTGAACGATGTTTCTGTAAGCCTGACCGGCTTTGGATTCCTGACTGGTTACGGCAGGTTCGCCTTTGTTTGTAGCGATAACAACGCTTTCATCATCGGGAACCACGCCCAGAATATCGATCGCCAGAATTTCTTCTACGTCCTCAATATTCATCATTTCGCCCCGCTGTACCAGGTCGATACGCAGGCGGTTCAGGATCAGGGTAGGGTTTCTCAGTTCGTTTGCTTCCAGCAGGCCGATGATACGGTCAGCATCACGCACTGCGGAAACTTCGGGGGTTGTGACTACGATGGCTCTGTCTGCGCCGGCAATGGCGTTTTTGAAGCCCTGTTCGATACCGGCGGGGCAGTCCAGGATGATATAGTCGAAGCCTTCTTCCTTCAGGTCGTCGCACAGCTTCTGCATCTGTTCGGGAGAAACAGCATCTTTGTCTCTTGTCTGGGCTGCGGGCAGCAGGAACAGACCATCATAGCGTTTGTCTTTGATGAGAGCCTGTTTCAAGCGGCAGTTGCCCTCTACGACATCTACCAGATCATATACGATACGATTTTCCAGACCCATGACAACGTCCAGATTTCTCAGGCCGATATCTGCGTCTACCAGTGCAACTTTTTTGCCTAATACTGCAAGACCACAGCCAAGGTTTGCGCTGGTCGTTGTTTTGCCAACACCGCCCTTGCCGCTGGTGATTACGATTACTTCACTCATTGATGTTCCTCCTAATCTCAGAAGTTTATTTTACGTGTTTTCACAGGTTTTCCTATCTTCGAGAAAATATCTGATTTCTATTTCTATATTAACAAAAATATGCTTGTTTTGCACTCCTTTTTTTTAGCAAAAGAGGAGAACTTTTCCTAAAATGCGACAGCATTTTCCTGCTGTGCAAAGGGTATCAGGAAAGGGCCATCACGAAGATCTGCCCATTCTGTACGAAGGCGTATTCAGGGGGCTTGGGGCCTCTTTTGTTTTCTTCGGGAAAGCGGGTGATGATATCAGCGATACGAAGCTGCACAGGAGCCATGTAGATGGCTGTTACAAAGGCATCTGTCATGCCCTTGCAGCCTGCGTGGGCCATGCCCTTTAGCTGCCCCAAAACGATGATGTTGCCGGCAGCTTTGATCTCTGCGCCGGGGTTTACGTCCCCAACGACCACAACGCTGCCGTCAAATTCGATCTTCTGGCCGTTTCTGAGAGAGCCTTTGTGGAATTTTGTCAGATTGTAGGGAGACATTTCCTTTTCCAGCAGGTCGCTCAGGCGTTTTAGCTCGTTGTTTTCTGTTTTCACGAAGGTGATCTCCATGGTGGTATATTTTGCAATGATCTTCAGCAGGATCTCTTCTTCTTCTTCCGTGAACACACGGCCCTTGAAGGCCAGGGATGTTTTCACGTTGTCGAAGAATCTGCCTGCTTCCTCTACTTTTCTTTCCAGCTGTCTGCAGAGGATATCGAAAGACACTTCCGGGTCGAAAATAACGGTCACGCCGTCTTTTGTGCCTTTAAAGATTACATAGTTTTCATTATACATGTTTTCCCCTCCTGTATTTATTCGGCCAATACTGTCTGCATGGTCGTATTTGTGGGCGTATAATCCAGCCCCAGATATTCTCGGATGATCGCCTTGGCAACTTCCGGCGCGGGGGTGCCGCTGCCTTCGCCGAAGGGGATCATGACGGTGATGGCGATCTGCGGGTCATCGTAGGGTGCGAAGCAGACGAACCAGGTATGGGAGCTGCGGTTCTTGTCTTCTTCGGCGGTACCGGTTTTCGCTGCCACTTTTACGGGCAGGTCATTGAAGGCGGTGCGGAGTGTGCCACGGCTGCCGTTGGTTACCAGATACATGCCTTCATAAACGGCCTGCAGGTTTTCTTCTTTGAATTTGGTGACATTTTCTATCGTTTCTTCCACTTCGGAATGGAGACTGCCATCGGGGTTTTGGATATGATCCACCATGTGCAGCTGATACAGCGTGCCGCCGTTTGCCAGGGTGGAAATATATTTTGTGATCTGTGCCGGTGTGTAGCTGTTGATGGACTGACCGATGGCAGTACGGATGGTATCACCGTCGGTCCAGCGGGTCTGGCTTGTGGTAGCATCGGGGTTGAAGGTCTTTACGGCTTTTTCCTTATTGGAAGGGGATGCCATGGTGGGGCCATATTCATCCAGTTCCAGGCCGGTATAGTCGTTCAAACCAAAGGCTGCCATGTATTCGTTCAATGTGGTGATGGCCTGATTGCTGGTGCCGTTTTCCGCATTGCCCATGCGGTAAGCCAGTTCGTAGAAGAAGTAGTTGCAGGATACTTCCAGCGCATGGGAAACATTCACAGATCTGTGGGTGCCGCCGGTGTTGGAATAGATCCAGCAGCGGGCATAGGGCACACCTGCGTCCTTGAAAAGCCCTTTATCGGTGATGAGGGTATTGGGCGTGATAGTGCCTGTTTCCAGACCTGCCAGCGCCGTGATCATCTTAAAGGTGGAGCCGGAAGCTTTTTTCTGTTTCAAGGGACGGTTGACCAGAGGTGTGTTGCCGTCCTGCAGCAGGTCATTGTAGTATGCGTTGTTGAAGGTATTGACCAGCTCATTGTTATCGTAGGAAGGATAGGTCACACTGGCCAGAACTTCGCCGGTGCCTACCTGGGTCACGAAAACAGAACCGGTACAGGGGTCAAGCCCCGTATCCGCAGGGGACATTTCCCCGCTGCTCAGCTTTTTGATGATGAGGCTCAGGGGAGAGGCGCCATTTTCGATGCCTGCTTTTTCTTCCTCTGTCACAGGCAGATGCCCCTGTTCGATCATCATCAGGGTCAGCTCTTTTATGCTGATGGTGCCGTTTTCCAGCCCATCGATAAGGAATTCCTTTGCCACCGTTACCGCATCATCCTGATCGGGACGGAAGGTGGGGATGGCCTGTTTCAGTTTGTTGTATACGGCTTTTTGGGTGCCGTCTTCCGCCTGCAGCATTTTCTGGGCGGAAATATGGTTCACGTTGATCATGGAAGTGAACAGCTCGGTGGTGGAAACAGAATTTTTGCCGCCGCCGGTCAGCTTTTTCAGCACAGCTTTCCGCAGTTCACTTTCCAGCGTATCGTAAGCCACTTTCTGCAGTTCGCTGTCCAATGTGAGGAATACATCCTTACCGGGGACAGGCTCTGTGGAATCAATGACGCTCATACGACGGCCCTGATTGTCAACTTCGATCTGGACATTACCGTCCACGCCGTTCAATTCTCTTTCATAGAGCTTTTCCATGCCGTCCTGCCCAACGATATCCGTCTGGCTGTAGAGGGGGTTGCCCTGAGCATCTACCTCGTCCTTGTACAGAGCGTAGTCGCTTTCCGTCATCTGGCGGATATAGCCGATGATATGTGCAAAATACTCACCCTCAGGGTATTCCCGCAGGGATACAGTGTCGATGACTACATTGGGGAAAGTATCCTGATTTTCTTCGATATAGGCCAGTGTTTTGTCGCTGATATCGGTGGCGATGGTGACAGACTGGAACTGCTGATAGCGTTTCAGGTAGAGGGAATAGCGGATGCCCAGCGCATCCCGTACCAGGTCATTGGGCAGACCTTCCGGCAGACCAAAGAAATCCCTCAGATAATCCAGCGTCTGCAAAGAGTTGTATTTCAGCTGTTCCTCTTCCATCTGCATGCTTTCCTTCCAGCTTTTTTCCCGGTTGGCATTGCCGCCGAACTGGAAAGCGTAGGGGGCCTCTGTATCCAAAGGCAGTTCATCGGTGATGGTCTCGCCAAATTCATTCAGCTTCAGGGCAAGGGTCAGTGCCATCAGGTTGCGGTCGTCGCACATGACCAGGGAAAGATAAGCCCGTTTCTGCTGGGGGCTGTAGTTGCTGGGAACGTTGTATTTTTCGTACAGATATGCCAGACATTCCTCTGCTGTCATCTTATACTGTTTTTTCTCCAAGCCAATGGAAGCCTTCCAGCGGTTTTCCTGCTTTTCCATCTCCTCTTCGGTGCCTTCATAGGTAAAGGCATAGGGAGAGGACAGGGAAATGGGCAGGGAATTGATCTGCTGATGACCATTTTCCCAAAGCCAATTCATCAATGCTTTGGAAAGGTTCTGTTTTTCGTTATCGGAAAGCTCCAGCGTCAGGCTGCCGTCCACCTGTACGGAATATGCCACCGTATTGATGGCAAGGGGCCTGCCGTAGCGGTCGTAAATGCCCCCACGGGAAGCGGGAACGGGCAGGTTTTTGGAAACGCTGGCGGTGATGGATGCTTCGTATTCTTCCCCGTGGATGATCTGCAAAGAAAACAGGCGGAGCACGATGATGGCAAAGAGGACGATCACACCGCAAAGCATGACAAATATTCGGTTTTTACATAATTCTAAAAAATGTTCGTAATATCGTCTCATCGGTTCCTCCTATGGGGAAACAGTTTAAAACAATCTGTATTTGTATTTTTCTTTCAGCTCCAGCCATTCATTGATCCCGAACAAAATACGGTACAGGGGCACTGTGATGATTGCCACATAGACCAGCTCGGGTATCAGCATGCGGAACAGGAAATAAAGAATGCTGCCTTCTCCGC
Source organism: [Eubacterium] saphenum (assembly GCA_004557645.1). GTDB lineage: Bacteria > Bacillota > Clostridia > Lachnospirales > Anaerotignaceae > Anaerotignum_A. Next base: position 123,276 of record SFGI01000002.1, on the reverse strand, counting down.
GGAATACAAATCCCGTCACATATAATATCACCTGATACAGCACGGTAGAGATCGTACAGAAAATGATGGGCAGGATATAATTTTCACGGTAAAAGCTGCGCTGGCTGCGGCCGAACAGCAGCCCCAAAACCAGATACAGCGCGGTATAAAAGCCGATGTAGGTGTTGAAAAACACATCCATCAGAAACCCTGCGCCAACGCCCACCAATGCACCCTCCTTGCTGCCCCGCAGCAAGGCGTAGGAGGTGACGATGATGAGAGCCGTATTGGGGAATACCCCCTGAATGGCAAAATGGGGGAATAAGGTGGATTGTAATACAAAATTGACAAACACGATCAGTGCGGTAATGGCGATCCTCATTCAGCCACCCCCGTACCTGTAGTGTTTTCATCAGGCTCCATGGCTTCTTCGCCCATTTCTGCTGTTTCTGCAGCAGGAACGGCGGTTTTGCCGGCGGGAGCGCTGTTTTTATCAATGATCAGAATGGTATCCAAATGCTTCAGATCCACATAAGGCTCGATAACAGCATATTTTGTCAGACCGTTGGTATCGGTTTCGATCTCCAGCACTTTGCCGATGGCAAGCCCTTCGGGATAAATATCCGACAGATGGGATGTGACGATTTCATCGCCCACCATGATCTCCGCATCGCCGTCGATATATTCCATCTTACAAAGACCGTTGTTGGAAAGGGTATAATCTCCTTTTACTACGCCCAGATCGCCTGTACGCACGCTTTTGGCAGGTACAGAGGAACGGCTGTCCAGAATGGATTGGGCCTTGGAGAAGGTGGCACCGCTTTCCAGCACCTTGCCTACCAGCCCTTCGGGGGCGATCAGCACCATGTTTGCGCTGATATCGCTGGATGTACCCTTATCGATGATGAAGCCGTCATACCAGACACCGGGGTCCTTAGCGATGATCTTTGCACCAACGCTTTCATAGTCAGGGTATCTTTGGGCGATCTTCAGCAGGGAAGAAAGCTTTGCGTTTTCCGCCTCATACATGGACAGACGTCTGTTTTCTTCCATCAGTTCTGCGATCTGGTTTTTCAGGTCTTCGTTTTCTTCTTTCAGATCTGTTTTGCTGCGGGCGGATGTGACCGTTTCGTCTACCCAACTGCTGATCCCCGTGGTCAGGTCCTGAAACGGGGTGACAACGACACCGATGGCGCTTTCCAGCAGAGTGGCGTTCAGCTTTTTGCCGCTGGCAATGACTGTGACCAAAACCAGAAGCGCGATGCCCGCACTGATGATATGCTTTTTATGTTTTAAGAAAAACTCCTGCAAGTTGAAATGCTCCTTTCGGTGTTTTTGGGATCAGAACAGTGCTTTTCTGGGAGAGATCAGCACAGATTTCAATTTATCGATCTGCTCAAGAACCATACCTGTGCCCAATGCGACGCAGTTCAGAGGTTCGTTGGCGATGTTGACGGGCATGCCTGTTTCCGCTGTGATCAGATGGTTCAGACCACGCAGATGAGCGCCGCCGCCGGTCAGCGTAATGCCGTATTCCATAATATCTGCAGCCAGTTCGGGAGGGGTTGCCTCCAGTGTCTGCTTGATGCTGTTGATGATGGAATCTACAGGTTCGTTGAGGGCCTGTCTGATATGGATAGAGTTGACTTCGATGGTCTTAGGCAGGCCGCTTACCAGGTCGCGTCCGCGGATTTCCATTTTTTCTTCTCTTTCCAAAGGATATGCAGAGCCAATGGTGATCTTGATTTCTTCTGCAGTACGGTCACCAATAGCCAGAGAAAATTCCTTCTTGATGTAGCTTACGATGGCAGTATCCAGTGCATCCCCTGCCACTCGCAGAGACGTGCTGGTGACGATGCCGCCCAGGGAAATGATAGCCACTTCGCTGGTGCCGCCGCCGATATCAACGACCATGCTGCCGGTAGGTTCTGCTACGGGCAGACCTGCGCCGATGGCAGCCGCCATGGGTTCTTCGATCAGATAAGTATCTTTTTCTTTGGAGCCAGCAGCGATGGCAGCTTCCAGAACTGCACGTTTTTCAACTTCTGTTACGCCGGAAGGCACACAGATGACGATGCGGGGCTTGGGCCCAAACATGGAACGCACATAAGCTTTGTTGATGAAATAACGCAGCATTGCCTGTGTCACATCAAAGTCGGCGATCACGCCGTCCTTCATGGGGCGGATGGCAACGATATTGCCGGGTGTACGGCCGATCATGTCCTTCGCTTCATTGCCCACAGCCAGAACTTCTCTTGTCTGTGTGTTGATGGCAACAACGGAAGGCTCATTTACGATGATGCCTTTTTCTTTCATATAAACCAGAGTATTGGCAGTACCCAGGTCGATACCCATATCTTTGGAAACAAACATTGATTTTTACCCCTTTCATTATTGGAAAACGCTGCCGCCGATCTGCCGCAGCCGTTGATTCTCTTGAATTTTGCTTTACATTTAATCATACCGCTTTTTTGCTTTCTTTTCAAGAAAAGCATTGTATTTTTCGAAAAAAAACCATGGATTTTACTGGTGGATTTCTGCAGAAAAAAAGGGCATTTTATGTGCCCTTTGTTATCATAACTTTCTGTAGATGAAAAACGCCAAAACAATGCCGATGATGCCTGCGATAGTGAAACGGATGGTCAGACCAAACTGCAGTGTCAATACCCCCAGATCCAGAACCAGGGGGGAGGAAAGACCAAAGTCGCTGCCATAAGCCAGCCAGCTCAGCGCTGGAATACCGCCCAGCATATTGGCAATGAAACCACCCAGTACCACACCCGCCAGCAACAGCAGGATCAATACCCATATATTTTGTGAGGAACGACCTCTCATAGAAAAATCCTCCTTTGATTCGTTTTTTCATTCCACTATTTTAGCATAAAAGAGGGGAGGGGTAAAGGGAACAGAAAATAAAAAGAATCAAAAAAAGACCCTCCGATTTCTCGGAGAGTCTTTGAAAGCTAGAGAAATTATTCTGCTTTTGTTTCTTCTGCCTATTGCCGCAAAGCGGTTTCGCAGAATTATCATTCTGCCTTAGGAGCTTCCTGTGCAGGTGCAGCCGCGGGAGCGGGAGCAGCCTGTGCAGCGGGTGCTGCAGCTGCAGGAGCAGCAGGCTGAGCAGGTCTCTTGCCTGTCAGAACGCCCTTAGGACATTTGTTAGCACAGATACCACATGCTTTACATTTATCGTAGTCGATCACAGCCAGGTTATCGATTACGTGGATTGCATCGAAAGGACAGTTCTTTTCACAGATCTTACATGCGATACAACCAACGGAGCAGTTGGGGATTACGTTCTTACCCATATCTTTGGAAGAACACTGTACTTTTACTTTCTTCTTAGCGGGCAGCAGTTCGATGATATGTTTAGGACATGCGGATACACATTTACCACAAGCTACACATTTATCTTTATCGATCACAGCTACGCCGTCAATGATTTCGATTGCACCGAAAGCACATGCTTTCTTACAGCTGCCCAGACCCAGACAGCCATAGGAACAGGATTTTGCACCCTGACCAGCCAGCTGTACTGCGAAGTTACAGTCGTCGATGCCTTCGTAATCATATTTATTTTTTGCTTTGTCGCAAGTACCACCGCACTTAACAAAAGCGGCAACGGGTTCAGCAGCAGATGCTTCGATACCCATGATCGCGCCTACTTTTTCAGCAACGCCTGCACCACCAACGGGGCAAGCATTTACGGGAGCTGTGCCAGCAACGATAGCAGATGCACAACCACCACAACCGGGGAAGCCGCAACCACCACAGTTAGCACCGGGCAGAACGCTCAGTACTTCGCCGATACGAGGGTCTTCATCAACTTTGAAGACTTCACTTGCAACACCCAGACAAGCGCCGAAAACAACGCCCATACCGCCAATACTCAGGACGGGGAATACAATACTCATTGGATCCATATTCTTTTACCCTCCTTCTATTACAGTTTAATCAGACCGGAGAAGCCCAGGAATGCGATGGACATCAGACCAGCTGTGATCAGAGCCATAGGGAAACCATCGAAGGCTTTCGGTGTGTCATTATCAGCGATTCTTTCACGAATACCAGCAAACAGAACGATTGCCAGTGCGAAACCAGCCGCACCACCAACTGCGTTCAGAACGGATTCGATGAAGTTGTAGCCTTTCTGCATGTTTGTTACGGCTACACCCAGTACCGCACAGTTTGTTGTGATCAGGGGCAGGAATACACCCAGTGCCTGATACAGAGCAGGTGCGGATTTTTTCAGGAACATTTCTACGAACTGTACCAGGGATGCGATCAGCAGAATGAACGCGATGTTGTACAGATATACGATGTTCAGGGGCACCAGAATCAGGTTGTATACCAGCCATGCTGCTGCTGCCGCCAGGGACATAACGAAGATTACGGCCATGCCCATACCAGCCGCTGTGTCTACCTTTTTGGAAACACCGAGGAAGGGGCAGATACCTAAGAACTGGGACATTACGTAGTTATTTACGAAAACGCCAGCCAAAATCAATAAGATCAGATTCATTTATTTTCCCCTCCTTCTTACGCTTTTTTATTTCTGAAATGGTTCAGAAGAGCCATCAGGCAAGCCAGTGTGAAGAACGCACCGGGAGCCATTACGAACAGCAGTGTTCTGGGGAATGCTTCGGGCAGTACTGTCATGTTGAACAGTGTACCGGAACCGATGAATTCACGAACCAGACCAATGCAGCCCAGGGCAATTGTGAAACCAAGACCCATGCCGATACCGTCGAATGCAGCAGCAACGGGACCATTTTTGGATGCGAATGCTTCTGCACGAGCCAGGATCAGACAGTTAACTACGATCAGTGGAATAAACAGACCCAAGGATGCGTACAAACTGGGAACGTAAGCCTTCAGAAGGAATTCGATGATTGTTACGAATGTAGCAATAACTACGATAAAGCAAGGGATACGTACTGTATCAGGAATGATCTTTCTCAGCAGAGAGATGAAAATGTTGGAACAAATCAGTACTGCTGTTGCCGCCAGACCCATACCAATACCGTTGATCGCGGAAGATGTTACCGCCAGTGTAGGACACATACCGATAACCTGTACGAATGTGGGGTTTTCATTGATGATACCGTTTTTAATCAATTTTACAGGGTTAGCCATCAGTTAGCACCTCCATTCGCTGCGACCCAATCCAGAGCTTCCTGTGTACCTACGCACACTGTTCTGGATGTAATTGTTGCACTTGTGATGGGAACGATTTCGCCGCCATCTTTTGTTACGGATACAGAACCGGATTTGCCTGCGAACTGTTCATAGAAAGCGGGTTCTGTTGCTTTTGCGCCCAGACCGGGTGTTTCAGAGTGACCTGTTACACGTACGCCTGTGATCACGCCGTCAGCACCAACGCCGATCATTGTGTTTACAGCACCGCCGAAACCGCCGGGTGCTGTTGTGATAACATAACCGCCGTTGTCAGCCTGATATACAGCTGTGATTGTGCCTGTCAGTTCAACATCCAGCTGTTCGAAGGAGGATGCTTCAGGCATAACTGCTGTCATGGATTCGTTCAGTGTTTTTTCATTCTGTGCAGCGATAGGAGCAGCTGTAACTTCGGAAACGACGCCCAGCAGACCTGCAGCTACACCGGCGATAACCAGCAGAACGATTGCGGGTTTAACTACTGCTTTAGAGTTCATGCTTATTTCGCCTCCTTTGTTTTAGGTAATGCACCGAAGATTGTGGGCTCTGTGAATCTTTCGATCAGAGGTACACAAACGTTCATCAGCAGGATGGAATAGGATACGCCTTCGGGGTAACCACCGAATGTACGGATCAGATATGTAATCAGACCAGCGCCGATAGCGAAGATAACCTGGCCCTTAGGTGTTACGGGAGAAGAAGCGTAGTCTGTTGCCATGAAGATACCACCCAGCATTACGCCGCCGGCCATGATTTCCTGCAGAGGCATTCTTACGCCATGTCTGCCGATTACAGCAAACAGGATGAATACTGTTGCGATGTAGATTACGGGAATCTTCCAGCTGATTACGTGTTTGTACAGCAGGTAGATACCGCCGATGATCAGTGCGATTGCACATGTTTCACCGATACAGCCGCCTACGTTACCAACGATCAGGTCGCCCAGAGAAGTAGTCAGTTCTCCTGCTTTCAGCTGGGACAGAGGTGTAGCAACTGCTACTGCGTCTGCGCCGCTGAAGCCTGTGGGTGCTGTCCATGTTGTCATTTCTGTAGGGTAGGAAGCCAGCAGGAATGCACGACCTGCCAGTGCAGGGTTGATGAAGTTCTGACCCAGACCACCAAACAACTGTTTTGCAAAGATGATAGCAAATGCACTACCTACGATAGGCACCCAAACGGGAGCGGATGCAGGCAGGTTCATTGCCAGTAACAGACCTGTTACAACTGCGGACAAGTCGCTGATTGTAACGGGTTTTTTTGTGATTTTTTCATACAGCCATTCAAAGAAAACAGCAGATACGATCGCAGCTACGATCAGAATCAGTGCTTTCAGGCCGAAATAATAAATACCCATCGCTGTTGCGGGTACCAGAGCGATGATTACATTACGCATGATGCTCTGGATGGATTCTTTGGAACGCACATGAGGGGTACCGGATACTACAAAGTTAGCCATGTTTTATTCTCCCCCTTCTTATTTCTTTTCAGCTTCTGCTGCTTTTTTCTCAGCTTCAGCTTTTGCTCTTGCTGCTGCGGCTGCTGCTGCTTTTTTGCCTGCTTCGATCTTCTTAGTCGCTCTGATAGACTGAGCCAGCTGACGTTTTGCAGGACATTCGTAAGAGCAGGAACCACATTCGATACAATCCAGACCGTGATGTTTTACGAAGCCTTCGCCGTCGCCTTTGATTGCGCAAGCGTTCAGCATGAAGGGCATCAGGCCCATAGGGCAATGTTCTACACATTTACCGCAACGGATGCAGTTTCTTTCTTCGGGAATGTATGCTTCGTCTTTTGTGAAGCACAGCAGACCGGAAGTTGTTTTTACGGATGCAACATCCAGTGTGTACAGTGTGGGACCCATCATAGGACCACCTGCGATCAGTTTTACGGGAGGGTTTTCTTCGTTGAAACCACCGATAGCATCTACCAGATCTCTCAGTGTCATACCGATTCTGATCTTGTAGTTGCCGGGGTTTTTGATACCTTTACCGGAAACTGTAACGATTCTTCTCATCAGAGGTCTGCCTTTGCAGATTGCTCTTTCGATCGCAACAACTGTGTCAACGTTGTCTACGATACAGCCAGCAGATGCGGGCAGGGCACCGGATTTTACTTCTCTCTTTGTGATAGCGTAAATCAGGTGTTTTTCAGAACCCTGAGGGAATTTTGTAACCAGAGGCTGTACTGTGATGTTATCGATGCCTTCACAAGCCTTTGTCATGGAAGCGATTGCTTCGGGCTTGTTCATTTCGATACCGATCACGCCTTTTGCATTGGGATGCAGTTTCAGCATGATCTGCAGACCTCTTACGATTCTTTCGGGTTCTTCGATCATCAGGCGGTAGTCACATGTGAGGTAAGGTTCACATTCAGCCGCATTGATCAGGATGTGATCGATAGGTGTGTCTTTGGGAGGGTTCAGTTTTACGTGTGTAGGGAAACCTGCACCACCCAGACCAACAACGCCGGCATTTTTGATTGCTGCCAGGATTTCGTCGTTTGTCATAGTTGTGTAATCTTTACCTTCGTTGAGACCTTCGATCTCTTCCATTTTGCCATCGTTTTTCACAACGATCGCTTTTACCATTGCACCGCCGGGTACCAGCATAGGTCTGATGTCTACTACTTCACCGGAAACACTGGCGAAGATAGGAGAAGACATGAATGCGCCGGACTCAGCGATTTTCTGTCCTACTTTTACATGATCACCAACAGCTACCAGTGGTTCACAAGGAGCACCGATGTGCTGGCTCATAGGGTAGAACAACTCAGAGTTTTCTTTGGGCATAATCACCTTGATGGGCTGGTCCTTTGCCAGTTCCTTCCCATCAGGAGGATGTACCCCACGTTTGAACGTTAAAGCTTGCATATTATCCCCCTCTGTTCAAATTAGTTGTGCGCCTGGGAAGGCGCGGGTTGCAGTTATACTTTTATAAAAATATAGCTATATATAACAGCAATATTTTAATACAAAAATAAGAATTTCTCAATATTTTTGCAGAAAAAAAGCGAAAAAACTTTTCATAAAAAAAGATATTTTCACTTTGATGAAATATTTCCTCCAAAAATCTATCGAAATCGGATTCCTGCCGTATCTGAAAAAATGAAAGTTGCATCCGCTTGTACAGGATTTGTTTGTATGCGAATGAATCTCCGCATACTAGTGTACACTTATTATCTATAAAAGTAAATGTTAATTTATTACCATAATCTTGTGGGTTTTTTGGCTGTTTTTTAGGGATAAATTGCTAAATTGAGGCAGGTTTCAGGAAGAAACTGGCATTGACCAAAGGGAAAAGAGCTTTCCTTGCACCCGAGGGATGAGCATGCTAAAATAGGCATAGAATACGAAAAAGGGAAGGAGGCGCATTTATGGAACTTTCATTACAATTGCAGCAAAAACAGGTATTGTCTCAAAAGATGCAGCAATCTGTGGAGATTTTGCAGATGAATGCCCTTGCCCTTTCGGAATATACCCGTGACCTGGCAGAGGAAAATCCCCTTTTGGAATGGAGCCAGGAAGAAGAGCCCCTGGAAAGCCGCGGAGAAAAGCTGCTGCAGAAGCTGGAATGGCTGGAAGAAGCCGATGAGCAGAACCGCAGCTTTTATCGGGTGGAGCATGAACAGGAGGAACGGGAAAGGGAAGACAGCCGCTTTGGCAGAACGGAAGGCCAGAGCCTCAGGGAATATCTTCTTTTCCAGATCAATATTTTGAAAATACCGGAGGATAATAAAAAGGTACTGCGGTTTCTGGCGGAAAGCACAGCGGAAAGCGGCTATCTGGAGCCTGATGCCGTAGAGTGCCTGATCGAAAGGTATCAGTTGAAAGAGACTACGGCTGCCCGTATCCTGGCAGAATTCCAGACGTTGGACCCCCCCGGCGTGGGTGCAAGGGATCTGCGGGAATGCCTGCTGATCCAGTTGAAACAGAAAAATGCCTCCCCCTTGGTCATAAAAGTAGTGGAAACCTATTTGGATGAACTGGCGAAGAACCGCCTTTCCCATATTGCCAAGAAATTGAAAGTTTCCATGGAAGAGCTGATGACAGCCCTGCAGGAGATCCGCTCCTGCCAGCCCAAGCCTGGCAGCGGCTTTGCAGGGGAGGGGACGGTGGAATATGTCGTCCCCGACATACTGGTAGAACGAAAAGGCGAAGAACTGGCGGTCACAGTCAACGGTGCCATGCTGCCCCGATTGAATATCAGTCATGCCTATGTGAAACTGCTGCGGGAAAAGGCGGATGCTGAAACGGAAGAATACATTGCCGATAAGCTGAAGCAGGCGGAATGGGCCCTGCAGTGCATCAGCAAGCGGGAAAGCACCCTGCAGCAGGTGGCGGAATATATCGTGCAGCACCAGAAGGAATTTTTCCTCTGCTCTCATGGGCAGCTTGCGCCCCTGAAAATGGCAGATGTGGCGGAGGGCTTGGGCATCCATGAATCCACCGTCAGCCGTGGGGTGAAGGAGAAATATCTCCAGTGCGAACGAGGGGTGTTCCCCCTCCATGCCTTCTTTTCCAAAGCCGTGGCCAAAGCAGAGGAAGAGGGGACTGTTTCTGCCGACAGCGTTAAGAAACGCCTCCGTGCCATCATAGACGGGGAAAATAAACAGAAGCCCCTCAGCGACAGAGAACTGACAGAACTGCTCGTTGCAGAAGGTCTGCAGATCTCTCGCCGCACGGTGGCGAAGTACAGAGAAGCCATGGGCATCAGCGGTGCAAGCGGGCGTAAAGTTTATGAAGGAAGATAGTTGAAAATTTTTTAACGATTTGGAGTATATATAATATGGTAGAAATTTTTCAAATCCAGTTGGAAAAAACAGGGAACACTCCCTTATATCAGCAGCTGGCAGAGGGCATTGAAGCCCTGATCACCGACGGCATCCTGCCGGCAAACAGCAAATTGCCCCCTATCCGCAAAATGGCGGAGCATTTTGGGGTCAATTCTGTGACCATCGTGAATGCCTATAAATACTTGGAAAATAAGCAGATGGTCTATTCCAGGGTGGGCAGCGGCACCTTCGTTTCTCCCCTGCCTGTGGAGCATATCCCCGAACCTGTGACCAACCGCAATCTGCGCTCCTTCGACAGCGGGTTATCCATGGAAAATGCCATTAACTTTACCAGCACATCCCTGCCCAATGAAATGTTTCCTGTGGATGCCTTCAAAAAGGCCTTTGACGAAGTGCTGGAACGGGAAAAGGGCGGTGCCTTCCGCTATATGGATAGTATGGGCTATGAGCCCCTGCGGGAACAGCTTTGCCGCTATCTGAAAAGCTACGGCATCAAGACTTCCGTGGAAAATGTGCAGGTCATTTCCGGTGCCCAGCAGGGCATCGATATTATTTCCAAGGCCATGCTCCGCTATGGGGATGTGGTTTTTGTGGAAAAGCCCACCTTCTATGGTGCGGCAGGGGCTTTTCTTTCCCGGGGCGGCAAGCTGGTGGAAATTCCCCTGGAAAACGACGGCATGGATATGGTGATTCTGGAGGATTTCCTGAAGCTGTATCAGCCCAAATTCATCTATATGATGGCCTATTACCAGACCCCTACGGGTATTTCCTATTCCATGGAGAAAAAACGCCGCCTGTTGGAGCTGGCGGAAAAATATGATACATATATCATCGAAGAAGATGATTTTTATGATTTCCATTATGGCAAGGAGCCTTTGGTTCCCTTGAAGGCCCTGGATTATAAGAATCGTGTCATTTATATCAAAAGCTTTTCCAAGATTTTGATGCCGGGTCTTCGTATGGGGCTCATCGTCCTGCCGAAAAAGATCCATCAGGCGGTGATGGAAGCAAAATATACCACAGATATTTCCACCTCCGGCTTTATCCAGCGGGCGTTGGAATATTATCTTCGGGAAAATGGCTGGGAAAAGCACGCCGCCGAGACCCGCCGCTATGGCAGTGAAAAGTATCGCAAAACCCTTTCGGCGGCAAGAAAGTATCTTTCAGGCGTGGCGAAATACGGGCATCCCAATGGGGGTGTCAGCCTTTGGGTGGAACTGCCCAAGGGGGTGGGGGCGGAAGCCTTCTGCAGCCGCATGCTGGAAAAAAACGTGATCCTGACCCCCGGCAGTCAATATGATATCAGCGGAGAAGAGGACAGACATGTCCGCCTGAGCTTCGCTAACCTCAGCGATGATAAGATAGAAGTGGGGCTGAAGCGGATGGGGGATACACTGAGGGAAATGAAGAAGCAGTGAAAGAAGGGCAGTAAAGCAGTCGTGTTCACTTCTGTAAAAAGCATTTTTTACAAATTTGCTAAGGGAAATTTGTATCATCTGCCTTGACAAACGCTTTCCAAGTGCTATAATCAAATCATTATTAGAAAAAAGCCATGAAAAGAAGGAGTACATCCCGGTCAGGACTTTCAGAGAGAGGCAGAAAGGTGGAAATGCCTCAGCAGCGCAGGGTGGAAGCAGTCTTTTCGGTCCTTTTGGACACAGCTTCGTGGTGGAACTGAGAGTATACCACGGCGTATGCCGGCGTTAACGGCTTCGAGTGACGGCTAATGGCGGCCGTAACTAGGGTGGTACCACGATATCATGCGTCCCTAATCAGAATGATTAGGGACTTTTTTATTTGGTATTTACCTGCTGGCTTTGAAACAAATTCTTTTAAGGAGGAACATAGTATGAAAAATCTCGGTGTAAATGAAATCAGAGAACAATTCCTGAAATTCTTTGAAACAAAAGATCACCTGCGCCTGAAATCCTTCTCTCTGGTGCCTCATAACGACAACAGCCTGCTGTTGATCAACTCCGGTATGGCACCCATGAAGGCTTACTTCACAGGGCAGGAAATTCCCCCCAGAAAACGTGTGACCACTTGTCAGAAATGTATCCGTACTGGTGATATCGACAACGTTGGGAAAACCGCCCGCCACGGCACATTCTTTGAAATGCTGGGCGACTTCTCCTTTGGTGATTATTTCAAAAATGAGATCATCCCCTGGGCTTGGGAATTTGTAACAGAATGGCTGGAAATCCCCGAGGACAAGCTGTATGTTACCATTTATGAAGAAGACGATGAAACAGGTGAAATCTGGCATGAAAAGGTTGGCCTGCCCTGGGACAGAATCGTAAAACTGGGCAAGGAAGACAACTTCTGGGAACATGGCACAGGCCCCTGCGGTCCCTGTACAGAAATCTACTATGACCGTGGCCCCGAATATGGCTGCAACAGCCCTACCTGCGGCGTTGGCTGCGATTGTGACAGATATATGGAATTCTGGAATCTGGTATTGACACAGTTCAATGCAGAAGAAGACGGCACATATACAGAACTGGCATCCAAAAACGTAGATACCGGTATGGGTCTGGAACGTATGGCGACTATTATGCAGGGCGTGGATTCTATTTTCGACGTAGATACAGTAAAATCCATCCGTGATACCGTTTGTGCAAAAGCAGGGGTGGAATATGGCAAAGAACATAAGATCGACGTTTCCGTTCGTGTCATCACAGACCATGTTCGTTCCGTAACGATGATGACAGCAGACGGCGTGCTGCCTTCCAACGAAGGCCGCGGCTACGTTCTGAGAAGACTGCTGAGAAGAGCTGCCCGCCATGGCAAACTGCTGGGCATTCAGGGTGAATTTTTGGCAGAACTGTCCAAAGCCGTGATCGCATGCAGCGGTGATGCATACCCTGAACTGGTAGACAAACAGGAATATATCTTTAAAATCCTGTCCACAGAAGAAAACAGCTTCTATAAGACCATCGATAAAGGTATGGAGATCCTGAAAGAAGATATGGAAGAAATGAAAGCTGCAGGTCAGACAGTGATGAGCGGTGAAAAATCCTTCCGTCTCTATGACACATACGGCTTCCCCATCGACCTGACAAAGGAAATCCTGGAAGAAGCAGGCATGAGCGTAGACGAAGATGCTTTTGCGGCTGAAATGCAGGCTCAGAAGGAACGTGCTCGTTCCGCCAGAGCAAAATCCAACTATATGGGTGCTGCAGAAACCGTATACAATGAATTGTCCGCAGAAATGGTGACAGCTTTTGCTGGTTATGATGTAAACGAAGTGGCGGATGCAAAAGTGGTTGCTTTGGTGGCAAATGATGAGATTTCCGGTATCGCACAGGCTGGTGACAGCGTTGCCGTATTCCTGGACAGAACACCTTTCTACGCTGAAAGCGGCGGTCAGGTGGGCGACCATGGTACGATCAAAACGGCAAACGGTCTGGTAGAAGTAACAGACTGTGTGAAGGTCGTTGGCGGCAAGATCGCTCATATGGGTAAAGTGGCAGAAGGCTCCATCTCTCTGGATGAAACTGTATGTGCTTCCATCGATCTGCACCACAGAATGGCTTCCTCCAGAAACCACTCTGCAACACACCTGCTGCATAAAGCCCTGAGAACCGTTCTGGGTACTCACGTAGAACAGGCTGGTTCCTATGTCAGCGCAGACAGACTGCGTTTCGACTTCACCCACTTCACAGCAATGACTCCTGATGAGATCAAAGAAGTGGAAAGACTGGTCAACGAAGCTGTATTCGCAAGCTATGCCATCGATACAGATGAAATGAGCATCGATGCAGCCAGAGAAAAAGGCGCAATGGCACTGTTTGGTGAAAAATATGGCGATGTGGTTCGTGTCGTTGATATGGGCGGCTACAGCATCGAGCTTTGCGGCGGCGCACATCTGAAAAATACAGCACAGGTGGGCTCCTTCAAGATCATTTCCGAAAACGGCGTTGCAGCCGGCGTGAGACGTATCGAAGCCCTGACAGGGGAAGGTGCACTGCAGCATTATCAGGCACAGGAAGACGAAGTGCGTACCCTGAGCCAGATGGTGAAAACAACACCCGATAAGCTGGTGGCAAGGGTAGAACAGCTGCTGGCAGAACAGAAAGAACTGGCAAAAGAACTGGAAAAACTGAAAGCAAAAATGGCAGGCGGCGCAGCCGATGAGATCCTGAACCAGAAGGTGGATATCAACGGCGTAGCGGTTCTGGCTGCTGAAGTGAAAGATATGGATGCCAACGCAATGCGTACTCTGGGCGACCAGCTGAAAAATAAGCTGGGCAGCGGCATCATCGTTTTGGCTGGCGCTGCAGGTGGCAAAGTAAGCCTGATGGCAATGGCGACCGATGATGTGGTGAAGAAAGGCGCCCACGCAGGCAACATCATCAAAGCGGCTGCGGCAGTTTGCGGCGGTGGCGGCGGCGGTCGTCCCAATATGGCACAGGCCGGCGGCAAGGATGCTTCCAAGATCGGCGAAGCACTGGAAAAAGCAAAAGAAATCGTTGCTGAGCAGATCAAATAATCAGATAAAATAAAAAAGGCCCGATGGGAAAAATCCCATCGGGTTTTTGTTTTGCTTTATTCGATCCAAAGGCCGCCGTTGCCGTCGCTGAGCATATTATATGTAACGGGTAAGGTATATACTTTGCCATCTTTTGTCTGAAGGCTGTATGTAACGGAAACATCATTGCGTTTGCCGTAATCAGGAGAATAGGGCTCAGCATTCAGAGAATACATTGCGTTATCGGGGAACGTATATTGCAGGAAGAAATCTGCATCATTATAATAATCGCTCCACATTTCTGTTGTTTTCAGATAAGCTGCGGTATATACATGGGCAGTAGCTTTCTTGCTGTTTACTGTGGCAGAATTTACAGAGATGGCTTTGAAGGGAGAATCATCAGCAAAGCAGATCATTTCAGAGTAAAGCCCATGGCTTGCCCAGATGCCGACAATTTCCATAGAAAGACCCATTTTTTCGGCTTCTTCCCATGTCAGCGTTGTTTTTTCTTCTTTTTCTGTAGGTTTTACCACTGTAGAAGGCTCTGTTGTGATAGAAATAGTCTGAGATGCATTATCCCAGCCGATCTGGAAGCCCAGAGCAGTGCCCAGATCCCGCAGTTTAAAGAAATTGTTGCCATCAATGTTATAGGCTTTCAGGGGAGCCTTCTGACCATCGATGAGGATGGCGGAATTGCTGGCAACCGCGCTTTTGTCAGCGGTATTGCCACTGATTTTCATTTCGCTGCCTGTAGGTGCGTAGGTGCCGGAAGTATCCAGAGCAATGGCGTTAGCCGCCTGGCTCCAGCCTACGGAAAAGGCTGCATCCGTATCTTTCAGTACATAGGCGATATCTCTTAATTTGAAATAGTTGTTGCCGTTGATGTTGTAGGCTTCAAAAGCCTTGGATTTGCCGTCCACCAATACCTTGGACGCTGTAGGCTTTGCGGATACCGTTTCCGCTGCCAGCACAGGTGTTGCACTCATCATCAGCACGCCCGCTAAAATCAGTGCGATCTTCTTTTTCATAAGAATTCCCCCTTTTTATGAATAGACACATAATTATATTTTTTATATTATACTATAGATAGAAGGCGAAGACAACCTATATTTGAATGATTATGCAGAATATAGAAAAATAGGAAGATTTTCTGCAAAAAATGAAGAAAAGAGTATCCCCTGCGGAATGTGGTTGACAAAAAAGGGATTCTGGGTTAAAATAAATCGTAAGTGAAGCAAAACATTCCTTACAAAAAAGAATGGCTTCGCTTTCTTTTTGTGTAAAGTGGTATTTTTATACATTTTTGCTTTATAAATATGAAGCTGGCGACAGCCGGCAGGAGGCGTAGGAAAAATGAAACTGAAAAAACACTATGACGTAGCCATCATTGGCGGCGGGATCGGCGGTATTATGACTGCCTATCGTTTGATTGAAAATAAACCGGAGCTGCAGGTGGTGATCGTGGAAAAAGGTCACGCCATCAAACAGCGGAGCTGCCCCATCGTGTTGGGCAAGGTAGATAAATGCGTAAAATGTGCATCCTGTGCCATCATGGAAGGCATGGCAGGGGCTGGTGCCTTCTCCGATGGGAAATATGTTATTTCTACGGAATACGGCGGCTGGCTGACGGAATTTTTGGAACCCCAGACGGTCATCCATTATATTGAAGAAGCAGACAGCGTTCTGGTGAAATTCGGCGCCACCAGGGAACGTTTCATGCCCAGCGATGAGCTGAAGCGCCTTTGCCTGCAGCATGATCTGCACATGAGCCAGGCACAGCTGAAGCATCTGGGGACAGACAGCAATTTTGATACCATGCGGAAGCTGATCGAATATCTGGAAACGAAAATCGACATTGCCACGGATACAGCGGCATTGGATATCAATAAGGATACACGGGAGATCCTTCTTTCTTGCCATGGGGAAGAACAGATCATCACTGCGGAGCAGATCGTTTTCGCCGTGGGGCGGGCAGGCAGCCGTTTCTTCTCCGCATGGTGTGAAAAAAATGGGATTCCCTTGAAAAATAATCAGGTGGATATCGGCGTCCGGGTGGAACTGCCCCGTATGATCTGGGATCATTTCAGCCAGAAAATTTATGAGCCCAAGATATGGTATCGTTCTAAACAGTATGGCGATATCACCCGCATGTTCTGCTTCAATGAAGGCGGGCAGGTGGTAACGGAAAACACCGGCGGCGTGCTGACGGTGAATGGTCATTCCTATCGGGAACAGGCAAGAAAAACGGAAAATTCCAACTTCGCACTGCTCTCTACCATCCGCTTCACAGAACCCTTCCGTCAGCCCATCGAATATGCAAGATATGTGGCAAGCCTGGCAAATCTCATCAGCGGCGGCAGCGTTATGGTGCAGAGGCTGGGGGATTTGGAACAGGGCAGACGTTCCGATGAAAGCCGTATGGCAAAATCCACCACACGGCCGACTTTGAAGGCAGTGGCAGGGGATCTGAGCCTTTGCATGCCCAAGCGCCAGCTGGATAATATCATTGAGACATTGCACGCATTGGATAAGATCGCCCCCGGTACAGCGAACCATGATACCCTGCTCTATGGCATCGAATGTAAATATTATTCCGCCCGGCCCAAATGTACGGAATTTGAGATCGATGGCTGCCCCGGCATTTATGCCATCGGCGATGGGGCAGGCTTTACCCGTTCTCTGTCTCAGGCAGCGGCCAATGGTATGTATGTAGCCGATCAAATTTTGAATAAAAAATAACGCAATCAAGAAAAAAGGTATCCCTGTCATTATGATAGAGATACCTTTTCTTATTATCCTTTTGCAAAAACGGAGTTTTTGCGTGTATAAGGGTCAAGGGAAATTATTTCCCTTGCGGGATTCTAAGGGCAGAGCCCTTAGGGAGTAATTACAAATTCCTGAATGCCCATGTAGCCGGGAGCGATAGAATATTCGGGGAAGGAGATCACTACTTCGCCATCCGCGTTCAGATAGAAGGATGTGCTTGCATCCACAGTTTCAAAGCCGCCCATGGAACCGATCTCATCTGTGTTTTTGCCGTAACCAAAGAAGGAAACGCTTTCATCTGCGGCGATCCGTTCGTTGATTTGTTCCACAATGCTCTTGTTGCAGATGGAAACATAATCTTTGCCCAGCAGATCTTCCAGTGTCAGTGCTTTGTCGTTTTTCAGATCGATGTTGTAGTAGGTGCGTTCTTCATCGGCGGAAACCCAGCTTTTGGCTGTGGTCACTTCCAGAGAGAGGATGTCGTCTGTAAAATATTTTACGTCATAATCGATGAACAGATCCATGGTGCGTCCTGCCCATTCCTCTTCTGTGCCGCCTGTTGCGAAAAAGGCTTCTTTGTATTCTGCCATCTCTGCCTTGGCCTGGGCTTCATAATTGGCAGTGATCTGCTGGATCTGCGCGTTTACCTTTGCGGGCAGTTCCTTGCCGTCTGCGCTTTGTACCACAGGTACATTTACATTCAGCTCAACATCGCCCTCAGTTCCCTGGAAGGAACGGAAGGTCAATACCTGTGCCAGCTGTCCGATGACGGGCACTTTGCTCATTTCTTCCGCAAAGACAGGGCTGGCGTTCAGGCCAACTGTGCCTGCCACCAAAATTGCGGCAGCTGCAGCCACACAGCCTCTCCAAAGGGGGCGACGGGATGCGGGTTTCATTGTTTTTTTCTGTTCTTCATATTTCATGCGAAGTTCCTCCTTATTTTTAGAAGCGATCGTCTGGGTCACCATTTCATTCAGTTTTTCGGGGATCTCAATGGACTCGTAAGTCTTTTTGCCGTTTTCAGGGTTCATAAAGCTTCCTCCTTTAGGGTCAGTTTGAGTTTTTTCAGGGCACTGTAGAGTCGGGTCTTTACGGTGCTGAGGGGGGTGTCAGTGATTTCTGCGATCTGTTTTAGGGTCAGGTCCTCGTAATAATGGAGGAGTACGACGTTTTTCATGGCTTCGGGCAGCTGTATCACGGCTTCGTAGGCCCGTTTATCCTCTTCAAAGGCAGGCTCAGAATAGGTGAGGGTGGCTGTGTGTTCTTCTGTCAGCGTCGTTTCTTTTTTTCGTTTGCGCAGATATTGCAGCGATTCATTGACAAGGATGCGGTAAAACCACGTTTTCAGTGCCAAGGGGTTTTTCAGTCCGAAGCAGCCTTCCAAGGCACGGCAGATGGCGTTTTGCACCACATCCAGTGCGGCTTGCTCTTCCTGAACATAGCTGTATGCCAGACGATAAAACTTATTTTGATTTTCAATGATATATTGCACAGTGCAGTCATAAATGTCCTGCATATAGGGGTACCTCCTGTTTCTATTGCTTTCCGGTCAGCTTGGAAAACTTTCATTCCGTTTTCTGTAGTATAGATGGGCTGACGAGCAAAAAAGTTTGCGAAATAGAAATTTTTTCAATAAAAAAGACACCGTATTTTTTACGGTGTCTATTCTATCATAGATTTTATCAGATGGCATCGATATCTTCTTCGTCTTTGCCGAAGGAGAAGCTTCTTTCGGAAGTGGGCACAAATTTGCCGATGATGCCGCCGATGATAGCAGGAACGATCCAGCCGCACTGGAAGGAGCCCAGAGGCAGTTTGTGGATGAATTCCAGAGGCAGACCGAAGCCGCACAGGACTTCTGCTGCACTTGCTGCCAAAGCGAAGGCTGCCGCGAAGATATAGATGTTGTTGTTTTTGATGCGGCTGCCAAAGAAATTCAGCACGATCATTACCAGAACAACGGGGTACAGCAGGCTCAGTACGGGAGAAGCGATGCTGATGATAGTAGAAATACCAAAATTGGATACGATATAGCTGAAGGCAACAGTCAGGATAACTACCTTTGTATAGGAAACTTTCCCTTTTGTCAGGCCTTCAAAATAGGATGCGCAGGAAGAAACCAGACCGATTGCTGTGGTCAGGCAGGCAAAGAATACGATGATTGCCAGAACCAGTACGCCGTAGCTGCCGATCAGAGACTGTGTGATCGCTACTACCAGACCTGTCTGGTTATAGCCTTCAAAGCCGCCGGCAGATGTTGTCGCACCCAGGAATGCCAGACCGCCATAGATCACGAACAGAGCAATGGCAGCAAAAATGCTGGATTTGATGACAACGTTCATGGTGTCTTTTGTTTCTGTATAGCCTTTATCCTTTGCAGCGGAAATGATAATGATAACGAATACGATGGAAGCCAGAACGTCCATAGTCTGGTAACCGGACATAATACCTTCTTTTACTGTGTCGAATTTTGCCACTGTGCTGATATCGCCAATGGGGTTTACGAAGCCGATGACAATCATCGCCAGCAGACAAGCAACCAGTACAGGTGTCAGATATTTACCGATTACGTCTACAACGCCGGAGGGACGTACGGTAAACAGCAGCACCAGACCGAAGAAAACTGCACCGAACATCCAGCTGCTGATGTTGGGGAACAGAGGCATTACGCCCATTTCAAAGGTTGTCGCTGCAGTACGGGGAATTGCCAGGAAAGGCCCGATACACAGAACGATCAGAGTATTGATGATAACAGAAGGAACGGGACCCAGCTTTTTGGTTACGCCCTGGATGGAAACGTCACCGCTTTTGATCATGGAAAGGATGGCTACCAGAGCCAGGCCTACGTCAGCCACAAAAAAGCACATAAAGCCCAGGAAC
Source organism: [Eubacterium] saphenum (assembly GCA_004557645.1). Taxonomy (GTDB): domain Bacteria; phylum Bacillota; class Clostridia; order Lachnospirales; family Anaerotignaceae; genus Anaerotignum_A. Next base: position 103,214 of record SFGI01000002.1, on the reverse strand, counting down.
CACTCACTGCCTGCATTTGTGCCCAGGTGAGGGGGGAAAATCAGGTTGCCGGCACCGAAAAACATTGCAAACAATGCCAGCCCGATTACTGCAATGTCCTTCAAACTTGTCTTTTTACGCATAAATTGAACTCCTCCTAAACAAATCTTTTTCTTCTCAAATCTTTTTCTCTTAAATATACCGAAGTGAAGTGCTTCGGTTGTCCTACAATCCGTATTATGCCTGAAAAACAAAAATTCGGCAAATGGATGAAAAATAGTTTAGTGAAACGAAAGGGGGGATTCTTTGTATTCAGAGTGGAAAAAATGGGACGAAATTAGATATTTTGAACGAAACCATGCGAAAATCGACAAGAATTCATAGATTTTCTTATTATTATGAAATTGACATAATGTCAATATTGCAAGGGGGGGAAAGTTGGTTTATTGGAAATGTATTCGTCAAAACATACAAATGCATTCGTGTTTTTATTGAATAATTTTAGATGTTATGGCAGAAAAAATATAGATTTTCCTCTATATATATGTTACAATGATATACAATAAATTCTTACAGAAACTGTAAATAAATGGAAAAAGTCAAGTAGAAAGAAACTTTTGATGGAGAAATGCCGCGAAATGCACGAAATCAGCATTGTATTTTTTTATGAGCAGTAGTCGTGTAAGGAAACAGTTTTTTCGAGAACAGGACAGTTGTCCTCTTGTGAAAAATTCTGTGTTAAGTTTCCATAAAAATGCATTAAGTATCGGAAAGAATACTTTTTTTATAGGATTCTTTATACTATAATAAACCTGATATAAAAAAGTTCATTCTTTACAATATATATAATTGAGAAATACGATAGAGAACGATTAGGAGAAAACGTAGGTGAAAGAGATGAAAGAAATCAGTATCCATGTGGGGCAGAGGATCCGTTTATACCGAAAAACGAAGAATCTGACTATCGAAGCATTTGCGGGGATGATCCATAAAAGCAAGGCAACGGTTTCCAAATATGAAAATGGGGATATCTCCATTGATATCGAGACACTGTTTACCATCGCTCAGGCTTTGGGGATTTCTGTAAATCAGCTGATCGATTATGAAGACGCCAGCGAAACAACAAGGGAAGAAGGGGAATCCAACAAACGCAAGCTGGGCAGAAGCAGATATTATATGTATTTTTACGATGGCAGACGCAGCCGCATTGCCCGCAACGTCATCGAAGTGCAGGACGGCGGAGAGGAGAACGGCGTTTTCAGCGCAAATATGTATGCGTATCTGGAGGATTTTACGAACTATTATCAGTGCAAGCTGCTGTATCATGGCACTATGCGCCGCTATGATACCTTCGTAAACTTCAATTTTGAAAATCAGAATAATAAAGTGGAAAGAGCTTTCCTCTATGCCATCAATTCCTTCAGCCACAGCGGCAGAATGGCGGGGTTATATTGTGGTCTGTCCACACAGCCGATCCTGCCTGCCTGCTTCAAATTTATCCTTTCTCCCGAAATTTTGGAAGAAAACGAGGAACTGAAAGAGGAACTGTCTGTTTCCAAAGAAGATATCCGCGTATTGAAAAAAATGAATATGTTTGTTGTGAGCGATCACGCATAAGAATGAGCCGCCTCAAACCCGAAAAGGGCTTGAGGCTTTTTCTTTTTAAAACTGGTCGGCAAGGGCCAGTGTGAGCAATAACCCAGCCATTTTAGCAGATTGGGGAGAAGGCAGGTCTTCGGGGGTGCCGCCCTCTGCACTGCGGGCTTCCAGCAGATTTCCGGCGGAAAAATCCTCTACGCCCCGCTGGATATGCTGCATGGTATGCAGGAACAGCAGGCTTTTTGTCATGCGGTCGATCTGCCGTTTGCCGTTTTCATCCATAAAGGCGGACATGGCTCGGAGCAAAGTGACTTCCCGGGGCGGGTGTTCCACGGCGAAGGCTTTTTCCGAGTTGGCAGCGGAGCGGATCTTCAGCAGATATTCTTTTTCGATGGTGTCCCGCAGACTGGAGAGCATTTCGGAAAAATCCTTTTCCAGCCCATCGGTTTTCTGGAGGGTCTTTGCGAGAGTGTAGACAGTGTTTTCGGACATAAGAAAACCACCTTTCTTCAAAATGTGCGGCAGACCTCCTCTGTCAGAAGTCCGCCAAAGGGTTTGGCTTTTTGCAGCAGCAGTTTTTTAATCTCTGCGGGGCGGGCACGGGGATTCCTCGCCAAAAGCAGGGCAGCCGCACCGCTGATGAGGGGCGTTGCCATAGATGCACCGCTCATGGTGATATAATTTTGTTTGACGATGCTGCTGCGGCTGCGATTGGGCAGGCTGAAATCATAATCCGGGGAAAGGACGGAAATGACATTTTCCCCCGGTGCCCAAAGGTCGGGCATCTCCCCTTGGGTAAAAAAGGAAAAGGAGGGAGTCTGGAAATAGCCTCTGTCCTCCCATGCCCCAACGGAAATGACCCCGCTGCTGACGGCAGGAGGCGGACGATAGCCGTTTCTTCCATCGGGATTTCCTGCGGCAGCCACTACCACGATGCCCATTTGCCAGAGCCGTTCGACGGCTTCCTTCAAAGGCAGGTTGACTTTTCTGTCATTGGTGCCGATGGAGAGATTTACTACTTTAATATTATATTTGCGGGCGTTGTCCATTATCCATCGGAGACCCAGTACCGCATGGGTGGAATTTCCCTGCCCATACCGATCCAATATTTTTACGGAAACGATATTCACATCGGGGGCGATGCCCCGATAGATTCCATCCGAATTCCAGCCGTTGCCGCAGGCAATACCCGTGACATGGGTCACGGGATCTCCGCTGGATGTTTTCTTCTGCTTTCTCGGACAAGTTCTCTTTCTTATTGCATTTTGCATACATTTGTTGTAAAATAAGGATAAAGAATCCGGAAAAAGGAGGGAAAAATTGTGCAAGCCTTATCAGAAAAAGGAACCGCATTGATGGCGAAGTTTAAAAAATTCCAGAAATTGAGTTTGGTGCTTTATGCGCTGGCGGCGATGGCCTTCGTATTTGCGAGAAATATCCCGTTGATGATCATTATCGTAGCTCTGGATATTTTCCTGGAAGTAAAACTGTATAGATGTCCCCATTGTGGCAAAGGGCTGGATTGCCGCCGCAAGATTCATGAGGATTCTGTTTGTCCCAAGTGTCAGAAATATATCTTCAGAGGACTTTAAAATTTGCTTAAAAACCGCATTCATCGATTGCGGTTTTTTTATTTTATGGATAAAATAAAAGAATCACCGTATATTTTTTCTAAGAAAGAAAAAGGAGCGGCGGCTATGAAGCAGGAAACAGCGGCCATCTATTGCAGGCTTTCTGTAGAGGATCGGGAAAAGGGCGTGGCGGAAAGCGAAAGCATCCAGAACCAGAAAGCCCTTCTCTTGGAATATGCCCAAAAGCAGGGGTGGGCGGTCTATGGCATTTATGCCGATGAGGATTATTCCGGCCTGCGGGAGGACAGACCTGCCTTTCGGCAGATGCTGAAGGCGGCGGAAGAAGGAAAATTCTCCATCCTATTATGCAAGACCCAATCCCGTTTTACCAGAAACGCTGCCACGGCGGAACGATATCTCCACGAATTGTTTCCCTTATGGGGGATCCGTTTTATCACAGTGGTGGATCATGTGGATACGGCTTTGCGGGCCAACAAAAAAGCCCGCCAGATCAACAGTCTGGTGAATGAATGGTATTCAGAAGAGCTTTCGGAAAATATCCGGGCCGTATTTCGCCGCAAGATGGAAGAAGGGCAGTTTCTTGGCAATTATGCCCCTTATGGTTATTTGAAAGACCCTGCCTGCCGCCATCATCTGATCGTGGATCGGGAAACGGCGCAGGTTGTGGAAAAAATATATGACTTGTACTTATGGGGGCTTTCCTGTAAAATGATTGCAGAACGATTGACGGCAAAGGCTGTCCCCACGCCCACCCAGGTGAAGAAACAGCGGGGGCAGGACATGGGCAGGAAGGACTGCGGGAAATGGTCGGCGGGAACGGTACGAAAGATTCTGCAAAATCCTGTCTATCTGGGGCACATGGCTCAGGGAAAGGAAGAAAAGATCAGCTTCAAGGAGAAAAAGACCCGGGAATTGCCGAAAAATCGATGGATCGTGGTGGAAAATACCCACGAAGCTATCATAAAACAGGAGATATTCGATGCAGTGGGGAGAAGGATGGAACAAAGGCGTAAATCGCCTTCCGGAACAGAAAAGACCCCTGTGGTCGAAATACAAAAGTGATTTTAAGGAGGAAAAAAGATGAAAAAGAAAATGTTAGCAGTGCTTTTTGCTGCCATGATGGTGTTTGGCGTTGCCGGCTGCGGCGGTACAGAAGAACCTGCGAAAGACACACAGGAAACGGCTGCATCTGCGAAGGAAGAGGAAATGCTGGCTTATCTGAAGGAACTGCCTGCAGAAATTCCTGTGGAAAATGCAGTAGCAGAAGGCTTCTTCACCATCAAAGATGGTGCAGTGGCAGGCGGTCAGGAAGCATGGGATGCATTCCTCACAGCATCTGAAAACGGGGAAGAAGCTTCTGTTGTGCTGTGCCAGTATACACAAATGGATGGGGCAGTACTGGATTATCTGTACTATAGCGCGGAAACAGGCTATCTGCTGGCAACAGATGAAACCAGAGGCGGCTTTGAAGAAATCGAAGAAGAGGAAAGAGACTACTATAATACTAGAAGCTTTGAAGTCCTGAAGACTTTCGATGATTTCTCTCTGCAGGAAGGCAGCACAGCCTATGATATCTGCGTGCTGACAAATGAGCCCGAAATGGACGAAGATACTTTCCGCACCTATTGGATCGAAATGTCTATGGAAGCCCATCAGACAATGTTGTTGTACGTAATCTAAGCGTAGAAAACCATAGAAAACAAACAAAAGCCATTCCAACCGTTTACGGTTTGGAATGGCTTTTGTTGTTTTCGTAGGCTTGCGGAGCAAGTATATGAGTAAGGCAAAGCCTTACGAATATATGGTTTTCGTTATGAGTAAGGCAAAGCCTTACGAATATATGGTTTTCGTTTCAATTGGAATAGGTTTTTTGTTTTCGTAGGCTTGCGGAGCAAGTATATGAGTAAGGCGAAGCCTTACGAATATATGGTTTTCTCTTCCACAAAAAAAGAGCCCAAATGGACTCTTTTTTATTCGTGGTAAACCATCTGATTTACTTTGAAGATCAGCTGCAATGCTTTTCTGGAATTGTTCAGATGGGTCGTCACTGCTGTTACCAATGCATCCAGATCGGATGCCAGTGCTGCATCCAGGATAGCCTGATGTTCATCCACACATTCGCAGTCTCTGTAATGAGGCTGACTTACATATGTACCGGAAGCATAGGTAAAGGGCTGCAGATCTCTGAAAACATCTACGGCTTTCTGGTTGCCGGAAGCCGCCAGATACAATGTATGGAAATCCATATCCAGTTCAAAGAATTCGTCTGGTTTGTGATTGGAATCATCGGTTTCAACGAATTTGCGCTGCGCTTCCAGACAGTCGACCAGCTGTTGGCGCAGAGCCTGATTATAGTTCAGCGTTGTCACGATATCCTTTATGAAAAAGGTATCCATCATCAGTCGCATATCGAAAATATCCTGCAGTTCATGAGGTGTCAACGCCCTAACACTCATACCCTTATTGGGTGTATTGACTACCAGTTTTTCTTCTGCCAGCCGCTGTAAGGCTTGTTTTACAGGTGTGTCGCTAACCTGATATTTTCTGGCAAGTTCTTTGATATTTAATTTTTCCCCGGGTTGGAATGCCTTGGATGAGATGTCATCCTTGATATCCTGATAGATTTTGTCTGTCAGTGTGAGCTTTTTCCCTGCCAACTCGTCACTGTGATCAGTTCCCTTCAAAATACTGCACCTTCTTTCAAATTCTCCTATTCCCTGAAAGGCAGGTTCCTAAAAACACATTTTTATATTTTATATTATACACCTTAGTTTTAAAAAAGTCTATTGATTTTTCAAAAACAACATCTTTTTTTTGATTTGAGACATAGAAGGGACTTATAAATGGTTTTAAAACTTTATTTTCTATCAAAAATAACTGTAAAACTGCAAAATGGAAGTTGCATGTGGGACAAAAGTTGTCTTGCGAAAGACATGAGAAAGATGTAATTGGTCTAAAATTAGATATTTTTACCAAAAAAGAGCTTAATTTAGACGAAAAAACAACTTCTTTTTGGATTTATTGTTTATTGACAGTGGGAAAATAGAGTATTATAATGCAAAAAAAGATGTTTTAAGTCTTAAAAAAGTTTTTTTCGCGAAAAAAGAAGTTTTGTTAAGTAGATTTTGTATTACAAAAGAAAAAACAAAGCAACAATACAAAAGAAACCTTCCGTTTTCCATTGGTCCAAAGGAAAGGGAGACGGAATGAGAGAGGCAACACAACCGGGCGAATAAGTTCAATATTGAGGAGGGAATTGTATGATCTTGAAAAGAGGTCTTGCTGCCATGTTGGCGGCAGTTACAGTGTTTGGTCTGGCTGGCTGCGGCGGTTCTGAAGATGCTGCAACAGGCGAAAACACAACAGCAACAAATACAGGTTTTGTAGAAAAGAAAGTAGAACCTGTAAACTTTGATTCCGGCGTAGAACTGACAGATGACTGCTATCGTTTCATCTACGCATTGGGTAACGCTCCTGCGACAATCGACGCTGCAAAATTCTTCAAAATGCGTCTGGAACAGGAATCTGGCGGCACACTGAGCTGCGATATTTACACCGACAACGTACTTGGTTCTGAACGTGAACTGCTGGAAGGCTGCCAGTTTGGTAACTACGACATCGTACTGGCAACAAACGCAACAGTAGCTTCCTTCGAAAATGATATCTTCTGTCTGGATATCCCTTGGCTGTTCGATAACAAACAGCAGGTATATGAAGTTCTGGATGGCCCTCTGGGCGACAGACTGGCTGCAGGCCTGGAAGATTCCGGCTTTAAACTGTTGCAGTGGCAGGAAAACTCCTTCCGTACTCTGTCCACCAACAAACCCATCAACTCCATGTCCGACCTGCAGGGTATCAAGATCCGTATCATGGAAAACGAACTGCAGCTGCAGCAGTGGAAAAACTACGGTGCGAACCCCACACCCATGGCCTTCACTGAACTGTTTACAGCACTGCAGCAGAAAACAGTAGACGCACAGGATAACGGTGCCGAACTGACATGGCAGACAAAATTCTATGAAGTACAGAGCCACTATACATATACAAAACACATCTATTCTCCTTACCTGATCCTGATGAGTAAGGAAAAATTCGATGGTCTGACACCCGAACAGCAGGAAATCGTTCTGAAAGTTTCCGACGAAGCTGTTGCTTACGAACGTGAAAGATGTTCCGAATATGAAGCAGTTGCTATCGAAAACATCAAAAATTGCGGTTCCATGGAATACAGCGATCTGTCCCCCGAAGCAAGAGCAGAAATGGTGGCAGCTTGTGAAGGTCTGAAGGATATGGCTTATCAGAAAGTAACAGATCCTTCTGTTGTAGACCTGCTGTACAGCGAAGTGGAAAAAGCAAAGGCAAAATTCCCTGCTGAAGGTTAATAGGAAAGGGGCGGAAAAACTATGAAATGGTTTATGGATCATTTGGAAGAATTTTTCATGATTCCACTGATTTTTGCAATGAGTATCATCATTTTCATTCAGGTAGTTATGCGTTACGCATTCCAGAACTCCCTGACATGGTCTGAAGAACTGGCAAGATATATGTTCGTATGGCTGGTTTACTTCTCTGTCAGCTACACAGCAAGAAGAGAAAAACATATCCGTATCGACGCTGCCATCAATCTGTATCCCAAAAAGGCACGTCCTTATATTGAGATCCTCAGTGAACTGATCGTTCTGGGCTTCTCCATCTTCATCGCTGTAACAGGCGTAACAGTATTCAACAAGATCGCTTGGTCCGGTCAGATGTCTCCCGCTATGCGTATCCCCATGCAGTTCGTATATGCTGCTCCCATGATCGGTATGGCGCTGACAGCGATCCGTCAGATCCAGTGTATCTTTAGACGCGTAAAAGCATTGAAAAATCACGAGGAGGTGGCTGAAGCATGACAGGTTCTATTGCTGCAGTAGTATTTCTTACATTGATCGCATGTCTGGTGCTGACAGTTCCCATCGGTTTCTCCCTGGGTATTGCATCTCTGGGCTATATCCTTTATACAAAACAGCTGACACTGGGCTTCATCGCACAGAACATGGTAACTGGCTGCGACTCTTTCCCTACAATGGCGATCCCCTTCTTCATCTTTGCCGGTGAACTGATGGGCGGCGGCGGTATCTCCAAGAGACTGCTGAATCTGGCCAATGTATTCTTCGGTAGAATCCAGGGTGGTCTGGCTATCGTAACAGTCGTTGTATGTATGTTCTTCGCGGCGATCTCCGGTTCCGGCCCCGCTACAGTTGCTGCTGTAGGTGGTATGGTTATCCCCACAATGCTGGAAAAAGGCTATGATAAAAAATTCGTACTGGCTCTGATCGCAGCAGCTGGTTCCATCGGTGTTATCATCCCTCCCAGTATCCCTATGGTTATCTACGCTGTAACAACAAACAGCTCCGTATCTACTCTGTTCCTGGCTGGTTTCGTACCTGGTATGCTGATCGGTCTGGTACTGATCGCTTACTCCTACTTCTATGCAAAGAAGATGGGCTACAAAGGTGACGACGAACCATTCAGCATGAAGAGAGCGCTCCATGAAACAAAAGAAGGTTTCTGGGCGATCCTGTCTCCCGTTATCATCCTGGGCGGTATCTACGGCGGTATCTTCACACCAACAGAAGCAGCGGCTGTATCCGTTATCTACAGCTTGATTGTTGGCTGCATCATCTACAAAGAACTGGATCTGAAAAAACTGCTCCAGTGCACAAAGAATGCTTGTGAAACAACAGCATCCATCCTGATCGTTATCGGCTGTGCTGCAGGCTTCTCCAAAGTCCTGACACTGGGCCGTATCCCTACAACAGTTGCATCCGCTATGCTGGCTCTGACAGATAGCAAGATCGTTATCCTGCTGCTGATCAACATCCTGCTGCTGATCGTTGGCTGCTTCATGGAAACACTGTGTGCGATCATGATCCTGGCTCCTATCCTGTACCCCGTTGTAACAGCAATGGGCGTAGATGTTACACACTTCGGTATCATCATGGTAGTTAACCTGGCAATCGGCTTCATCACACCTCCACTGGGCGTAAACCTGTTCGTTGCATCCCGTGTAGGCGAAACCACGCTGGATACGGTTATCAAGGGTATCATTCCCTTCTTGGCACTGATGATCATCACTCTGCTGTGCATCACCTATATTCCTGCAATTTCCATGTTCCTGCCTAACCTGATGGGCTAAGAACAGTATTGTTAAAAGCTTCTCAAGGAGTTGATTGATATGAGTATTTCGAAAAAAATTGTACAAAGTATGCTGGACTGCGGCATCATATTGATGACAGCGCTTTGTATGTTCTACTATTACGGTTGAAACTCGATGACCTTCATCTATCCCAATTAGATGTAGCTCATATTGAACTCCGGGAAAACCCTCGTCTGGAAACAGACGGGGGTTTTTCGTTTGCGAAAAATTGCTTTCTGCACCCGTGACATGGGTGCCGTGACCGTTATCGTCATAAGGCTCCCGTTTCCCATTGATCAGATCCCGAAAAGCCACGATACGGTTTTCCGGCAGTATAAAATCCTCCACGGGAGAGATCCCCGTATCCAGAAATGCGATGGAGAGCCTCCGTTTGCCTGCAGATGCAGACAGCTCCGCAGAAAAAAGGTGTTTCATCAACGACATGGCAAGCATCTCCTTTCTTTACTAAAGTATGTAAAAAAGCATTTTTGGGGACTTTGGGGCATACCTTTATTTTAGGAAGAAAAAGGAGAGGATGTCTGTGGCAGAAAAAAACGGAATGGAGATGCTTTCGGCATTGATGGGAGAGCAGGGGCAGGATGCCCTGAAGATGATGCAGCGAGTCCAAAGGCTACAGCGGCTCATGGGGCCTGCAGCATCCCAACCCCCCGTCCCTCCTGTGGAGAAAAAAGAGGAAGGGGAGCTCTTTGCCCGCAATCGAAATGAAAATATGATCACCGCAGCCATTCCTTTTTTGAATCGGGAATATCAGCGGGATTTGTATATTGTGGTTCGCCTGATGGAAATGCAGAGAGTATTGAACGGGGGCCTGCTGGAGGCAAGAGAACGGCAGGAGGAACCGCCCCGTCTCAGACAGCGGAAAATGCTGCGGGCAGTACAGGAATATCTGCCGCCGGAGGAGAGAAACCAGATGCAGACCATATTGAGAATGCTGGATATGAAAGAGATCATGGAACGGGAGGGCTTGAAATGAACACATGGGATACCCCGGAAGTGCAGGCTTTGGGAGAGGAACGGTTGCGGCTCATGCGGGAGGCAGCGGAAAAATGCAAGGGAAAAACTGGCATGGAACGATTGGATATTTTCCTGGAATATGGCGAAAAATTATCAGAGGGCGGGCAGCTTCCCCCGGAAGAACAGAAAGCCCTGCTGGCGGCAGTGGCGGCAAGCCTGCCCAAAAAGGAACAGGCACAATTGGCACAGATCATGGCAATGCTGGGACTGTGACCGTGCAAAAGGGTGGCGCAATGCGTCACCCTCTTTAAGGGGGAGATTTTTTCTCCCCTTTTGTCAAAATCAGGATTTTGACAAGCAAAATAGCGGGAAAAACAGACAAGTTCCGGCGGCTGGACAGCCTTGAAACCTTGTCAAAGCACTTGCCTTCGGCAAGCCGCCTAACGGCGGTGGCGTTTTCTTCGCCATGCACAACTGTTCTTCTCGGCGAAAATGAATTTTGCCTGCGGATTCTATCTGGAAAACCTTTTGTTCCAAGCCTTTCCGCGTTGTTTTTTGATGGTGAAGGTGTGGGCAGTTGGCTTGCCGGGGTTTCTTTTCGGCAGTTGGTGTGCTGAGGCTGATTGAAAGGTGCCGGGATATTTTTGTTGGAATACATGGGAACCTCCGTGGGTTTTCTTTCCTTATAATATATATGCTTCCAAAAGTTTTTTATGTTTTCTCCTATAAATAAACACTTTTTTGTGGTATCATTATAGTAGGAAATTCTGAAAATAGAAAAAACTCCTGAAAGGAAGCTGTACATGAAGGAGCGCAGAGAACGAAATTTCCGCATATTGGAATTTCGAGAAAATAAATTTGATATTGTCGGGGATGTCCACGGCTGCTATGATGAGCTGATGGAGCTGATCCGAAAACTGGGCTATGAAAAAAAGGACAGCTGTTATGTCCATCCCGAAGGCAGAAGGCTCATTTCTGTGGGGGATGTGGCGGACAAAGGACACAAAAATCTGGCCTGCCTGAATTTCTGGATCGATCAGGTGAACCATGGCGGTGCCTTCTGGGTCCATGGAAACCATTGCAACAAGCTGTATCGGTATTTCCTTGGCAACCGTGTCCACCTGTCCCATGGCTTGGAAAACACCGTGGCGGAACTGGACAAGCTGCCCAAGGAAGAACGCACAGTTTTTCGCAACCGCTATATGCGCTGCTATGAAAGCCAGTGCTTCTATCTGCTGTTGGACAGAAAACAGCTGGCCATCGTCCATGGCGGTCTGCGTCCTGAATCCATTGGAAAATTTTCCAATAAGATCCGTGCGGTCTGCCTTTATGGGGAAACCACAGGACGATTCGATGAAAACGGTAAGCCGGAACGGCTGGACTGGGCGGCGGAATATGACGGGCAGCCCTTTGTGGTCTATGGGCATACGGTGGTGGAAAAGCCGGAAATCATTAATCGCACCGTGGATATTGACCAAGGCTGTGTTTATGGCGGATATCTGACGGCACTGCGCTATCCCGAAATGGAATTTGTGCAGGTGCGGGGGAAGAAATACGCGGAATACCACGGCGGCGGCAAGGTTCCCCAGTGAGTGGAAGAAACCGGACAAAAACAAAAAAATATCAGATATGATGCAGAAAGTCCTCTCAAAAAGGGGGCTTTTTCTATGGGAAAAAGAGGATTTTCAAGGGAAACGGCGTATTCTAAAAGTAATAGGAGAAATTTGTACTTTGGTATAAGAAGGAGGGATAGCTATGGAATTACGGCAGTTTCAAGAAGAACTGGAAGAGAAGATGCTGGGGCAGTTTGCCACAAAAAGCGTCAATACGAAAGGTCGGCAGAGGGAAGAGGAAAAATGCGATATCCGTACGGATTTCCAGCGGGACAGAGACCGTATCATCCATTGCAAATCCTTTCGCCGCATGAAGCATAAAACACAGGTATTCATCTCCCCGGAGGGGGACCATTACCGCACCCGCCTGACCCATACCCTGGAGGTTTCCCAGATCGCCAGAAGCATTGCCCGTGCATTGCGCCTGAATGAAGATCTGACGGAGGCCATCGCTTTGGGTCACGATTTGGGCCATACCCCTTTTGGCCATGCAGGGGAGAGAAAGCTGGACACCCTTTGCAAAGACAGCGGCGGCTTTGCCCATAATGAGCAGAGCCTGCGGGTGGTGGAACGGCTGGAAAAAGACGGTCGTGGGCTGAATCTGACGTGGGAAGTGCGGGATGGTATTTTGAACCACCGCACCAGCGGCAGCCCTGCCACTTTGGAAGGGAAGATCGTACAGCTTTCCGATAAAATTGCCTATACCAACCATGATATTGATGATGCCATCCGGGCGGGGATGCTGCGTCCCCGGGATATTCCCAGAGAGATCGTTGCCCGTATCGGCACCCGTTCCAGCAGCCGCATTAACGCCATGGTGCGGGATACGATCCAAAACAGTATGGATATCAATGATATCCGCATGAGCGAAGAAATGCGGACGACCCTGAAAGACCTGCGGGCCTTTATGTTCAGGCATGTTTATGCCAGCGATATTGCTGTAGCGGAGCATAAAAAAGCGGAAAAAATTATCGGCGATCTGTTTGATTATTATTTGGAATACCCCGAAGAAATGTCTTCCGAATTTCAGGTGCTGTTGGAGGATGGTGACCCGGTGCGTCAGGTGGTCTGTGATTATATTGCCTGTATGACGGATCGTTTTGCTGTGGCAAAATATAAGGAGCTGTTTATCCCCCAGGAATGGACGGTCCTTTGAGAGGATCTGGTTGAAAAAAGGAACATTTTTGATTGAAATCATTATTGCATTTTGCACAAAGTTTGAAAAAGTCAAGGGGTTTTTGCATTTTTTTTGTTCATCCCTACAAAATGTATACAATGGAGAAGGATTTTCCGCAAAAATGTCGAATCTAAATAGGAGAAAGGAAGTGAAAACGCTTCCTTTTCGACTGTTAGGAAGGGGAGTGATCACGTGAGATATCCGAGAGAGGTCGTCGACGAAGTACGCCTGCAGAACGATATCGTTGAAGTCATTTCCCAGTATGTTCCATTGAAGCAGAAGGGCAGTTCCTATTTTGGGCTATGCCCTTTTCATAACGAAAAGACTGCTTCCTTTTCCGTCAACAGCGAAAAACAGTTTTACTACTGCTTTGGTTGCGGCGCAGCGGGGAATGTATTTTCCTTCCTGATGGAAATGGAAAACTGTGACTTCCCCGAAGCCATGAAGCGGCTGGCAGACAGAGCCCATATCACTCTGCCGGAGCCGGAAAAAAATGCTCAGGCCATCGCTGCAGAGCAGTTGAAGCAAAGATTGTTCGATATACACACCACCGCAGGCAGATTTTTTTACGATTGCCTGCAGAGCGAGGAGGGGAAAGAGGCGAGAGCCTATCTGCAAAAACGGCAGATGGACCCCAGGATCGCAAGAAAATTCGGCATCGGCTATTCCCCCGATCGCTATGATGCCCTCTTCAAGCATCTGAAGGAAAAGGGCTTCAGCGTATCTGATATCCTGAAAACAGGGCTGGTGCTGGAAAATAAAGATGGCAAAGGCTATCATGACCGTTTCCGCGGTCGGTTGATGTTCCCTATTTTCGATGTGCAGGGGCGGGTCGTTGGCTTCGGCGGGCGCATCCTTGCCAAGGGTGAACCAAAATATCTGAATTCTCCCGAAACCATCCTGTTCAGCAAAAGCAGAAACCTCTACGGTTTGAATTTTGCCAAGGCAGCAAGGAAACGGGAACTGATTCTGGTGGAGGGCTATATGGACATGCTTTCCATCTATCAGGCAGGGTTCCACAATGTTGTGGCATCCTTGGGCACAGCATTCAATCAGGAGCACGCAAGGACATTGAAGCGTTTTGCCGATGATGTCATTTTGCTCTATGATAGTGACGAAGCCGGAACCAACGCAGCACTGCGGGCCATCCCCGTGCTGGTGAAAAATGGGTTCCGGGTCAAAGTCACTCAAGTTCCCGATGGGAAGGACCCTGACGAATTTATCAAGGCAAAGGGCGCAGCGGAATTTTCTAAATTGTTAATCAATGCTGTGCATTATATATCCTTTGAGATCGCTTGTATCCAGCGAAAATATAATCTGAAAAACCCGGAACACCGGGTGCGCTTCGCCACCGAAGCGGCGGAGATTTTGGCAAAACTGGACAGCGAGATCGAACGCAACGTCTACCTCGGCGAAGTCAGCCGGGTCACAGGCGTGGAAGAAGAAGCCATCTGCAGTGAGATCGGAAAACTGATGCGAAAAGAAGATGAGGCTTTCCAAAAGGAAGCGGAAAGACGGCAGCAGAATTTGAAGACTTACAGCATAGAGGGCAGGAAAACAGAAAAAGGGCTGATGGAAGCCCAGAGAAGCTTGTTATACTATTGTGCCCAGCATCAGGGCGTATATGATATCCTCAAAACCATCATAGAGGAGGACGATTTCACGGAAGAAGTCTTTCGCAGAGCTTTCGGCTATATCGGTGAACTCTGGAGGTCCTCGGGTCATGTGTTCCCAGCCGATCTGGTGAGCCGTTTTGAGGAAACAAAAGAACAGAAAATGGTGACAGAGATCTTTGCGGTGCAGCTGCCCACAGAAAACGGGGCGGATATGGAAAAAGCCATCAATGAACAGGTGCGGCGGCTGAAACGGACAAAGATCGACCATTTGACGGCAAACGCCACCACCGTGGAAGAGATCCAAAGGCTGGTGGAAGCCAAGAGAAAACTGGATTCCCTGTATATTACCATTTGATATGGTTAGACTATATGAACAGAGAAAGGAAGGATTGCGTTGAAATCCGTCGAAGAAACAACATTATTGACCAGACTGGAAGAATTGGTCCAGATGGGCAAAAAGAAAAAAAGTGTATTGGAATATAAGGAGATCATGGATCATCTGGCGGATTTGGACTTGGATCCTGACCGTATCGATCGTATCTATGAATATCTGGAAAGCCAGGGTATCGATATCCTCGGGAATATTGAAGCGGAAGAAGAGGTCGAAAAAGAGCTTGACCTGACACTGCCCGAAGGCATCAATATCGATGACCCCGTGCGTATGTATCTGAAAGAAATCGGTAAAGTGCCTCTGCTGACAGCAGAAGAAGAAATCGAATTGGCCCAGAAAATGGAAGAAGGGGGCCCCGAAGGGGAAGCAGCCAAAAAGAAACTGGCAGAAGCCAACCTGCGTCTGGTTGTCAGCATTGCGAAAAGATATGTGGGCCGTGGGATGCTGTTCCTTGACCTGATCCAGGAAGGCAACCTGGGCTTGATCAAAGCCGTTGAAAAATTCGACTTCCATAAAGGCTTCAAATTCTCCACTTATGCCACATGGTGGATCAGACAGGCCATCACCCGCGCCATTGCGGATCAGGCTCGTACCATCCGTATCCCCGTGCATATGGTAGAGACGATCAATAAACTGATCCGCATTTCCAGACAGCTGCTGCAGGAACTGGGCCGTGAACCGACCGCGGAAGAACTGGCTGTGGAAATGCAGATGCCCGAGGAAAAGGTTAGGGAGATCATGAAGATCGCCCAGGAACCCGTTTCTCTGGAAACGCCTATCGGTGAGGAAGAAGACAGCCATCTGGGTGATTTCATCCCCGATGATGATATTCCTGCCCCTGCGGAAGCGGCAGCCTTTACCCTGCTGAAGGAACAGCTCATCGAGGTGCTGGATACTCTGACAGAAAGAGAAGAAAAGGTACTGCGCCTGCGTTTTGGGCTGGATGACGGCAGAGCAAGAACGCTGGAAGAAGTGGGCAAGGAATTTAATGTTACCAGAGAACGTATCCGCCAGATCGAGGCGAAGGCTCTCCGTAAGCTGCGCCATCCCAGCAGAAGTAAAAAATTGAAGGATTATTTGGAATAATAGGGATAAAGAAAAGAGGGCGGACACAAATTTGTGTCGCCCTTTTTTGCGGGGCAAAGCCCTACAAAAAAAGGAGGAATTATGGAACTATCGAAACGACTGGAACTGGTGGCAAGTCTGGTCTCCCATGAAACGATAGCGGATATCGGGACAGACCATGGCTATGTACCCATTTATCTATATTTGCAGGGGAAGATCAAAAAAGCCTATGCATGCGATGTGCGAAAAGGCCCCTTGGAAAAATGCAGGGCGAATATTGCGCTCTATGGGGCGGAAAATGCCATTGAGACACGGCTGGGCAGCGGGCTGATCCCTCTGCGGCCCTTTGAAGTGGAAACAGCTATCCTGGCGGGCATGGGCGGTATGCTCATCGTACATATCCTGCAGGATAGCCCGGAGGTGGCGGCAAGCCTGAAAGAATTGGTGCTTTCTCCTCAGCGGGATTTCGGTGAGGTCAGAAAATATTTGCATGAAATCGGCTTTGCTATCAAAGAGGAGCATATGCTGAAAGAGGATAATAAGCCCTATGTGGTGATGCGCTGCGCGAAGGAAGAAGAAAAATATGACAGGGAGATCGATTATCTCTACGGTAAAAAGCTCTTGGAGAAAAAAGAGCCTCTGTTGAAAGAATTGTTATTGCATGAGGAAGGAAAATACAGCCGTCTTTTCGAAAAACTCAAAAACAACCCTACGGAAAACGCCCAAAAGCGTCTGCCGGAGGTGGAAGAAAAGCTGGCTATGATGAGGGAGGCATTGGCATGTCTGTAACAGTGAAGGATATCATGGGTGTGATGGAGACGATTGCCCCGGCAAAATTGGCAGAGGGCTGGGATAAGCCCGGTCTTGCCATCGGCGACCCTGGAAAAGAAGTGAAAAAGATTTTGGTGGCTCTGGATGTGATCGAGCCTGTCATCGAAGAAGCAAAGCGCATCGGTGCGGATATGATCGTTACCCATCATCCCATGCTTTTGTTCAAAAAGATCGAAAGCATTACAGCGGATAACCCCTTGGGTAAGCGGATTTATGCGTTGATCGAAAACGGCATTGCTGCTTTCTCTGCCCATACCAATCTGGATGTGGCAGAGGGTGGCACCAATGATGTGCTGGCAGAGCTGGCAGGTCTGGAAAAAATTGAGATTTTGGAAGAAACATGGGCCCAGGAACTGAAAAAAATCGTGGTTTATGTGCCTGTAGGCTATGAAGATGCAGTACGCAGTGCCATGTGCGAAGCAGGCGCAGGCCATATCGGTGCCTATTCCCATTGCACCTTCGGTACTGCCGGCAAAGGCACCTTCCTGCCCTTGGAGGGAACGAACCCCTTCCTAGGCGAACAGGGCAAGCTGGAAGTTGCCGAGGAAATCCGTCTGGAAACCATCGTTCCCGCAGAAAAAGCCACTGCAGTGGTAAGAGCGATGATCGCCGCTCATCCTTACGAAGAAGCGGCTTATGATATTTATCCCGTGGATCAGAAGGGCAAAAAAGAGGGGATCGGTCGTATGGGCGAACTTCCCGAAGCCCTGCCTTTTCGGGAATTTGCAGAAATGCTGCGGAAAAAACTGAACTTAGACCATATCCGTCTGGTGGGCGATGGGGATAAGCTGGTGAAAAAAGTCGGCCTTTGCACCGGTGCAGGGGTGGATTTTGTTTCCCTTGCGGCTGCCAAGGGCTGCGATGCCTACCTGACGGGGGATATCAAATATCATGAAGCTCAGAAAGCCGTGGAATTGGGCATCGCTGTGGCAGATGTGACCCATTATGCCAGCGAAGTCTTGATCGTGCCCGTTCTGCAGAAAAAGCTGACAGAAGCGGCACAGAAAAATGGCTGGAATATCGAGGTTGTCTGCTCCGAAGAAAACGGGCAGACCTTCTGGACGATTTAAAAGGAGGCGCATAGAGTGGAAACAAATAAAGTAAATGTTATGGGAAAAGAAATGCAGATTCCCGAAGGCATGACCTTTGGGGAATTGGCGAAAGAATTTCAGGGGGATTTCCCTTCTGCCATCCTGCTGGCAAAGCAGGGAAATGTGCTGAAAGAACTGGATTATGAGATCACAGATGCAGACGATATCTCTTTCCTCGACCTGCGGGACGAAGAAGGCATGCGCCTGTATCACCGTGGGGTCTCCTTCCTGCTGGTAAAGGCGGCAAGGGATATCATTGGGGAAGATGCCTTGGTCGTGATCGAACATTCCCTGCGGGGCAATCTCTACTGTGAAATCCGCAAGCCTGCCATAGAGATCACAGAAGCATTACTTTCTCAGCTGGAAAATAAAATGAAAGAATATGTGGCTGCAGACCTGCCTATCCTGAAACGGACATTCCGCAAGGATATCGCCATCAACATTGCGAAAAAACAGGGCATGAAGGATAAAGCGGAGCTGTTCCGTTTCCGCCGTGCTTCCAATATCAACCTGTACGAACTGGATGGATTTTATGATTATTTCTACGGCTATATGCCCCTTTCCACGGGCGCACTGCAGCTGTTTGGGCTGATGCCCTATGAAAATGGCTTTCTGCTGCGCTTCCCCGACCCTGAAAATCCCAGAGAACTGCTGCCATTTCAGGATTCTCCCAAAATCAGCGGTGCTTTCATGGAACAGATGCGTTGGTGTCAGCTGATGGAAGTTTCCAATGTGGCAGACCTGAATAACAGCATTGTAGAGGGTAAATTCGGCGACCTGATCCGCATCAATGAAGCCCTTCACGAAAAGAAGATCGCTCAGATCGCCGACCAGATCTATCATAAAATGGATAAAGTGAAGGTGGTCCTGATCGCAGGGCCTTCCTCCTCCGGCAAAACTTCTTTTGCCAACCGCCTGTGTATTCAGCTGCGGGCCTTGGGCGTGAAGCCCCACAAGGTTTCTCTGGATGATTATTTCATCAATCGGGAGGATACCCCTCTGGATGAAAACGGCAAGAAAAATTTTGAACGGATCGAAGCCCTTGACCTGAAGCTGTTGAACGATGACCTGAAAAAGATCATCGCCGGGGAAAAAGTGGAACTGCCCTTCTATAATTTTGTAACAGGCAAACGGGAATATAATGGCGATTTTGTTCAGTTGGGGGAAGGGGAGATTCTGGTGATGGAGGGTATCCATGGCCTGAATGACCGCCTGACACCAGAAATTCCCGCGGAAAATAAATTCAAAATTTTCATCAGTGCCATCACGCAGTTGAATATCGATGACCATAACCGGATTTCCACTTCCGACAGCCGTTTGATCCGCCGCATGGTGCGGGATTTCCAGTTCCGCGGCAGAAGTGCGGCAACGACCATTTCCTCTTGGAATGAAGTGACCCAAGGGGAGGAGGATAATATCTTCCCCTTCCAGGAAAATGCCGATGCGGTATTCAATTCTGCCACATTGTATGAATTGAGCGTGCTGAAGCAGTATGCAGAGCCTCAGCTTTTTGCCATCGACCCTTCCATGCCCGAATATGTGACGGCAAAACGTCTCATCAAATTCCTGGGTTATTTCCTGGCGGCACCGGGGCTGGAGATTCCCAATAATTCCCTCATCAAGGAATTTGTTGGCGGCAGCTGCTTTAAGGTTTGACAGAAAATTTGAAATAGAGTATAATATTTATCCGTGAGTAAGCTGGACAGTCGCGCTCCAAAGTACTTTGTACCGCAGGAGTGAGGAAAGTCTGGGCTTCGCAGAGCAGGGTGCCGGCTAACGGCCGGCGGAGGCGACTCCAGGACAAGTGCAACAGAAATAGGTAGCCTGCTTTGGCAGGTCATAATGGAAAGGTGGGGTAAGAGCCTACCGCTGTGGTGGTAACATCATGGGTCAATGTAAACTCCGCCCGAAGCAAGACAAACAGAGATAATGGGGCTGCTCGTTCCGTCTCGAAAAAGTCGCATGATGCCGCTGGCAACAGCGGACCAAGATAGATGGCTGTCTGAAAAACAGAACCCGGCTTACAGGCTTGCTCACTTCTTATTTTCAAAAAAATTGGCGTGCAGAAATTTTCTGTGCGCCTTTCTTTTTTGGCGAAACCTGCACTTTTCCAAGTCTTTTCCTGACGATGTACAGGCTTTTCATTTTTTTGAAAATGCAGTATAATAGTAGGAAATCTTTGACATGAGGTGATACATATATGAATGAATTTGTAAGGAAGATGCTGGAATATAACCGTGTATTCGTTGAGCATGGATTATATGAAAAATATGCCACCACAAAATACCCCGACCGCAAGATTGCCATCCTCTCCTGTATGGATACCCGCATGACGGAGCTGCTGCCTGCGGCATTGGGGCTGAAAAACGGCGATGTGAAGCTGATCAAAAATGCCGGCGGTCGTGTGATGCATCCCTATGGCAGTGTGATCTTCAGCCTGCTGCTGGCGGTGTATGAACTGGGTGTGGATACAGTCCTTGTCATTGGGCATGACGACTGCGGCGGCAGATTGCTGGACCCCAAAGAAATGATCGCAAAGATGAAAGCTCGGGGCATTACCCAGGAAGCCATCGACCATGTGGATGAAAACCACAAGAACGTGGAGCAGTGGCTGACAGGCTTCGGCGATATCTATGATTCTGTGCAGAGTACCGTGGATGCCATTGAAAATCATCCTCTCCTGCCCAAAGACTTGGAGGTTCTGGGCTTTATCATGGACCCTCATACTGGGGCAATGCGTGCCATCTAAGTTTGCAAAATACCAATTTCTTAAGATTTTAAGAGATTGGTATTTTTTTATTGACAAATGAAACATACAAGCGTATGTTATAGATATAAAACATACAAATGTAGGTAAATGGGGTGAGCATATGGAAAAACAAAAATTACCGGATACGGAATTGAAAGTGATGCAGGTCATCTGGCACAGCGAAACGCCCATCTGCACTGCCGCCATTCGGGAAGAACTGCAAAAGGAACGACTTTGGAACCTTTCTGCTTTGCAGACCCTTTTGGGCAGGCTGGTGAACAGGGGCTTTCTTGCCACAGAAAAGAGGGGCAAAAGCCGCTTTTACGACCCACTGGTGACGGAGGAGGACTATCTGGCGGAGGACAGCCGCCGCTATTTCCAGAAATGGACGGGCGGTTCTCTGCGGGATTTGGTGGCGTGTTTATACGAAAACCATTCCGTTACCAAGGAGGAATTGGAGGATTTGAAAGCATTCATCGAGGAAGAAACAAAGGGGTGATTCCATGGGCATTTTTCTGGAATATTTGAAGGTCAGCCTTTGGATGACGCCGGTCATCCTGCTGGCATTGTGGCTTTTGCCAAAGCTGTCAAGGCGGTATACACCCAAGCTGGCCTATTTCGTTTGGCTGCTTTTGGCAGTGCGGCTTTTACTTCCCTGGAATCTGACTTTGCCTGCGGAAACAGCCCCCATCCATCTGGATCTTCCCCAGGAGACCATGGTGCAGTGGGTGCCTGTTGCTTTTAGCGGGAACGGGGCGGATGCGGCCATAAAAGGGGACACAACTCCTGTGGCCTTGGCAGAGACGGAAAAAACGCCGGCAGAAGAACCTTCCATTACACCGATGGAAGTCCTGTTGGCAGTTTGGCTGGCAGGCGGGGTTGTTTTCCTGCTGCGTACTGCAGGGGCTACCCTGCAAATGCAGCGTTTATTGAAACGATGGGAAAAGGAACCCTCGGCGGAAACAGCGACTTTTTACACAGAAATCGCAGGAGAAAAACGACCACCTTTAGCTATCTGCCCTGCCCTGGAAACGCCCATGGCAGTGGGGCTCTTTCGTACAAAAATTTACCTGCCCCATGAGGGATACAGCTCACAGGAAATGGAAATGATCTTCCGCCATGAGCTGATCCATTGGCGCAGGAAGGATTTATGGTATAAATTTGTCCTGCTTCTGGCAAGGAGCATCCATTGGTTCAACCCTTTGGTGTGGTTTCTGGTGAAGCGGGCAAATAAAGATTTGGAAATTTCCTGCGACGGAGAGGCAGTACAGGGGAAGGATGCGGCTTACCGCAAGGCCTATAGCCTGATGATTTTGCAGGAAGCGGAACGGAGTTTGCAGAAGCAGGCGGCATTGACCACTTGCTTTACCGATGGGAAAAAGGCATTACAGGAAAGGTTGGCGGAGATTTTGAACAGAGAAAAAAGAAAAAGGGGAATGGCATTGGTTGCCATGACGTTGGTGCTGGCATTGACCTGCGGCTGTTTCGTCAGCTATGGCGGAACTGGGGAATCCGCATTGGATGCAATGGCGGAAAACGCTGCCCTCACAGCAGAACAGCAGGAGATCACCCGTCTTTGGGCGGAAGCCCTTTCCCTGCGGGATGGCAAGATTCGTTATGACAAGATGAGCGAGAAAGCCAAAGCCCAGTTCGCAGAAGAACAAAAGGCAGTGCAGGGGGAAGATTGGGATTTCAACATTGGTTGGAGCAGTCCTTGGGTCATGTCCTATGAGGTGGAAGAAAAGGAAAACGCCGCCATCATTACGTATATCATGCAGGATAGCACGCCCCAGCAGTATACCATGAAGGAACTGCTGAAATTTGGTGAAGAAAATGGAAAAGCTGTGGTAGAAAGCTATCTGACCTCCAATCTGTATGGGGAGGATGGCAAGGTCCATCCTGTGATCGGCAGAAGGGGCATGGAACTGGATGAGGGCATCTGGGATTTTCTGTATCAGAGCGTGGTGGGCTTCATTTCTCAGAGTAAGTGGGATGTATACGAACTGGAAAGCTTTGATTTTGATATAATAAATTTTGAGACCAGATCGCTTCCCGATGGAACGAATGAAGTTACAGTAGATTTTGATCTATATCAGACCTATCGTAATCCTTTCCGCGATCCTGATGATGCTGGTTATATCAAACAGGCCAAGGAGGCAGGACATCCTCATTATGAGCTTTTGTATGAAGAATATTATCAGCAGCAGACAGCAAATACGACGATGCGATTCGCTTGTTATATCCAGAATGATGCAATGGTTATCAATGAAGATACCTGCGATCCTGAAAGATTTTTTTTATATTTGAATGATGGAAATCCTCACGAAGTGACATTTGAAAAAGAAATCCCTGCGGATGATTATTATTATGGAGAAACTCCCGTAAATGGTTCCTTCTGTACCCTTAGATTAGCCATCGATCAAAAACATGCGATGGTACAGCGACAGATCATCATTCCTGATGTTTCTGGTAGAACCAACAATGGTTATTTCCGATATGAAATTGGTATGCCGAAGCAATATGAAATTGCAGAGGATGCTGTGATTACAGTAGGGCTTGAGGGAGAAGAACCTCGCACAATGGAAAGAGAAGAATGGATTAAATGGAGAAGCGGCATTGAGAGACCAATTGGGTATACGCTTGCGTTTAGACTGAATCAGGATGGCGAATATATTATTTCTGAATTGAGGGAAGGCTATTGGGCCGTAGAGGAAGTGACTGTATCTAAAGGGGCAAATAATTCCGCCATCCCCTCCGGCTACCCCACCGACAGCAAGACCGTCTCCGCACCCTTCTCTATGACAGATTCCAAAATGCAGCATTTCGGCATGGATTTCTCCTCCAATGGCAAGAATATCCCTGCCTATGCCACCGCCGATGGCATCGTCATGGCGGCGGAATTTGCACCGGATAAGGGGTACTATGTGAAGATCAACCACATGAACGGTTTCACTACCCTTTATGCCCACCTTTCTGAGCTGGATGTGAAGGTCGGGGACAAAGTGAAAAAGGGGCATGTTCTTGGTCTGACTGGCGCAACGGGCATGGCGACGGGCATCCATTGTCACTATGAAATCCAACTGAATGGTATTTATCAAGACCCTGCAAAATATCTATGAGATTTCGCAAAGGGGGGGCATCATGCGGTTGCACCCTCTTTTTTGCGCTTTTCCTTCGTTTATGGTATGATGAAAACATTATAACGAAAAGGAGCGATTTCATGAACGTGACATATTTGCACCACAGCGGCTTTTCCGTGGAAACGGAAACAAAAGTCCTGCTGTTTGATTATTATACAGAAGGGGGACGGAAGGCTTATTTCGACCCTGCCGCTTACGGCGATAAGAATATTTTCGTATTCGTTTCCCATGCCCATGAGGATCATTATGACAGACGTATCCTGAACTGGGGGAACCTGCCTAATGTAAAATATGTCCTGTCCTTCGATGTGCGGACAGAATCGGAATTTCAGGGGGAAGTTCTGACGGTAAATCCCCATGAAAGCTATGATTTTGGCGGCATCCATATTGAAACACTGCAGTCCAATGACGAAGGTGTGGCTTTTCTGGTAAAAGCCGATGGCAAGACTATTTACCACGCCGGTGACCTGAACTGGTGGCACTGGAATGGCGAGCCGGACGACTTCAATAATGACATCGAGCGCAGCTATACCACAGAGATCAATCAATTGAAGGGGGAACAGATCGATGTGGCCTTCGTTCCTGCCGACCTGCGTTTGCAGGATAAGTATTTTTGGGCAGTGAATTATTTCCTGAAAACCGTTGGCGCAAAGGTACTGTTCCCCATGCACTTCTGGGGGCGTTTTGAGGTCTGCGATTTTCTGAGAGAATTGGGCTATGGGGAAACCGTTATGAAAATTACGGGAGAAAATGAAAAATTTGAAATATAATCAGGAAATATTAAGGAAATCTTCAAGTTCTTTCGTCGAATTTGGTTTATACTGAAAGAAAAAAGCTTTTGGGGAAGAAGGAAAAAAGATGAAGGGAAAAAACTGGAGGGAGTTTGAACCCCAGCGGCAGCCAAGAACGACCCGGGAACAACGGGCCCGCCGCCGCAAACGAAAGGGCGGTTTGCTCAGAAAACTGAAATGGGCGGTGCTTTTATTTGCCATTGGCTATTTTGGCTTTTTGGCATACTATACCTTCAGCAAGCCTTATACCATTGCCTTGGACGCCGGTCATGGCGGCGTGGACATTGGGGCAGAGGGCATCATCAACGAAGTGGAACTGACGGAGCGCACTGTTGCCGAATTACAGACCCTTTTGGAGGAGGACGGACGTTTCCGCATCATCCTGTCCCGAAAGGAAGGGGAAGGCGAATCCATTACAGATCGGAATGAAAAGCTGCGTCGGCGGCATCCCGATCTGATGCTTTCCGTCCACGGAAATGCCAATGACGACAGCAGTGCCAAGGGCTTTGAGTGCTATCCTTCCCCTCCCGGCTATGAAAATCACGAAGCAAGCCTTGCCTTTGCGGAGCTTCTGGCGGAAGAAATGCAGACCGTAGGGGCGAAGCTGCGGGGCACCGATGGCGTGCGCTTTGGGTATTATGATGCCAACGGCGAAAAGCTGCTGGTGGATTCCAGCGATACGGAAATCTATGATTATGATACCTTCGGGATGCTGAAAAATATGGATTGCCCTGCGGTCTTGGCGGAGCAGTGCTTCATCACCAATGCAGCCGATGTGGAAAATTTCGGCACAGAGGAAGGCTGCAAGAAGGCAGCGGCGGCCTACTATCGGGCTATTTGCAGGTATCTGGAATAACCTTCGTCGAAATCAGGATTTCGACGATTAAGACAGAGGAATAAACAGACGGGTTCCATCGGCAAAGATGCCTCGAAACCTGCTGTTTTCCTCGGCGGAAGTGAATTCCGCCTGCGGATTTTATTTGGGAAACGGGTTTGTTTCCCAAGCCCTTCCGCTACTTGAAAATTATTTTATATATAGTCTGAAATAAAAAAAGGAGCATTTGCTCCTTTTTTATTTTACATCTATTTGTTTTTTCTCTAATCGGTCATGGACATTTTCCTTCAGCAGGGCATACAGCACGGATACAATAGGGATAAATACCAACATCCCAACGATACCAAATAAACTGCCCCCCAAGGAAACTGCCGCCAATACCCAGATGGAAGGAAGCCCCACAGAGCCGCCCACCACATGGGGGTAGATCAGATTGCCTTCGATCTGCTGCAAAACAAGGAACAGCACGATGAATGCCAATGCCTGGGGCGGATTTACCGTTAAAATCAGGAATGTCCCTACGGCGCAGCCAACGAAAGCCCCGAAAATCGGGATCAGAGCCGTAAAAGCAATCAGCACACCCACCAAAACTGCAAAGGGGAACCGCAAAATCGTCATGGTGATGAAGAACATCACGCCCAAAATGACAGCCTCTAAGCATTGCCCCGTCAGGAAATTGGTAAAGGTACGGTGGGTCAGGGAGCAGATACGGAGAATCTCCTCTGTCCGTTCTTTTTTCAGATAGGCAAAGAGCAGCTTTCTGGCTTGTCTGCCCAAGGTTTCCCGCTGCAGCAGAATATAGCAGGCGAAAACAAAGGCAATGAAGAAGGTGCCAACGCCGCTGACGATGCCCTTTGCCACGCTGATGGTAGAATCCAGCATGGTATTTGCACCGAAACGGAAGAAATCTACCAGCTGATTGATGATCTCTTCCCAATTCAGGCTGCGTTCGATCTCTTCAATATATTGGATCAGTTCAGGGTTGTTTGCAAAAAGCAGTTCTACCTTTTTCAGCAGAAGGGGAACTTTTTCCGGCAGGGTCTTGCCCAAGGTGGCAATGGTGCTGCCCAGTTCCGGCAGAACAACGACCACTACAAGCCCCAAGATCGCCAGAACGAAGATCAATGTAAGGACCAGGCTCAGGGGGGCAGCGGCTTTTTTCAGTTTGCCGTTTGGTTTCACACTGCCGAAACAACGCTTTTCGATGCGCCCCATGGGCACGCTCAGCACGAAGGCGATGGCCCCGCCCAGCAGGAAGGGGAACAGGATATGCAGAAGGAATCTGGCTGCACCCAGCACCACATCGAACCGCAAAAGCCCCACCAAGATCACCAGCGTAAATAGGATCAGCCCCCGTAATTTGCGGATGGTTTCTTTATCTAATTGCATGAGATCAACTCCTCATAGAATGGTTTCCTTTATTATGAAGGAGTATATCATAAAAAGGATTTTTCCCGCAAGAAAACACCAAGATTCTTAAGATTTTCTTCGCTTTTTCCTTTACACAAAGGGGATTTGCGTATAAACTATTCTAAGGAATGTCCGACTATTTTCAGAAAGGAAGAAAAACAATGGAAGTTAGAACAAGATTTGCCCCTTCTCCTACGGGGTATATGCATATCGGTAACCTGCGTACCGCTCTTTATGAATATCTGATCGCTAAATCTCAGGGTGGGAAATTCATCCTGCGTATCGAAGATACAGACCAGGGCCGTCTGGTGGAAGGCTCTGTAGATGTTATCTATAAGACCATGAAAATGACAGGTCTGCAGCATGATGAAGGCCCCGATGTGGGCGGCGATTACGGCCCCTATGTGCAGAGTGAACGTATGGGCATGTACATGAAATACGCGCTGGAGCTGGTGGAAAAGGGCGAAGCCTACTACTGCTTCTGCACAAAGGAAAGACTGGAAAGCCTGAAGGAAAGCAACGCAGAAGGTGCTGCTTTCGCAAAATATGACCGTCACTGCTTGGGTCTGTCCAAGGAAGAAGTACAGGCAAAGCTGGATGCCGGCGAACCCTTCGTTATCCGCCAGAAAATGCCTGATACAGGCACAACCTCCTTCAGCGACGTTGTTTATGGCGAAATCACCGTAGACAATGCGGAACTGGATGACCAGATCCTGATGAAAGCCGATGGTTTCCCCACTTATAACTTCGCAAACGTTGTGGATGACCACCTGATGAATATCACTCATGTTGTTCGCGGCAGCGAATACCTGTCCTCCACACCCAAGTATAATCTGCTGTACAAGGCATTTGGCTGGGAACCTCCCGTATATGTGCATCTGCCTGCGGTTATGAGAGATGCACACCATAAGCTGTCCAAACGTCATGGCGATAAATCCTTCGAAGATCTGGTGAACGAAGGCTATGTGGTAGAAGCTATCGTGAACTACATCGCGCTGCTGGGCTGGAGCCCTTCCGATAACACAGAAATCTTCTCCCTGAAGGAACTGGAGGAAAAATTCGACATCGCTGGTCTGAGCAAGTCTCCTTCTATCTTCGATATCAAGAAGCTGACATGGATGAACAGCGAATACCTGAAAGCCATGGATTTCGATAAATATTTCGAACTGGCAAGACCCAAGCTGGAAGAAGCTCTGGCTGGTACAGACCTTGACCTGAAAAAGATCGCTGCCCTGCTGCAGAAACGTCTGGAAACCCTGAACGATATCCCCGGTCTGGTTGCTTTCTTCAAGGAACTGCCCGCATATGGCACAGAGCTGTATACCCATAAGAAAATGAAAACAAATGATGAGATCGCACTGGCATCCCTGCAGGCGGCTCTGCCTGTACTGGAAAACCTGCCCGATTGGAACGAAACAGCCATCCATGACAGCCTGATGGCTCTGGTTGGTGAACTGGGTATCAAAAACGGTCAGCTGCTGTGGCCTGTCAGAACAGCCCTTTCCGGTGAACCCACATCCCCCGGCGGTGCTATGGAACTGGCAGATATTCTGGGAAGAGAAGAATCCATCCGCAGAATCAAAAAAGGCATCGAACTGTTGAGCAAATAAAAAAAGAACGAAGGAACGGAGAAAAAATCCGTTCCTTTTCTTATGTTCATAAATTATTCAGGATTTCTTAAAAAAATCGTCGGTTTTTGTACAAATGCCATTCAAAAAGGCATGATAAGATAAGAGTGTCAAAAGGAACGGACCACCTTTTGTAAAGATAATATACCCTCCCCCTTTTTTAAATTGTATTATATAAAAAAGCAGTAAAAAAAGAGAAGAGACAAACGGACTTGCAAAGTTTGTCAATTCTCTTTTTTTCATGGAGATTTACAGGTATTTTTGGAACATCAAGGCATCATACTGTCCATCATATCATCAATGGCTTCTTCCGCCTTTGCTACCATCTTTTTCCCTTTTTTTGCAACCTTCTGATAGGTTCTTTTGTCTTTCATCATATAGCCGATGCCTGCCATAGTCATGGCACCGCCGATGAGCATGCCTGTGGTGAATTTGTTCATGTTATCCCTCCTTTGATATGGTTAGTATGAGCCGAAAAGAACGGTTTATCCTGCCGGAAGGATTTATTTTTTCGAAAAAAGGTTTTGTTGACTTTATGGAAAGAATATCATATAATGAAAACAATGTCTTGTCATCTGTAAAGGTAATATGGTAAAGGAGTTAAAAATGGAAAATTCAAACAAAAAAGGGTTCAAAGCCTTTTTAGCAAAAAAAGACATCGTTTTTTCAGCAAAACGATACGGCATTGACGCATTAGGGGCTATGGCGCAGGGGCTTTTTGCCTCTCTGCTCATCGGCACCATTTTGAAAACACTGGGGCAGCAGCTGGGCATTGAAACGCTGGTAGAGATCGGTGCTTTTGCCCAGAGCGGGACAGGCCCTGCCATGGCAGTTGCCATCGGGTATGCCTTGAAATGTCCCCCCTTGGTGCTGTTTTCCCTGATCGCCGTGGGCGGTGCAGCCAATCAGCTGGGCGGCGCAGGCGGTCCTTTGGCAGTACTTGTTGTGACCATCTTTGCTGCGGAATTTGGTAAATTGGTTTCCAAAGAAACAAAAGTGGATATCATCGTGACACCTTCTGTTACCATTTGCGTGGGCGTGCTGCTTTCCATGTGGTGGGCACCTTCCATCGGTGCAGCGGCAAGTGCCGTAGGCAATGCCATCAAATGGGCAACAGAATTGCAGCCCTTCTTTATGGGCATCGTTGTTTCCGTTATCGTGGGGATGGCGCTGACCCTGCCCATCAGCAGTGCGGCGATCTGTGCGGCACTGGGGCTGACAGGCTTGGCAGGCGGTGCGGCTGTAGCAGGCTGCTGTGCCCAGATGGTAGGCTTTGCTGTAATGAGCTTCAAAGAAAACAAATGGGGCGGTCTGCTGGCACAGGGGATTGGTACTTCTATGCTGCAGGTGCCCAATATCATGAAAAATCCCCGTATCTGGCTGCCTCCAACATTGGCTTCTGCCATCACGGGGCCCATTGCAACCTGTATCTTCCATATGGAAATGAACGGCGATGCGGTAGCGGCAGGTATGGGTACTTGCGGTTTGGTAGGGCAGATCGGCGTTTATACAGGCTGGCTGAATGATATTGCCGGTGGTGCAAAGACAGCCATCACAGCGATGGACTGGATGGGCATGGGCTTAGTATGCTTCCTTCTGCCTGCGGTACTGTCTTGGGTGATTGCGTATTTCATGCGTAAGGCAGGCTGGATCAAAGAAAACGACCTGAAATTAGACCTTTAAGTTCGTGGGACTCTGTCCCACACCCTGCGAGGGGGTCACCCCCTCGACCCGAATTAAAAAAGCGATTTTCCTATGGGAAAATCGCTTTTTTGTTTAAAGTTTAGGTCAAGCCTTTTTAAAGGCTTGTGGGGTGCAGGGGCAAAGCCCCGCAGGTTTTAGCCTAAATCATGAATAAACAGACCGCTTCTCAGCTTGGGCTCAAACCAAGTGGACTTGGGCGGCATGGTCATGCCTTCATCCGCCACATCCATCAGTTCCGCCATGGAAGTGGGGAACATGGAGAATGCCAGCTTCATTTCGCCGCTGTCAACCCTTCTTTCCAGTTCCTTTAACCCACGGATGCCGCCCACAAAATCAATGCGTTTATCCGTTCTGGGGTCGCCAATGGCAAGAACGGGCTCCAGCAGTTCCTTCTGCAGGATGGAAACATCCAGACCCAGCACAGGGTCATCGGTGATGATTTCTTCCTTGGCTGTCATCTTGAACCACTTGCCCTCCAAATACAGCCCAAAGGTGTGGATCTCTTCGGGTTTGTAAGGACCATCGCCGTTATAGGGCTCTACGATAAATTTCTTGCCGATTTCCTCTAAGAATCCAATGGTATCATATCCGTTCAGGTCTTTGACTACACGGTTGTAGTCCATGATATACAGATCATCTGCCGCAAAGAGTACGGACAGGTAATAGTTGAATTCTTCCTCGCCGGTGTAATCGGGCTTTGCTTCTCTGCGCTTCAGAGCTACCTTTACGGCGGAAGCGTTTCTGTGGTGGCCATCGGCAATGTAGAGATTCTTTACATTCTGGAAGGACTGCACCAGCATACCGATTTCTGTATCGCTGTCGATGACCCAAACGGTATGACCGATGCCGTCTTCGGAAACGAAATCATATACAGGCGCAACGGCTGCCGTCCAGCCGTCGATGATGGCTTTGGCATCTGGATTTTCTTTGTATGCCAGAAAAATCGGGCCTGTGTTGGCGTTGAGGGTATCCACATGGCGGATACGGTCGGCTTCTTTGTCCGCACGGGTTAGTTCGTGTTTTTTGATGGTGCCGTCGATATATTCATCCACGGAAGTACAGCACACCAGACCAGTCTGGCTCTTGCCGTTCATGGTCAGACGATAGATGTACAGATTGGGCAGTAAGTCCTGACCCATGACGCCGTTCGCCACCATGTTGTCCAGATTTTCTTTTGCCTTTGCGTAGACCTCTGGGCTGTAAATATTCGTGCCCACGGGCAGGTCTACCTCTGCTTTATCTACATGGAGGAAGGACCAGGGTTTGTCCTTCACCATTTCTCTTGCTTCTTCGCTGTTCATTACATCATAGGGCAGTGCCGCCACGTCTTTTGCGTAATTTGCCGCAGGGCGGATGGCCATAAAAGGTCTGATAGTTGCCATAGGGAGTCCTCCTTATTTAAAAACGGTTCTGTTTTAATGATTTTTTCCAACTGCTATCCCATTTACTGCTGATGCTGTAATCATCATCAGCAATACTGATATAGGAGAATTTTTCGACCTGCAGGATATGTCCCTGAGGTTGTCCATATGCATCGTTGAAATTTGTATACAGATCATCTGTTAGCTCAAATCTCTGGGTGCAGGTACGTTTGCCTTCTACCGTTATGGTGCCGTCAAAAAGATCATCACCCAATAGATATGTATAGTATGTACCGGAGATAGTGACATTTATGACCTCTCCTGTCTCATGCTCCGTACAGGGAAGCGTTTTATGAAGCGTTGTTTTCGCAGGAATAAGATAAATGGCAAAAACAACAAAGATTGCAGCAACGAGGATACACAGAAAATGCGTCTTTTTAAAAATCATGCTTTTATCCTTCCAAAGGGTCTTATTCCAGGATACGTACTTTAATAACAGTATTGATGGCGTACAAGTCATCGATCATATCCTGCACATTCTCAGGTAAATTATCGCATACAACAATGTTATATGCAAGGTCGCCTTTGGAGTTGTTTACCAGTTTATCGATATTGACACGATATTTGGTGAAAACAGCACCCAGCTGACCGATCATGTTGACGATGTTTTTATGGGAAATCGCAATACGGGGCTTGCCGTTATAGGGCACCACGCAGTTGGGGAAGTTTACGGAATTTTTGATATTGCCGTAGATCAGATATTCTCTGATCTCCTGAGCCGCCATGATAGCGCAGTTTTCTTCGCTTTCGGGGGTGGAAGCACCCAGGTGGGGGGTCACGATGATGTTCCAAGGGTCGCCCAACAGGTCTTCGCTGGGGAAGTCTGTCATATAGCGGGCGATGATGCCGTCTGCGATGGCTTTTTTCAGTGCGTTGTTGTCTACCAGACCGCCCCGGGCAAAGTTCAGCAGTCTTGCCCCGGGTTTTGTTACGGAGAACATCTTTTCATCGAAGGTATTTCTTGTTTTGTCGTTCAGAGGGATATGCAATGTGATGTAATCGCTCTTGGAAACCAGCTCTTCCATGGATTCTTCATGTTCCACGGCAGGGGACAGATGCCATGCGCTTTCCAGAGACAGGAAGGGGTCATAGCCGATGACGTTCATGCCCAGATCCAGTGCTGCATTGGCAACCTGCACGCCGATGGCACCCAGACCGATGACACCCAGTGTCTTGCCGGCAATTTCAGGGCCAGTGTATTTCTTTTTGCCTGCTTCCACGGCTTTTTCTACGTCCTCGCCGCTGTCTTTCAGGGTCTGTACCCAATTTGCGCCGGCGATGATGCGGCGGGAAGATGCGAACAGAGCAGCCAGCACCAGTTCCTTAACGGCATTGGCATTGGCACCGGGGGTATTGAATACAGGCACGCCCATTTCTGTGCAGTGGTCGATGGGGATATTGTTGGTGCCTGCGCCGGCCCGGGCTACTGCCAGCAGGCCTTTGTTCAGTTCCATTTTGTGCATATCGAAGCTGCGTAGGATAATGCCTTCGGGGTCTTCTGCGTTGTTGTCTACAACGAATTTGTTTTCGGGCAGTTTTGCCAGTCCTGTTTCAGCGATGTTGTTCAGAGTACGAATGGTATACATATGATCTATTCTCCTTTTTCTATTCTAATACACGCGAAAAGTCTTATATACACGAAAAGGGTCGTTTTCACGACCCTTCCGAAATCATTTATTTTCCATCTCGAATTTCTTCATGAATTCCACTAATTTTTCCACGCCTTCCACGGGCATTGCGTTATACATACTAGCGCGCATGCCGCCGACAGTGCGGTGACCTTTCAGGTTTTCAAAGCCCTGAGCTTTGGCTTCCTGGATGAATTTGGCGTTCAGCTCTTCTGTAGGCAGAACAAAGGGCGCATTCATCAGGGAGCGGTCTTTCTTTACAACAGTACCTTTGAACAGCTGGGACTGGTCTAAGAAATCATAGAGGATGCCAGCCTTATGTTCATTGATTTTCTGCAGAGCTGCAACGCCGCCCTGCCGTTTCACCCAATCGAATACCAGACCCATAAAGTAGATGCCGTAGGTAGGGGGGGTGTTGTAAAGGGAATTATTTTCTGCGTGGATATCATAACGCAGCATGGTCGGTGTGAAATCCATGGCGTTGCCCAACAGGTCTTCTCTCACGATGACCACTGTTACGCCGGCAGGACCCAGGTTTTTCTGTGCCCCTGCGTACAGCAGACCGAATTTGGTGATATCGATCTCCTGAGAGAGGATGGAAGAGGACATATCGCCCACCAGAGGCACATTGCCTGTATCGGGCAGTTCCGTCCAGCGTGTGCCGTAGATGGTGTTGTTCAGTGTGATATAGAAATAATCCGCTTCGGGGTCGAATTTAGATTTGTCCAGTTCAGGGATGTGGTCGAAGGTTGAGTCTGCTGAGGAAGCAACGATGTTGACTTTGCCGTAGCGTTCTGCTTCCGCCGCCGCTTTTTTCGCCCACTGGCCTGTGATAACATAATCCGCCTTGTTGTTTTTGTTCATCAGGTTCATGGGGATCATGGCAAACTGGGTTGAGCCGCCGCCCTGCAGGAACAAGATTTTATAGTTATCGGGGATATGCATCAATTCTTTGAGATCAGCCTTCGCTTTTTCCAAAATAGATTCGAAAACTTTTGAACGGTGGCTCATCTCCATCACTGACATGCCTGCTGAAGGGTAACAAACCAGCTCGCACTGTGCCTGTTCCAGAACTTCCAAGGGCAGCATGGAAGGACCTGCTGAGAAGTTGTATACTCTTTTTTCCATAGATAAGCCTCCTTAAGTATTTATTGGCAGACACATGACCGCCTAATACGGACATTGCCGATAGGGAAATTATAGCACTTTAAAAATTTCCGTCAACTAAAAAATGGGATTTTTTTTGTCCCACCTTGTATTTTGGCAGAACGAGCAAATTTTGATAGAAAAATAACGAAAAGGACTGGTAAAAATGACGGACAGATGTCTTTGTATTAAATACAAAATTGTTTTTTGTCCATTGTATACACAGAAAAACACGGCAAATCAGACGAAAATATTCTATTTAACGAAAATTGTTGATTATCTTTGCCGGGTATGCTATCATACTTCAAAACAGAAGGTGAAAAATGGGAAAGGAGGAAAAAAATGATTTCAGAGAAGCAGGATCGCAGAGTGAAGCGGAGCAAAGCGCTGATGCGGGATGCCCTCATTGGGCTGATGCAGGAAAAGCCCTTTAGCGAGATCACCGCAAAGGACATTACGGATCGGGCTGATTTGAACCGAGCAACCTTTTATCTTCATTATAATAATGTATTCGGGCTGTTGGATGAATTGGAAAACGAGGCAGTAGGGGTCTTTGCTCGTATGCTGGAAGAAACGGAGATTCGTCAGGGCGCCGCTTGGGAATATCCCATCATCGGGCATATCTGTGATTATATTGTGGAAAATCCTGATCTATGCCGCTGTCTGCTGTTGAATCCCCACAGCGACCGTCTGGCGGGGAAGTTGGCGGAAATTATGAAGCAGAAAGGACAGAAGGTACGGCAGGAGATGGGGCTGGCAGAAGAGACCCACAAGGCCGATTATATCCACCAATTTATCGCCTATGGAGCCATGGGCATGGTAAAGCAATGGCTGATGGAGGGGATGCCCCTTTCCAAGGAAGAAATGATGGATTTGGCAGAGAAAATGGTTCGCCCTATTTTCCGGATATTGATCCCATCATAAGTATTGGAGTACAGAATGGTATAAATCAAAAAATGTAAAGGAGTATGAGACAGATGCGGAACGGAAAAAAGACAGTTTTGGCAGTATTGCTGGCAGGCTGCTGTGCCTTCAGCGGCTGCGGCACTCAAGCAGAAGAAACAGAACAAGCGGAACAGGGGAATTTTGTGACAGGTACGGTGGAATGTAAAGAGGTTTACGTTCGTGCGAAGATCCCCGGCTATCTGACGGACATTCCTATTGAGGAGGGGCAGGAGGTCAAGGAAGGCGATCTGCTGTTCTCCACCGACCAGCGGGACGTACAGGTGAAACAGACCCAGGCTTCTGCAACAGCCCAGGCGGCAGCAGGGCAGGTGGAAGCAGCGGCAGGACAGGTGCAGGCTGCAAAGAATGCCGTGGAGGCAGCGGCAGCCGTAGTGGATAAGGCAAATGCTAATGTGCAGCTTTTGGAAACAGAATATGCAAAATATCAGGAATTGTATGCCATGGACGCCGTATCTGAGGATAACATGGATAAGCTGGCAACCCAGTTGGAGGCAGCAAAGCTGGATGCACAGGCGGCACTTTCTCAGCAGCAGGCAGCCCAAGGGCAGTATGAAGCGGCAACAGGACAATATGGAGCGGCAACAGGACAACTGCAGGCAGCCAAGGGTGTTTTGGCAGAGGTGAATTTGAACCTGAGCCAGACTTCCCAGTATGCACCCTGCAACGGTACGGTTACCATGATTTCCTCTTCCGTAGGGGAACTGATCGGTACAGGGACTACGATCGTAACTTTGACAGATTACGGTGACCGTTGGATCATGGCAAATGTGGATGAATATGAGATCGGCAAGCTGCGGATCGGGCAGGAAATTCCTCTGACCAGTAAGGCTTACCCCGACACGGTCTTCCACGGCAAGATCGTCAATATCAGCAAAAATCCTGATTTTGCCATCAAAAAATCTACCAATGAGCTGAACGATCAGGATGTGGTTACATACGAAGTGAAAATCGCCCTTTCCGGGGAGGATGACATCATGCTTTACCCGGGTATGCTGGTGCGCGTAGACCTGGATAAAGTGGGTGAGGTGCAATGATTCTGACATTTTTCAAGGGGTTCTGGCGAGAGCTGATGCGGCTCTTGAAAGACCCCAGGGGGCTGTTCATGTTTCTGATCGCCCCATTGTTATTGAATATTGTGGTCTGCGGTGCTTTCCAGAACGGCATCGTCAACCACATTCCTCTGGCGGCGGTGGACTCTGCTTCCTCGGCGAAAACCAGAGAATTGATCCGTGCCTTTGATGAATCCGACCGTTTCGATGTGACGGCAGTCTTGCAGGATACGGAAACGGCAAAACGGATGCTGGAGGCCGGTGAGGTGGAAGGCATCATCGTCATCCCTGAAAATTACACCAGAGCATTGCAGCTGGGACAGCAGGCAGAGGTCTTGGTAGGAGTCAACAGTACCAACAATCTGCTGGGCAACAGTGCCATCGTCTCTGTCATGCAGGTGGTCAAGACCATTTCTACGGAGATTGCCGTAAAAAGCTATGTGGCGACAGGCAGCAGCGTTGACGAAGGGATGGCCCAGGTCATGCCCGTTTCCACAGTGCTGCGCCCCTGGTTCAATCCCCAGTTCAGCTATCTGATGTATCTGGGGCTGGGCTTGACGGGGCTGGTTTATCATCAGCTGTTTATGATGGCGGTGGCCAGTGCCTTTGGCGAGGAAAAAAAGGAGGGCATCCTGACGGGCACCATGCCCAAAAGGGACTGCATCCTGCATTTCTTCAATAAGATGATTTTTTACGGTGTAGTCGGCTTTTTGAACATTTTGCTGAATTATGCTGTCATTATGAAGCTGTTCGGCTTTCCCATGCGGGGCAGACAAGAAGATCTTTTGCTGCTGTGCGGCTGCTTTGTATTCTGTCTGCTGGGCTTTGGGGCACTTTTGGGACTGCTCTGTAAAAATACCATCCATGCCATGCAGTGGCTCATGGCTCTGACCTATCCCTTCTTCATCCTGTCGGGCTTTTCCTGGCCCCATACGGAAATGCCTGCGGCATTGGTAAGGGTGGCAGATTTCCTGCCGGCGACCCATTTTATGAGCCCTGTGCGGGATATCGTCCTGATGGGCATTGGTTTTGAGCGGGCATCGCTGGCCCATAGCAGGAATATGCTCCTGTTGATGGGTGTGATTGCCTTCCTGCTGAGCCTTGTGGTATTTTTCTGGAAGGTGCAGCGGGCAGAAAAGAAACAGACAACGGGAGAGGAGGTCGCAGAAGCATGAAAGCATTTGCAAAAATATTTTTGCGGGAGTGGAAGTATCTGCTGAAACGCCCTCGTTCTCTGGTTTTGATGGTATTGATCCCCATTTTTGTGACTTGTATCTGCGGCAGCAGCTACGCCAAGGGGTATTTTTCCGACTTGAAGATGGGTGTGGTGGATTACAGCTACAGCAAGCAGACCCGGGAAGTGGTGGAAGCCTTCCGTCAGTCTCCTTATTTCGATATCGTGGGCTATTATGGCGATGAGGATGAGATTGCCGAAGCTATGCGGGATGGCGAGATCGTGGGGTGTCTCATCTTTCCTGCGGATTTCACCAAAAAGCTGCAGCTGGGGCAGCAGGCAGAGGTGCTGCTGGGTTCCAGTGCGGTAAATATGGGCTACGGCAGTACCATCAACCTGAAGGGCTCCGAGGTGCTGGGCACTGTTTCCACCCAGATGGCAGTGAAAAGCCTTGTGGCAAAGGGGGAGACGGTGGATGACGCTTTGGCGACCATGAACCCTGTGGGTTTTTATACCCGTCAGTGGTATAACCCCACCAATAATTTCAGTTATTTCCTGACCTTTGGCTTCGTCATTGCGACGGTACAGCAGGTTTTGATCTATTTTGCGGCTATTTCCCTTGTGCGGGAAAAGGAAAGCGGACACTTGGAAGAACTGCGGGGCATTTCCAAAAGCACGACCCTGCAGGTCGTGGTGAAATGTCTGGTATATTTCATGATCTCTCTGCTGGCATGGGCCATCTGCTCCTGCATCATCCGAGGGGTCTATGACATTCCCATGAAGGGAAGCTGGCAGGTTTGGCTGGCATACAGCAGTTTATTTTTACTGTCGATCATTGCCATGGGGCAGTTCTTTTCTTCCTTTATGCCAAACCCCGTGCTGGCAACGTCCCTTTCCTTGGTATTCACCTCACCTTCTTTGGTTTTGAGCGGGTATACCTGGCCTACCATTGCATTGCCTGCCTTTTATCAAAAGCTGTCCCAGGTGTTCCCTCTAACCCATTTCGTCATCGGCTACCGCAATGTGGCCTTGATGGGCTGTGGGTTTGAGGCTATCCGTGGGGATATGATGGTTTTGGGCGGCATCACGGTGGTTTGTATGGTGCTGAGCTGCATCATCTGGCATCTGCGGCTGACCCGTATGGAGAAAAAGACACAGCAAGGGACTGTGGAGATGGAAGAAAACACGCCTGTGCAGGCATGAGAAAGGAGTTCCGGAATATGAAATTCTATCAATATAAAAAAGCGTGTGCCCTGCTGGTAACAGGGGCGCTGACGGCGGGGACGGCGGTTCCTGCCTTTGCAGCGGAAACAAAGCAGGCAGAAGAAACAACAGAGCTGGCGGCGGAAGCCCCCAAGGCAGAGCCTATGACCCTTGAAGAAATTCAAAAGCTGGTGCTGAAAAATAACCGCCTGAAAACCACATTGGAATTGAACGCCGAAAAGGTTGCTGCGGGCTTGAATGCCATCGATGATGGCTTGGATGAATTGCGAGATACTCAGGATGATGCGGCAAGGGCAAGGCGACAGGCTAGCCAGGCTGCAAGTGCAGGGCAGGCAGGTGCAGGGCAAGTTGGACAAATCGGCGGAATTCTGGGGGGCGCTGTGGGCGGTGCTTTGGGCGGATTGGCAGACATCAGCGGCGGTTTGCTTTCCGGCAGCGTCAAAACTGCCAGTGCCATGGAGGACATGGTGGACAGTATTGCCGACCAGCAGCGGGATGTTTTGGAGGATCAGCAAAAGGAACTGAAAAACACCAAACAGGACTTGAACAAGACCAAGGAGGACTGGGATAACGAAGCCCTTGCGGTGACCCAGCTTTTGGTAACGAAAACTGTGCAGGTGGAAAAGGGCGTCAGCCTGTTGAGCCAAAAGCAGGCACTTTTGGAACGGGTCTGCCAGATCGAAGAGAAAAAGGCAGAACTGGGCTTCAGTACCCCCACAGACCTTTCCGGCAAAAAACTGGAAGTTTTCCAAGGGGCGAAGGATCTGCAGGATGCCAAAGACGGGCTGACTTTGCTGAAACGGCAGCTCAATGACCTGATGGGACGGGAACTGGACGAGGAACTGAACATCACACCACCGGAACTGACCCGCGTCATCGAAACTGCCCCTGCCTACAGTGAAGAATTGTTGAAAACTGCCACAGATAAAAACTATAAGCTGAAGACCCTGCGGAGGGATAAACAGCAGGCGGAAAAGGATTCCAAGGATACCACCAAATATGACGGTCAGATTAAGGCCAGCAGGCTGGATATGGATTTGGCAGATGTGGCCATGAAGGATCAGCAGGCCAATATTGCAAACGACCTGAAAAAGAAGCTGGATCGCATCAATGCAGCAGCGGCGGTATATCAGAACAAAAAAGATGCTTACGCCAAGGCAAAGACCGAATGGGAGCATCAGCAGGTCTCCGCAAAGCTGGGGCTGGTCTCAGCAGTGGAATTGCAGGCGCTGCAGCTGCAGTTTGAGCAGACGGAAATGGAATTGTCCGCCGCAGCCTATGATTATGATCTAGCATGGGCGGAATATAATATGCTGATGGATGGCACGACCCTGGATATCTACGATACCTATAAAGCCCAGCTGGGCTAAAAAAGAGAAAAGGAACGGGAAAACTCTCCCGTTCTTTTTTTGTAAAAAACTATGGAAAACAGGTATTAGAAGCTTAAATTGTGGAACGCGTGATTTATGAGCAGCGGAAGGGTTCGGGAAACGAACCCGTTTCCTGAATGGAATCCACAGGATATTCAGCACTTTGCTTTGCAAAGTCGGCTTCGCCGACCGCATCTATCTTTGCGGTGCATTGAATTCACTTCCGACAGGAAAACAGCTGTGCATGGCGAAGAAAACGCCACCGCCGTTAGGCGGCTTGCCGAAGGCAAGTGCTTTGACAAGGTTTCAAGGCATTTATGCCGATGGAACCCATCTGTTTATTCTTCTGTCTCAACTCGTCGAAATCCTGATTTCGACGAAGGGTGTCGACAAAGTCGACACCCCAAAAACCCTCCCCTAAGGGGAGAGTTTTTGACAAGGCAATCCATTTCAAGGGAAAAATTTGTCAATTTCCCCCTTGACTATGCCTTTCCGGGGTGCTTTACTATAAAATCAGAAGATATGGCAGAGTAGAGGAGGGAAAGTATGAAGAAAAAAGAATTATCCGTACTGTCTTTGTTTTTGATGGGCGGTGCGCTGTTTGCCATGCATTTTGGCGCATCCAGCATGATCTGGCCCATGACATGGGGGAAGGAAAGCGGAAGTGCCGTTTTTTCTGCTTATATCGGCGTTTTTATCACAGCTTTGCTGCTGCCGCTCTTGGCCTATGTAGCACTGTCCAGAGGGAAGGGAACCTTCCTTGCGGTCACCACTCGTGCCCTGCCCAAATTCGGACAGTTTTTCTGTGGTGCCACCATTATGATCTTAGGACCTTTGTACGTCATTCCTCGTATGAGTGCTGCCTCCTGGGATGCGATCATGCAGATCACCGGGATGCAGATCGATTCCATGCTGCCCATCGTGCTGTTTTCCTGCGGCTATTATCTCTTGACATATTGGTTTGTTTCCAGCCGTTCCAAAATGGTAGATAAAATCAGTAATATCCTGTTTCCTGTTCTGGTGATTATCGTTATCGGGGTCATTGCCAAGGGCTTGGCAACCCCCATTTCCACATGGGCAGAACCCAGCTATGACAAGCCCCCCATCGTCTATGGCTTCACAGAGGGCTATGCCACCGGCGACCTGCTCTGCGGGCTGGTCTTTGGCATCATCATTTTGAATAACCTGCGGGAAAAAGGCGTGGCGGAACATCGCCTGAATGCCATGATCATCAAAGTTGGCGTTATCGGCATTGGGATGCTCTGCCTGACCCATCTGGGGCATATGCTGGTGGGCTCCTTTGTAGGGGATACCTTGGATTTGAAATATGCTTCTTTGTATACCCAGGTGGTTTTGGAGCTTTGGGGCAGAATGGGCGGTATCTTTTTCAGCATCGCCCTGGTCTTTGCTTCCCTGACCACAGCCATTGGGCTGACAGCGGCAACAGCGGAATATTTTGAAGAAGCTACTGCTGGAAAGCTGCCTTACCGCAAGGGGACGATTTTGGTTCTCATCGGCAGCACCATCATCGGCAGCATCGGTCTGAATACTATCGTAGCGTTCTTTGCGCCCCTGCTGGATGCCTTTTATCCCGGTGCTATCGTGATCACTCTGTATTATTCCTTTATGCCCAATTGCTTGGATGCCAGAAAGCTGAACGCCATGCGTTTTGGGGTGATTGTTTCCTTTATTATGGGGATGCTGGATGTTCTGTATACTTATAACGATTTGTTCGGACTGCATATTCAGGCATACAATGATTTTTACAACAGAATCCCTCTGGCGGCATATAAGCTGAGCTGGGTGCCCGTTGCCATCGTGTTCATGCTCATCGGATACTTTTGTTATCGTGAAAAAGTCCCGGTGCAAGGAAAAACTATAAAAGAATAAACCTGTGAAAACCCGTTTTCGGCTTGGTCGGAGGCGGGTTTTTCCTATGGGTGACAGAAGGCAGACCCTATGCTATAATTTTAAAAAAATGAGAGCATGAAGAGGAAGGAGAAAAACAACATGAATGTGATTGATCTGACCCAGACCATTTCCAGTGATATGCCCGTTTTCCCCGGCACAGCCCCTGCAGGGCTGGAGGTGGCCAATACCTTTGAAACAGATGGCTTTCGGGAGACCATGTTCCACATCACCTCCCACACAGGCAGCCACATGGATGCCCCCTACCACCTTTTCCCGGAACGGACAAAGCTGGATGAAATGCCTGCTGCCCAGTTTGTTGGGAAAGCCCTTGTCATCGATTGCCGTGATTTGAAAGCAGGGGATGAGATCGGCATGGAGCGCATCGAAGCAGTGCGTGAAATGGCGGATCAGGCGGAATTTCTGCTCTTCAACACCGGCTGGGATGAAAACTGGGGCAAGGCAGAATATTTTGGGGACTATCCCGTTGTCAGCATGGAGATTTGTCAGTATGCCTTGGACAGCGGTAAAAAGGGTCTAGGCTTTGATACCATCGGCATCGACCCTGTGGAGGAAATGACCCTGCCCAGACATAAAAAGCTCCTTGGCAATGGGGACATCGTTATCATGGAAAACCTGACCAATCTGGAAAAGATCGGCGGCGGTCTGTTTACCTTGGCGGCCCTTCCCCTGAAATATAAAGAAGCCGACGGTGCGCCCATCCGTGCCGTTGCCATCATCGAAGAATAAAAAAGCAAATTTTTCCCCTTCCCTACATATCCTTTACAAAAGGAGGAGGTAGGATGAAGGGGATTTTTTTACGAAAAGAATGGGGCAGTGTCCTTTGCTGCCTGTGTATCATCGGGGCTTGTCTGGTGCATACTGCTTTGGGGCAGCGGGTGGCTCATGCCATGTTTCCTATGATGGATGCCACCATTGTGCTGGATGCAGGCCACGGCGGCTGGGACCCGGGCAAAACGGGTACCAATGGTGCCGATGAAAAACTGCTGAATCTGGCGGTGGTGGAAAAGCTGGCGGAGTATCTGGAGCAGGGGGGC
Organism: [Eubacterium] saphenum; assembly: GCA_004557645.1. Taxonomy (GTDB): domain Bacteria; phylum Bacillota; class Clostridia; order Lachnospirales; family Anaerotignaceae; genus Anaerotignum_A. The sequence goes on along the minus strand of SFGI01000002.1, from coordinate 59,906 downwards.
TCAGAGGTCATCCTGACCCGAGACAGTGATGCTGCCCTGGGCAAGGGGAAAAAGGCGGATATGGCAGAACGGAAAAAGATCGCCAATGAAACGGGGGCGGATATCCTTGTCAGCATCCATCAGAATGCCTTTCCTTCTGCAAGAGCCAAGGGAGCCCAGGTCTTTTATCATAAGAGCAGCGAAAAGGGGAAGGTTTTGGCAGAATGTGTGCAGGAAAGCCTGCGGAGCCGGGTGGATGGCAGCAATATCCGTCAAGCCAAGGAGAATAAGGAGTATTACATACTCAGAACCACGGAAATTCCTGCTGTGATCGTAGAATGTGGCTTTCTTTCCAATGCAGAGGAGGAAAGACTGCTGAACGATGCTGAATATCAGGAAAAACTGGCATGGGCGATTTATTGCGGTATCCTTGACTATTTCGAAAAAATCAGTATCATCTAAACTAGAGAAGTGTTGATTTTTATCCGAATAGAAAGGAATTTTATATGGAAAACAATTTTGAAAAACTGGGATTGCGTCCTGCGCTGGCGGAAGCCTTGGCGAAGCAGGGCATCGAGACCCCCACGGAAATACAGCAGAAAATGATTCCGGAGATTTTGGCAGGGAAGGATGTCATCGGTCGCTCTGAAACAGGCTCCGGCAAGACCTTGGCTTATCTGCTGCCTATTTTTGAAAAACTGGACTTGAGCATCAGGGGCACACAGGCCATTATCCTGACCCCCACCCACGAGCTGGCTGCCCAGGTGTTCCGTCAGGCGGAACTGCTGCAGGAAAATTCCGGTATTGAAGCGGGCTGCGTCCTGCTCATCGGTGCGGCAGGCATCGGCAGACAGATGGAAAAACTGAAGGCAAAGCCCCGTATCGTTGTAGGTTCCGTTGGTCGTATTTTGGATTTGATTCGTAAGAAAAAAATTCAGGCCCATCTGGTAAAAACCATCGTGCTGGATGAAGGGGACAGATTGATGGATGACGGCAACGTGGAGGATGTAGAAGCGGTCATCAAAACTACCCTGAAGGAACGCCAGATCGTCCTGCTTTCTGCTTCTGTCAGCGGCGAAGCCAAGAAAAAGGCGGCAAAGCTGATGAAGGCGGATGCGGTGGATCTGGAAGCCAAAAGCGGCGGCATCGTGCCCAAGGGCATCCATCACTACTATATCCTTTCCGCCCACAGAGAAAAATTTGCCAACCTGCGGAAAATCCTGGCGGGGGAAAAGCCTGCCAAGTGCATGATCTTCCTGAATAACCCCGAAAATATCGAAGTGACGGTGGATAAGCTGAATTATCACGGCATCAAAGCGGCGGGCATCTATGGGCAGGCCAGCAAGCTGGACAGAAAGAATGCCATGGATGATTTCAGAGAGGGACGCATCAACGTACTGGTGGCCTCCGATATCGGTTCCCGTGGACTGGATATCGAAGGGGTGACCCATATCATCAATCTGGATGTTCCCGAAGAACCTACCCATTATCTGCACCGGGCAGGCCGCTGCGGCAGAAAGGGCATGGAAGGCACAGCCATCACCATCGTGACCCCCTATGAACGGAAATGGATTCATAAATACGAAAAGGCATGGGGGCTGCAATTTGAACAGAAGGAAATGTCCTACGGTAAACTGGTGGACAGCCAGAAAACGAAAAAGGATATCGTAAAGCCCATCAAAAAGAAAAAACTCATCATTGAGGATAAATGGGTAGAAGGCGACGGCTGGGGCGATTTCGATGATTGGGGCGATCTGGATGATCTCGTCATTGAAACAGGCGGCGGCACACCCAAGAAAAAGAAAAAAGACAAAAATGAGTTTCCCTTTGCTTCTTCCAAGCCCCAGAAAAAAGGCGGCAAAAAAGGAAAATCCAAGAAGAAAGAGGACGAAAACTTGGGCTTCTTTGCGAAAAAAGCGAAAAAACTTGCCGAAAAAGAGGCAAACCGCCAAAAAAGTCAAAAAAAATAATTGTCCAAAAGGCGATTATCGGTTATCATGATAGGGAAGTATTATTCAAGAAAGAGTTTTAAGGAGGATTCGACGATGAGCGATAAATGCGGATGCGGTCACGATCACGACCACGATCATGTACACGAAGAAATGGAAATGGAAACATTGACACTGACACTGGATGATGATACAGAAATGGAATGCGGCATTCTGGGCGTTTTTGCAGTAGAAGGCATCGAAGGCAAGGAATACATTGCGCTGCTGCCTCTGGAAGACGAAACAGTTCTGCTGTATGAATACAAAGAAAACGAAGATGGCATCGAACTGCTGAATATCGAAAGCGATGACGACTTCGAAAAAGTATCCAACACATTCTACGATCTGTTCGAAGACGAAGAAGAATGATAAAATAAAAAAGGGCGGGGATGGGTGACTATCCCCGTCTGTTTTTTTCATATACCAAAGATAGGGGGAAATGGAAAATGAAAGGAAAACGTTTGACGGCTTTGGCGATGGCGGCCATGCTGGGGGTTTCTGCGGTGCAGCCCGTTTTTGCTGCGGATTGGCAGAGCCAAAACCCACTGATCGCCCATGCCTTGGGGGAAGCCGATGGGAAAATTGAAACAAATTCCAAGGAAGCCTTTATCACCTCTTGGGAAAATGGATTCCGGGTGGTAGAAGGGGATTTTACCTATACTTCTGATGGCACACTGGTTTTGCGGCACGATTTTGATGCCGATGGCTCTTATTACCGCCTGGAGATCGAGCCCAACGGCAAGCTGGTGATGGACAGCAAGACTTTTGTGGAAACGCCGGTGGTCTATGAGCAGACTGCCATCACGGCAGTAGACCTGCTCTATCTGATGATGGAATATCCCGATATGTATTTGGTGACGGATACGAAGGATACGGACAAGGCAACGGTGCAGCGGCAGTTCAGAGATCTGAAAAATATTGCAAATCATATCGGTGCGCCGGAGATTTTGGATCGTATCATCCCTCAGATCTATCATAAGGATATGCTGAACTGGGTGAAGGAGATCTATCCCTTCCAGAACTGGATTTTTACCCTGTATCTCATCGCCAATCCCAATTACGGCGAGATCGCGGATTTCTGCGCTGCCAATGGCATCGATACGGTGACATTGCATTATAACCGTGCCACCAAGGAAAACGTCAGTGCCTTGAAGGCGAAAGGGCTGAAGGTCTATGCCCATACGGTGAATCGTTATCTGATGTTTGAAGACCTGCTGCAGGTGGGCGTGGATGGCATCTATACCGACCGCATCAAGCCCTATGAGCTGGAATGGGTAGGTCTGGAAAACAGCAGAGCCACCACAGAACAGGCATTTTTAGTGGGCGATAAGGAAATGACCTTCACCACGTTGGATATCTTCGGCAAAGCCCATGCACCCCTGCGCCAGCTGGCAGAAGCGGGCAAAAAATTCTCCGCAGAATATAACAAAGAAGCAGGCACACTGAACCTGACCCTGGGCAAAAAATTCACCACCTTGGGGAATGAAATGCTCATGGATGGCAGCGGCAGACTGGTGACGAAAAAGGCGGATTTTAAGCTGCTTTTGGGCGGCAAGGAAACGGGCATCCAGTGCTTCTATGTGGATGGGGAGGTTTACGCCCCCATTGAAGATATTCTTGCGTTGGTGCAAAAATAAAATTTGAAAAAACATAGTCTTAAGAATGGTTTTATTGGAAAAAGACCATCTTAAGACTTTTTTTGTTGTTTTTTGTCGAAAACCGCCGTAAGATAAAAGGGATACGAAAGCACAAAGGAGGAATTGCCTTGAACGAGCAGAAAAAGAAACGTTTGAGACGCCTGTATTTCAAGACCCTTGCCATCACTTTGGCGGTCTGTATCGCCCTGATGGGGGCGGCCTACGGCGTATTTTTATATTTGGTGGGCGGTCTGAACCGCTCGGAGATCGATGAAAGCAATCTTTCCGTCAACGAACAGTACGGCGACAACAAGATCATGAATATCGCCCTTTACGGCGTGGATTCCCGTAACCATGATTATCAGGGGCGTTCCGATGCCATTATGATCGCATCTGTCAATGGTAAAACGGGCAAGGTGAAGCTGATCTCCATTGCAAGAGATACTTATGTTTCCGTTCCCGGCTATTATGATACGAAGATCAACCATGCCTATGCCTATGGCGGCCCGGAGCTTGCCATCCAGACATTGAATGAAAACTTCGGCATGAATATCACCGATTATGTTACCGTCAATTTCGATTCTCTGGCAGAGGTCATCGATGAAATGGGCGGCGTTATGGTGGATGTGACAGAAGCAGAACGGCAGCAGGTCAATGCCTATCTTCTCAGCGGCGAACCCCTGCGGGAGACAGGCTATATCAACCTGAACGGCCCCCAGGCGGTCAGCTATTCCCGTATCCGAAAGATCGACAGCGACAGTATGCGTGCTTCCCGTCAGCGGGAAGTCCTTGCGTCCCTTTTCGAAAAAGCCAAGGAGATCAACCCGTTGGAATACCCTTCCTATGTGCGGAAATTTGCGCCTATGGTGGAAACCTCTCTGAGCAATGAAGAGATTTTAAAGATCGCATCGGTGGGCTTGAAGGGCAGCGAGCTTGTTTTGGAACAGGCAGCTTTCCCCAATGATTATATTGCTTCCACAGGTCAGACCATCAATGGCGGCTGGTATTATGTCTACGATCTGGAACAGGCAAAGGATATGCTGCAGCAGTATATTTATGAGGATATCCCCTTTGAACAGTATGGTGTGACAGAGGAATCCATTGAAAAAAACGAATAAATGATTTAAAAAGTCAAATGGATATTTTTGAAAAAATGGTTGACAAAAAAATTGAACGGGGTATAATGGGGTACAAGTTCAAAAGACAAAGGCAATGAAAAGAAGAGTACATCCTGAAAGATTTTATAGAGAACCTCTGGTAGCTGCGAAGGAGGAAATGCGGAAAGGGTGGAAGATGGTCTTGGAGCCGCGCACCGAGAGGAGAACCCTTTAGGCTGCGACGGGAGCGCCCGTGACAGCGCCAGAGTATCGGCGAATGCCCGTACTTGATAAGGCTGTAGCCGTGAGGCTATGGTGAATTAGGGTGGTAACACGAAGCAGATATGCTCTCGTCCCTTAGGTTTGACCTATAGGGACGAGAGTTTTTTATATTATGTGACTCCTGAACAAAAACGATAGTTTTTATATATAGGGTCAAGGGGGTTACCCCCTTGCAGGGGTCGAGAGGGGACAGCGTCCCCCGAAGAAAGGTGGTTTCAAAATGTGTGAAAAAGAAACGATGATCCGCTTAGAGGGCATCAAAAAACGCTTCCGCACCAAGGCGGGAGAATTGGAAGTGCTTCACGGCGTGAGCGCAGATATCAAAAAAGGCGAAGTTTTCGGTATCATCGGGCTGAGCGGTGCCGGCAAAAGTACACTGGTACGCTGCATCAACCTGCTGGAACGCCCCACAGCCGGTAAGGTTTGGCTGGATGGCATAGAGCTGACTTCCCTGCCGGAAAAGGAGCTGAGAGAACAGCGCAGACACATGGGCATGATCTTCCAGCAGTTCCATCTGCTGATGCAGAGGACAGCACTGGATAATGTTTGTTTCCCTATGGAGATCAGCGGCGTGCCCAAGGCACAGGCCAAGGCAAGGGCTTTGGAATTGCTGGAGCTGGTTGGCCTGTCGGACAGAACAGATTCCTATCCCGCACAGCTTTCCGGCGGTCAGAAGCAGAGAGTCGCCATTGCAAGGGCATTGGCTACAGAGCCTAAGGTTCTCCTCTGCGACGAAGCGACCTCCGCACTGGACCCTAACACAACAGCAGGCGTTCTTTCCCTGCTGAAGGATATCAACGCAAGACTGGGTATCACTATCGTGGTCATCACCCATGAAATGAGCGTCATTCAGGAAATCTGCGATAGAGTAGCCATCATTGACGGCGGCCTCATTGCAGAAGAAGGCAGCGTAGAAGAGATTTTCCGTGCCCCCAAAACAAAGATCGGTCAGGAACTGGTAATGCATGAAGGCTCCAACAGGGAAGCCTATACAGGCAAACTGCCCTATAGCTATCGACTGGTATTCAAAGGCGGCAGCGAAAATGAACCTGTTCTGGGGCAGATGATGATCGAAATGAAGGGTCTGGTAAATATTCTGGCGGCAAATACAAGAACCATTGACGATCAGGCCTTTGGTCAGATGGTCGTACAGTTCCCCGAAGAAAAAGAACTGAGAGAAAAGATGATTCAGTATCTGACAAACAGAGGCGTTGTGGTAGAGGAGGTAGAATATGTTTAAGGAAGGTATGCTGGCCCTTGTGGGTCAGGGGTTTATTGAAACCCTCTATATGACAGTGATTTCCACAGTTTTGGCGTATCTGGTAGGTCTGCCCCTGGGGTTGATCCTGGTGGTGACAGATAAAGATGGCATCCATCCCATTTCTTGGCTGAACAGCCTGTTGGGAATGATTATAAACTTCTTTCGCTCTATTCCGTTTTTGATCCTGCTGATCGCATTGATGCCCTTTACAAAAGCGGTAGTGGGTACGGTCATTGGTTCGAAGGCGGCTATTGTTGGGCTTTGGGTGGCTGCGACACCCTTTATTGCCAGAATGGTAGAATCTTCCCTGAAGGAAGTGGAAGTAGGTGTGATCGAAGCGGCCCAGTCCATGGGTGCTTCTCCTTTCCAGATCATGACAAAGGTGCTGCTGCCGGAAGCAAAGCCTTCTCTTTTGGTAGGGGCGGCCATCAGTATCACAACGATTCTGGGCTATTCCGCTATGGCAGGCATTGTCGGTGCCGGCGGTCTGGGTGCCATTGCCATCAACTACGGCTACTACCGTGGACAGGAAGATATCATGTATGTGATGGTGGTTCTGCTGGCTATTATCGTACTGGTATTCCAGGAACTGGGAATGAGAATTTCCAAACACACAGACAGAAGACTGTAAGCCCCAAAAGGGATTTACATATTAAAACAAAAAAATTATTTTTTTTACAAACAAGGAGGAAATGTATCATGAAGAAATTTTTTGCAATTTTACTGACAGGTGTGCTGACACTGGGCTTGGCTGCCTGCGGCGGTTCCGCAGAAGCACCCGCTGACGAAACATCCGCAGATGCCATCACACTGAAAATCGGTGCTTCTCCCACACCCCACGCTGAGATTCTGGAAGCAGCAAAAGAAGAACTGGCTGCAAAGGGCATCAACCTGGAAATCGTTGAATTTACAGACTATGTACAGCCCAACCTGGCAACAGAATCCGGCGATCTGGATGCAAACTTCTTCCAGCACCTGCCTTATCTGGAATCCTTCAATGTAGAACAGGGCACAGATCTGGTTTCCATCGGCGCTGTTCACTATGAACCTATGGGCATCTACGCTGGTACAGTAACAGACCTGACAAACATCCCCGAAGGCACAAAGATTGGTATCCCCAATGACGCAACAAACGGCGGTCGTGCGCTGCTGCTGCTGGAAGCAAACGGCCTGATCACACTGGATCCCGAAGCTGGCACATCTGCAACAAAGCTGGATATCGTTGATAATCCCCTGAATCTGGAAATCATCGAAATGGAAGCTGCACAGCTGCCTCTGTCTCTGGGCGATCTGGGTATCGCTGTTATCAATGGTAACTATGCAATGCAGAACGGCCTGAAAACAGAAGATGCACTGGCAATCGAAGCTGCTGACTCTCTGGCTGCAACAACATACGGCAACATCGTAGCTGTAAAAGCTGGCAATGAAAATGCACCCGGTCTGGCAGAACTGATGGAAGTACTGCAGGGCCCCACAATCGCTGAATTCATCAACAGCACATACGGCGGTGCAGTTGCTCCTATGAACTAAAAGGGTCTTGAGGGCTTTGCCCTCAAACTCCCACGAGGGGATAATCCCCTCGACCCTATAAGCAAAAAAGCGATTTTCCGATTGGAAAATCGCTTTTTTCATGAAAAGTTTAGGTCAAGCCTTTTTATAAGGTAGTGGGGAAGATGCCCCACCCACCGAAGGTGGCTTTGCGAAGCAAAGTACTGAACAGGCTTGCAGGGGTGTTGGGGACAGCGTCCCCAAGGTCTTATTGTTTTCCCGTAGAGCCGTGTCCGCCTCTGTCCGTGTTGCCAAGGTCTTCGACTTCGTCAAACACCAGTGCAGGCTGATGTTCAAAGATACGGAATTGGCAGATGCGGTCGTTTACCTCAATGACCGTATCCCGCAGAGCGTAGGCAGGCATGAACCACTGGTCATTGTTGCCGCAATAGCTTTCATCCACGATGCCGCAATGGTTGGTCTGGATGATGCCAAAATTTTTGAAGGTAGAGCTGCGGGGCACGATATGGGCTTCATAGCCCTTGGGCAGCTCCATGGCGATGCCCAGAGGGATCAGCTTAAATTCCCCTGCTTTCAGTTCCACGCGCTCTGCCGCCCGCAGATCGATCCAGTCGGATTTGCCGTCAATATAGCGGAGCTTTTCAATTTTATCACTCAAATATTTAATTTTAATCGTTTCCATAAATTTATCCTTTCTGTTAGCAAAAGCGGATGCTTTTGCAAATGGGGGTCGAGGGGAATCATTCCCCTCGTAGGGTGCTCGAGGGACAACGTCCCTCGAAAATCATTCTGCATGATATAAGTAGAGAGAACTGTTTTTCAAAGATTTCTGTACATCGATGATGCGCTGGTTGAAGCTGCCCTTCCAGTGGAGCTTTGTATCCTTCAGATCTTCCATAAATTTCCCGTCTACCAGTACATCGATATACTGCATCAGGGGCAGGGCGCTGATCTCCTCCCAGCGATAGCCGGTGTAAAGCCAGATGTTTTTCTCGGGATATTCCAGCTTTACCTTTCTTGCCAGCCGTTCGATGCCCATGCGGTTTCCTTCGTAAAGGGGGTCGCCGCCGCTGAAGGTGACACCGCTGATATAATCCCGGCTGAGGATGGAAAACAGCTCTGCTTCTGCCTCTTTGTCGAAGGGAAGCCCGCCGTTGGGGTCCCAGGTGAAGGCATTATGGCAGCCCTTGCAGCGGTGAGAGCAGCCTGCTACCCAAAGCACCACCCGCAGCCCTTCGCCGTTGAGCATATCGTCTTTTGTGATGTTGTGATACCGCATTACATACTCTTCCTTTCTGCAATTTCCGCCATTTTCGCATCGTTCAGGCGGGTGTCGCCTTTGACACGGGAATAGGAAAGATAGCCGTTCATTCTTTCGATTTTCGTCAGGTTTTTGCTGCCGCATTTGGGGCAAACGTCCATTTCCAGTTCCTGATGACCGCAGTCATCACAATAGGCAAGGGAAAGGTTGACCCCTTCATAGAAGCCCATCTTCATGGCACGGCGCACCAATGTGCGGATGGCATCCAGATTATAGTCGATGGGATATTTTACATACTGGATCTTGCCGCCGTTGGAAAGATCCCAAAAGCGTTTTTCCAGATTCTGTTTTTCAATAGGAGTGATATCTTCTGTTACATGGCAGTGGAAGCTGTTGCTGACATAAGGTCTGTCGGAAACATTTTCGATCACGCCGTATTTCTTGCGGAACTGAGTTACCTGCAGGCCGCAAAGGCTTTCCGCAGGGGTGCCGTAGATGGCATAGAGATTACCGTCCTCTTTTTTGAATTCCGCAATCTTATCGTTGATATGCTGCAGGGTATCGATGGCGAACTGCCCATCCTCTACCAGAGATTTGCCGTTGTGCAGCTCCTGCAATTCGTTCAGAGCTGTGATGCCGAAGGATGCTGTTGCGGATTTCAGCAAAGGCTTGATTTTATCATGGATATTCAAATGACCACCGTAGAAGCCGCCCTCGCAGTAAGCCAGAGGGTTGGTGGATGCCCGCATTTCCCCCAAATACGCATAGGTGCGGATATGCAGCTGACGAATCAGCTCCAGATAGTAGTCCAGCACTTCATAGAAGGGCTTGCTTTCCTGCTTTGCCTTGGCATAAATCATGGGCAGGTGCAGGCTAACAGCACCGATATTGAAGCGTCCTACAAAAACGGGCTTGTCCTCTTCATCGGCAGGCTCCATGCCGCCCCGTTCAAACCAAGGGGACAGGAAGGCACGACAGCCCATGGGGCTGATGATAGCGCCATATTTTTTATACATTTCCGCCACATAGCCTTCGCCCGTTAGAGAAAGCCAGTCGGGATACATGGTCTTGGAGGAGCAGAGGATGCCTGCTTCAAAAACATCTTCCAGTTCCTTGCCGGGGCCGTGAAGGTTTTCATCATAGAGGAATACCAGCTTGGGGAAGAGAACGGGTTTTTTGCAGTTTTTCTTGCCCTGACCCTTTCTGCGGACGTTCAGCATGGTGATAGAAGCGATTTTCGCAAATTTGCCTGTGCCTGTGCCGAAAGTCATGGTGATGAAGGGATAATCGCCGCGGCTGGATGCAACAGTGTTAAATTTATATTCCCAGCCCTGGAAACCCTGGTCGAAATCCTTCTGGATATCCTTCATGGCTTCTCTGTCAGCGACACGGGCGGTCAGACCCATGTCGATATAGCGGCGGTAATATTTTTCATAGCTCTTTTCTGCAAAGGGCTCCAGCAGCAGGTCTACGGAAGGCACCGTAAAGCCGCCGTACTGCTGGCTGGCGGCGGAAAGGACGATATCGCCGATGACGTCGAAGGCAACCTCCAGCGTCTTGGGTTCGTTGTACCACAGGTTGCCCATTTCAAAGCCCCCTGTCAGCACTTCTTTTACGTTGAACAGACAGCAGTTCATGGTATCTCTGCGGGCAGACATATCGTGGATATAGATATACCCGTCTCTGCAGGCCTGCAGTTCCTCTGTTGTCATGAAAAATTTCTGATACAGCTCTTTATTCAGCTGATTGAACACAAGGCTGCGCTTGGTGGAAACCAGTGCGCTGTCCGTATTGCTGTTTTCTTTGTCGCCGATATACATGATGGACTGGCTTTTTTTATATACCTCGTCCAGCATTTTGACGAAATCCTGTTTATAATTGCGGTAATCCCGATAGCTTTTGGCAACCTCGGGCTTTACCTGTTCCAAAGCACCTTCTACAATATTGTGCATCTGGGCGATAGGAATGCCTTCCTGCCCCAGGGAGCGGGCTTTGTTTTCCACATATTCACAGATGAAATCCAGTTCCTCCTGCGTAAATTTCACCATGGCGCGATAGGCGGATTTATTGACAGCTGTCACGACTTTCTGGACATTCCAGGCTTCGTGGGTGTTATCTTTTTTGATGACGTACATTTATTTTTCCTCCTTTACAGGCAGACTCTTCAAAATAATCAGATTCTTACCTATAAATATACTGCAAAAATCAATTTTTTCGTGTTGCATTTGCAACAAATCTGGCGATTACAAACGTGCCTGCTTCACTGCATGGTGCCAGCCTGCCATCTTCTTTTCCGCATCCTTATGGGAGGCTTCCGGGGAAAAGGCACAGGAAACCTGCCAGTTGCGGCGGATTTCCGTCAAGTCTTTCCAATAGCCCACTGCCAGCCCTGCCAGATAAGCAGCACCGAGAGCAGTGGTTTCCAGAACGGAAGGGCGCAGCACGGGAACCCCTGTGATATCCGACTGGAATTGCAGCAGGAAGGTATTTGCCGCTGCACCGCCGTCTACCCGCAGCTCTGCCAAGGGGATGCCTGCATCCTGTTCCATAGCGTGAAGCACATCATAGGTCTGATAGGCCATGGATTCCACCGCTGCGCGGACGATATGGCAGCGGTTAGCCCCACGGGTCAGCCCTGTCAGGATGCCCCTTGCGTAAGGGTCCCAGTAGGGCGCACCCAGCCCAACGAAGGCAGGTACGAAATATACCCCGCAGGTATCTTCCACTTCACGACAAAGGCCTTCTGTTTCCCCTGCGGAGGAAATCAGCTTCAGTTCATCCCGCAGCCATTGGATCGCTGCACCGGCTACGAAAATAGAGCCTTCCAAGGCATAGGTGATCTTTCCATCCAAGCCCCATGCGATGGTGGTGACCAGACCGTTTTTGGAGGAGACAGGCTTGTCCCCTGTATTCATCAGAAGAAAGCCCCCTGTGCCGTAGGTGTTTTTCGCTGTGCCGGGGGAGAAGCAGGCTTGTCCGAACAATGCGGACTGCTGATCCCCTGCCGCCCCTGCGATGGGAATGGCTGCCCCGAAGAGGAGGGGCAGGGTGTTGCCGAAAACGCCGCTGGAGGGGCGTACCTCCGGCAGGATGCTGGCGGGGATTTCAAGAAGCTCCAAGAGTTCCTTGTCCCATTCCAAGGTGTGGATATTGAACAGCATCGTGCGGGAGGCGTTGGAATAGTCGGTGGCATGTACCTGCCCACCTGTCAGGTTCCAGATGAGCCAGGTATCAATGGTGCCGAAAAGCAGATTGCCGCTGTCTGCCAGTGCCTTGGCTTCCGGTACATTTTGCAAAATCCAGCGAATCTTCGTTGCGGAAAAATAGGCATCGATGAGCAGCCCCGTTTTTTCCCGAATCTTTTCTGTCCAGCCTGCCTCCTGCAGAGAATCGCAGTAGGGGGCAGTCCGTCTGCACTGCCACACGATGGCATGATATACAGGCTTGCCGTTCCGCTTATCCCAAAGGATAGAAGTTTCCCTCTGGTTGGTGATGCCGATGGCGGCGATATCCTCCGGGGAAATGCCCTGCTTTGCAATGGCTTGGCGGGCAACCTCCAGCTGTGTTTCCCAAATTTCCATGGCGTCATGCTCTACCCAGCCTGGTTCGGGATAATATTGCTTGAATTCCTTTTGGACAACGCTGTGCATCTGCCCGTTCTGGTCGAAGAGGATAGCACGGGAACTGGTGGTGCCCTGGTCTAAGGAAAGGATATATTTCATGGCGGAGACCTCCTTTTATACGCAAATCGTCACTGAGAATAGTATAGCAAAAAGGCGATGCCCCCACAAGGGAACAGAAAATAAAGAAAAAGAAAGCTCCTGAAAAGGAGCTTTCGATTTACTTCATATAAGGGTTTGTTTTGCGTTCTGTTTCCAGTGTGGTGGCGGGACCATGACCGGAATAGACCTGATAATCGCCGGGCAGAGCTGCCAGCTTTTTCAGGGACTGGATGATATCATTCCAGTTGCCTGTAGGCAGGTCTGTTCTGCCGCAGGAACCCTGGAACAGGGTGTCGCCGCTGAAGATGGTATCCTTGCAGATATAGCAGATGGAGCCTTCTGTATGGCCGGGGGTCTCCAGCACTTCAAATTCCATATCGCCCACCTTTACCACATCGCCGTTATTTACCAGTACATCAGGATGCACGATGATATCGCCGCAGCAGAAATGGGAACAGTTGATGCTGGGGTCTGTGAAAACACGCATTTCCTTGGCGCAGCCAACGATGGTACAGCCGTAATGTTCCGCTACTTCGTTGACAGAGCCTGTGTGGTCGTAATGGCCATGGGTCAGCAGGATGTGTGTCACCTTCAGGTTATTTTTTTCAATATAAGAATACAGGGGTGCAGGATTGCCGTCGCAGTCGATGATGGCTGTGATGCCGTTGTCATCGGAAACAACATAGTTGTTTGTGCCGACAGAACCTGCAGCGTAGCATGCGATTTTCATGGGGATTCCTCCTTGGTGTGTTTTTTCAAATTATAGCAATCTCAAAGGGATTTTGCAACCAAAAGGAAGGGGAGAATTGTAAGAAAGCCTTAAGAAACGGTGCGTGGGTTTTGTGCTATAATCCGAGTGGAAGGAAAAAGGGATACATTTTGTGGAAAGGAGAAAAGGCGATGAGTGTATATTATAATATCGGCAGTATTTTATTGGGGTTGGCGGCATGGGGGATTCCGTATGCGGCGAGGGGGAAGACCAGAAGCTTCGGCGGCTTGAGCAAATATATATTTTTGAGCTTTTGCTGCTGCGTGGCGGCACTTTTTCTGCAATTTTTGGAGATTCGATATCGTGTGCAAATCGGGGATTTCGCAGGGCTGATGGATACCATGGGGGCGATTGTGGTGGCGGCGGTTGTGCTGATTATGGGCACCTTCGGCATGAATGGTGTGGTATATTTATACGTACGTGAAAAATTTGAAGCAGTCAGATGAAGGAAAATAATTTCATTATATTCTGATAAAAATTTGTCTTGAAACGGAGCGAGGATATGCTGTGGGGATTTTGCCAATCCTTGTAATGAACAGGGAGGTATGATGATATGTGGCAATGCAATAAATCGGAAGTTGGTGAAGGAAAATGATAACGAGATTTAAGCAACAAATGGATATGCCGTTTAGTTTACATGATATGGTTGTGAATAAAATCACCTGCCAAAATGATTCGGTTCATATACAGTTTAATCATGGATATGTAAGTATAAAAGAACCATATTCACAGGTAGATGGTCATATCACAGTTGAAAATGTCGATATGGATTGTGCCTGTGTTTTGCTGTTAAGTCAATTTGGACAATATGGTGATTTTGCAGGCACAAAAATGTTGTTGGAAGATTTTATTGATCAGTATGATGAGTATTCCTTTGAGATTGTAGATGAAATGTATGGATTTAATCAGGTGGAGTATATTGGTTATCTGTCTAATCCTAAAAAAGAAGGTTGCATTCAAATGTCACTTTCGATGTATTTTACAGGTGATATTGTATATGAAACGGAAGAAAGATAAATTACAGTTTGTCTAACTTCCGAAATACAATATAGTGAAAAGTTGGAAAAAGGCGGAAGAAACCGCATGAAATGGTTTCTTCCGCCTTTTTGTAGAGTTTGGTTTAGCCCTTTACAAGGGGAAAGCGGCGAAGGCAAAGCCCTCACGTTTTTCAGTTTTTATTTATTCTTCAGATACTCGTCGATGGCTGCTGCCGCTTTCTTCCCGGCACCCATCGCCAGAATAACCGTAGCCGCACCTGTAACAGCATCACCGCCGGCATAAACGCCTTCTCTTGTGGTCTGGTTTGTTTCTTCATTGACCACCAGACAGCCCTTGCGGTTGGTTTCCAGACCCTTTGTGGTGCTGCGGATCAGAGGGTTGGGGGAGGTACCGATGGACATAACAACGGTATCAACATCGATCACATAGTTGGAGCCTTCCACGGGCACAGGGCTTCTTCTGCCGCTGGCATCGGGTTCGCCCAGTTCCATTTTCAGGCATTCGATACCGCAAACCTGACCGTTGCCGTCATCCAGGATCTTCACAGGATTGCGCAGCAGGTGGAATTCGATGCCTTCTTCTTTTGCGTGATGGATCTCTTCCAGACGGGCGGGCATTTCC
Organism: [Eubacterium] saphenum; assembly: GCA_004557645.1. Taxonomy (GTDB): domain Bacteria; phylum Bacillota; class Clostridia; order Lachnospirales; family Anaerotignaceae; genus Anaerotignum_A. The sequence goes on along the minus strand of SFGI01000002.1, from coordinate 44,781 downwards.
TTTTCGGAGCGACGGTATACGATATATACGTGCTCTGCACCCATTCGTTTTGCACATCTTGCCGCGTCCATGGCAACGTTGCCGCCGCCGACAACGGCTACCGCCTTGCTGTTGCGGATGGGGGTGTCGTATTCGGACAGGTATGCTTTCATCAGGTTGATTCTTGTCAGGTATTCATTTGCAGAATAAACGCCTACCAGTGCTTCCCCGGGGATACCCATGAAGGAGGGCAGACCTGCACCGGTACCAACGAATACGGCGTCGAAGCCCATATCTTCAATGATCTCATCGATGGAAAGCACCTTACCGATGACCATGTTTGTCATGATATTTACGCCCAGAGCGGACAGCTTGTCGATTTCTTTCTGTACGATGGCCTTGGGCAGACGGAATTCGGGAATACCATAAACCAGTACGCCGCCGGCTTTATGGAAGGCTTCGAACATGGTTACTTCGTAGCCCTGTTTTGCCAGGTCACCAGCACATGCCAGAGAAGAGGGACCAGAGCCGATCACAGCTACTTTCTTGCCGTTGGAAGCGGGTTTTTCGGGCATTTCGTCGCAGTTTTTCATGTACCAGTCAGCAACAAAACGTTCCAGTCTGCCGATGGCAACGGCTTCACCCTTGATGCCCCGCACGCATTTGCTTTCGCACTGGCTTTCCTGAGGACAAACACGACCGCAGACTGCGGGCAGTGCGTTTGTGGAAGTGATCACCTTATAAGCCGCCATAAAGTCGCCCTTTGCCACTTCTGCGATAAATTCGGGGATGCGTACGTTTACGGGACAACCGCTGACGCAGGGTTTATGTTTGCAGTTGAGGCATCTTTGGGCTTCTTCCACTGCCATTTCTGCAGTATAGCCCAGGGCTACCTCTTCAAAGTTTTTATTTCTCACATCAGGTGCCTGTTCGGGCATCTTGATTTTTTCCAGACTCATATTTGCCATGATACCGTACCTCCTTATTTGATCAGTTCATTTGCCAGCTTATCCATACGGCAGATGTGTGTTTCTGTCAGTTCCGCTTCTCTTGCTTTATAGATGGAGTTACGGTTCATCAGTTCGTCGAAATCCACTTCGTGACCGTCGAAGTCGGGGCCGTCTACGCAGGCAAATTTGATCTTGCCGCCTACGGTGACACGGCAGCCGCCGCACATGCCTGTACCATCGATCATGATGGGGTTCAGGGAAACGATGGTCTTGATGCCGAAGGGTTTTGTAGTCAGGCTGACAAATTTCATCATGGGGATAGGGCCAATGGCGATAACAGCATCGTAGTTGTTGCCGGCTTCGATGAGGGATTTCAGTTTATCGGTAACGAAGCCCTTTTCCCCCTGGGTGCCGTCGTCTGTCATCAGGTAGAAGTTTGTGGAAACGGCCTTCATTTCGTCTTCCAAAATCACGATATCTTTGCTGCGGAAGCCTGCGATGACGTCAACCTCTACGCCCAGATTGTGCAGAGCCTTTGCCTGAGGATATGCGATGGCACAGCCTACACCGCCGCCTACAACGGCAACCTTTTTCATGCCGTCATATTCTGTGGCAACGCCCAGAGGGCCAACGAAGTCCTGGATGGTGTCGCCGATTTCCTTGGCAGCCAGCAGCTTTGTGGAAAGGCCGACCTTCTGGAAGATGATGGTTACGGTGCCTTTTTCTCTGTCATAATCAGCGATCGTCAGGGGAACTCTTTCACTGAATTCGTCCACACGGAAGATGATGAACTGGCCTGCCTGTGCTTTTTTCGCTACGAAAGGCGCTTCGATCTCCAGAAGTGTGACCATGCTGTTGAGTTCTTTTTTATTTACAATACGAAACATGGGGTTTCCTTCCTTTCTTATAGTTCTTTCTGTTGATTTGATTTTTCCGAAGGGGTTTCCTTTGGATGCGTTTTTTGATAAGATACACTTACGATTATACATAATGATAGCACAAAAGGGGCATTGGTAAAAGACGGAAAAACACTATTTTTCCGTAAAAAAGAAGACAAAAGTTTATGGGAAACGAACAAAAAACGGGACGTTTTCTGTCCCGATTATCAGACAAGGAGGAAACCATCATGGAGGAAAAGAAATATACACTGGATGATCTGGTACAGGTCATCCGAATTTTGCGAGGGGAAAACGGCTGTCCATGGGATCGGGTGCAGACCCACGAATCCATTCGCCAGGATATGCTGGAGGAGGCTTATGAAGCGGCAGATGCCATCGATAAAGGCAATATGGAAAACCTTTGCGAAGAACTGGGGGATGTATTGATGCAGGTGGTCTTCCATGCAGAGATCGAAGCAGAAAAGGGAGGCTTTACCATAGAAGACGTCATCCGTGGCATCTGCGAAAAGATGGTCTACAGACATCCTCATGTCTTTGGCAACGGCGAGGTACAGGCGGATACGGCAGAACAGGTACTGGTAAACTGGGAAGAACTGAAAAAGAAAGAGAAGCATACCGAGACCCAGACAGAAGTCATGAAAAATGTGCCCGATGCCCTGCCTGCCCTCATCCGTGCCAGAAAGGTGCAGAAAAAAGCGGCAGATGTGGGCTTTGATTTTCCCGATGCCCTTGGCGCCATCCAAAAGGTGTATGAAGAAATACAGGAGCTGGAAGAATCTGTGAAGCTGGAAAATGGCACAGAAGAGGAGGAATTTGGGGATATTTTGTTCGCACTGGTGAATATCTCACGCTTTTTGAAAATAAATCCTGAGTTTGCCTTGACAAAAGCCATCAAAAAGTTTATAAATAGATTTGAATATATTGAGAAATCCGCCCTTTTGCAGGGAAAAGACCTTTCCAGTATGACGCTGGAGGAAATGGATTTACTCTGGGATGAAGCAAAAACCAAACTTCGTCCAATGAAATTATAAATGAAAACATTAGGAGGCAAACACAAATGAACAAATCTGATCTGGTTGCAGCAATTGCAGAAAAAGCAGAAATGAGCAAAAAAGACGCAGAAAAAGCACTGAAAGCTTTTGAAGATGTAGTAACAGAAGAACTGGCAGCAAACGGCAAAGTACAGCTGGTTGGCTTCGGTACATTCGATGTAGCGGAAAGAGCAGCACGCGAAGGCAGAAACCCTCAGACAGGCGAAGCAATGCCCATCCCCGCTTCCAAAGCTCCCAGATTCAAAGCTGGTAAAGCTCTGAAAGATGCCATCAACAAATAATTTTTCTTAAGGGAAACGAAAAGCACTCGTCAGAGTGCTTTTTCTTTATCAAAAATGAGCGAGAAAAAGGGAGGAGTTCCTATGAGAGTTGATAAATTCCTGAAGGTATCCCGTATCATCAAAAGACGTACCATTGCCAATGAAGCCTGCGATGCGGGCAGGGTCATGATCAATGGAAAGGTGGTCAAGGCCGGGGCGGAAGTGAAAATCGGAGATATCATCGAGATTCAATTTGGCAATAACACAACAAAGATCGAAGTCCTTGATTTGAAGGAGTCCACGAAGAAAGAGGACGCCGCAGGCATGTACAAATCTGTGTAAGAAAACCGTGAGGCGCTGCCTCACACTCCGCAAGGGGAATGATTCCCCTTGACCCTCATTTGAACCAACAATTTTTTCAAAATTGTTGGTTCGTATAAAGTTTAGGTCAAGCCTTTTCAAAGGCTTGCAGGGTTCGGGGCAGCGCCCCGAAGAAAGGTCTTTTTTCTTTTCTGTCCGCATATCCTTGGAACAGAGGGGGCGTTTTTTATGGCAGAAGAGAAGAAAAGAACCGGCAGACATACATTGAACATGGAAGAACGGGAAAAGGTACGGATCGGCGGTGTATTGGAAGTGCTGTCCTTCGATGAAGAGGGCATTATGATGGAAACGACCTGCGGCCTTTTGATGCTGAGAGGGGCAGGCATGCACATCGGCAAGCTGGACTTGGACGCAGGGGATGTAATCGTAGACGGCAGTATCGACAGCATTACATATTCCGATGGCACCCTGGCGGAAAAACACTCCATCCTGGGCAAGCTGTTTCGGTAAGGGGCGGGTGCTATGATCCTTTCATTACATGCACAGGCGAGCCTGTTCCTGCTGACGATCCTTATGGGGGGCTGTATGGGCCTGCTGTACGATGGGCTGCGGGTATTTCGCCACACCCTGCACCATAAGCCCTTTTGGGTACAATTGGAGGACGGTCTGTTTTGGCTGCTGGCGGTATTTTTGGTGTTCAGCGTGATGCTGAGCGCCAGCGCAGGGGAGATCCGCTTTTTCACCATCCTTGGGCTGTTCGGCGGCATGGGGCTCTATTTCCTGACCCTCAGCCGATTTGTCATTGCAGTCAGCGATCATATCATTCGCCTGGCGAAATATATCGTAGGGCTTTTCTGGCGTATCCTCACCACACCTTTTCGTCTGGTGTATCTCCTGTTTCGTCGACCCTTGGGGAAAGTCGGCAGATTTTGCGGGAAACAAAGGAAAAAACTATTGCAATCCTGTAAACTTTGTGTGAAAATGATAGTACATCATATCCGATTGGATTGGCGGATGCTTCGCAGGAAATAGGAACACAGCAGGGAGTTTTTTTATGGAAAAGAAAAAGAAAATCAAAAAATCCAGAAAACCATCCAGCCTTTTTCTGAGGGTGTTCTTATTTGTATTTGTTGTGACAGTTTCTGTGGGCATCGGTACACAATTCATCCACTATCAGGAACTGCAGGAGGAATTGGCAGTCGTCACGGCGGAGATCGAAAAAGAACAGAAAAGACAGCTGGAATTTGAGAGCCGCAGAGAATACTATACCAGCGACAGCTATATTGAGCAGGTGGCAAGGGAACAGCTGGGCATGGTAAAGCCTAACGAGATCCTCTATATCAACCGCAGTGAATAAGGCCGGAATGAAATTTTTGTAAAAATTTTGTGAAAAAGCCTTGACAAAAACTGAACGAAACGTTATACTGACGAAGTCAGCTTGTGGCGGAGTAGCTCAGTTGGCTAGAGCATGCGGTTCATACCCGCAGTGTCGGGGGTTCAAATCCCTCCTCCGCTACTCTACTACTTACTAAGGCCCGTTGGTCAAGCGGTCAAGACGCGGCCCTCTCACGGCTGAAACAGGGGTTCGATTCCCCTACGGGTCATCCGTGGAAATTTAATATGTTAAAATTATGGAAGTTTAGCTCAGCTGGGAGAGCATCTGCCTTACAAGCAGAGGGTCACAGGTTCGAGCCCTGTAACTTCCATTTTTTTATGTTCAAAAACAGGGCTCTCACGTTCGAGCCCCCGAAGGTGCAAGCACCTCCGTGACATTCCATTTTTTTGTTTTTCGGAGAGCATCTGCCTTACAAGCAGAGGGTCACAGGTTCTATGCCCCTGAAGGTGCAAGCACCTCTCGAAGTTGGCTTCGCCAACTCCAGAACAATTCCATTTTTTATTTCGGAAACAAATCACCACCTTTTGGGAAGAATATCCCCAAGAGGTGGTTTTTGAATTATGGACGGGATTCGTTTTTTCTGGATCGGTTTTTGTTTTCTGCTTTCCTTTTGGAAGGGACTGCCCATAGCAGCCCTATTTACCCTTTGCGGGGATTATTTCCTTCTTTTTACGGACAGCTATGCTGGGGGCGTGTCTTTTTTCTTCCTTGTCCAGCTGGCGTATCTCTGCAATCTGCAGGGGCGAGCCTTCCCATGGCAGGCATTGCTTTTCCTTCTCTTTGGGCGCTTTCTTCCTTTGCTTTTCCTAGGCACCCTCTATGCTGTTTTGTTTCTTTGCCATTTTTTCCTTGCTTTGCAAAAAGAAAAGGCACAGCCTTCTGTTTCCAGAAAGCTATACCTGTTCGGTTTAGTGTTATTTATCTGCTGTGATGTGACTGTGGCGTGGGGATATTTTTTCACCCCTGTTCCTGGGCTCATCTGGCTTTTTTATGCCCCCAGTCAGCTTCTGCTGGCTCTGACGGCGAAGGCTTGCGCCCAAACATTTATCCGGATGAAATCCGGATGCGAGAAGGCGTTTACGCCCAAGCGGTGATGACCTGAGCCACCACAGTATTTCCTTCATACAGGAAGGATTCCACTTCTTTGCCTTCCTCTGTATCCTTCAGGAAGGTCTTTACAGTTACCGTGTCGCCCCGCAGGCATTCCTTGCGGTAAACGATGCGGATATCCTTCAATGCCATTTCCACGTAGATTTCATCGGGGATATCATCCATGACCCATTCCAGATATTTTACATTGTTGGCGTGACCGTTGGTGTCGGTATCCCGTCGGGTCACCACGAGATCTCTGGCGCAGATCAGCTCTCCGCTGGGTTCTTTGGGCATCAGGAATTTTTCTCCCTCGATGGCGGAGGGTTGTCCGGTGTGGTATCTCTCCACCATTTCCGCCGGTACATTGGTGGGTCTTCTCTTTTCCAGATCCATGAATGCCCAGCGGGAAATGCCATCCATCAGTTTATTGCCTTCCGCGTCAAAGACAAAAAAGCTTCGGTTTGCCTGAATACGGGCAAATTTGTCGCTCCATGTCTGGAGGATGATCTTTTCACCGTATTTTGGCATACGGTAGAGCTTCAGATGCCAGTTCAGCACAGACCAGAACCACTGATGCTCCAGCATATAATCGATGGTATAGCCCAATGTGTCGGAGTGGGTGATGGCCATTTCCTGCAGGCTGGAAAGCAGGGCTGCAGGGGTCATGCAGCTGTTGCTGTCGATTTGAAAATAACGGACCTTTCGTTCTTCTTCATATCCAATTCTATCCATTTGTTTCCCTCCTTATAGCATAGGCGAAATGAGCCGTGCAATGGCTTCATGCACCTTGAACCACCATCTTCTGCGGTGATACCATTCCTTTGTGATCTCTACGCAGCAGCGCAGGTCGTTCATAAAATCATCTTCCAATACTTTTGTGATGACTTCATCATACATAAAAGCGTTGACTTCAAAATTCAGATCAAAGCTGCGGATATCCATATTGGCAGAGCCCACAGAGGCCACCGTACCATCGATGGTCAGTACCTTTGCGTGGATAAAGCCCTTTTCATACTGATAGACCTTTACACCGGCCTCCAGCAGTTCCCCCAGATAGGACATACTGGCCCAGTATACGAAGAAATGGTCGGGGTTGCCGGGGATGATGATGCGAACATCCAGCCCGGAAAGGGCAGCCACCCGCAATGCTTCGAAAATGCCGTCATCGGGTACGAAATAAGGGGTCGTCAGATAAACATGGCTTTCGGCTTCGTTTATCATCTTGAAATAGCCGTTGCGGACATTTTTCCACTGCGTATCGGGGCCGCTGGAAACGATCTGTGTCCGTACTCCGTCAAATTGCGGCCTCTTGGGGAAATATTTTTCGCTCAACTGGATGATGCCGTTTTTCGCCGTAAAATTCCAGTCCTTGATAAAACGCATCTGCATCTGATCGATGGCATCCCCCCGGAACCGCAGGTGGGTATCCCGCCATGGACCATAGCGTTTCACGATGCCCAGGTATTCATCCCCCACATTGAAGCCGCCGATATAGCCGATCTCCCCGTCGATGATAGCAAGCTTACGGTGGTTGCGGTAATTCAGACGCACCACGAAACGGGGCAGAAAGGCTGCTGTATAGCCCCCTGCGTCGTGGAATTTATCGAAGAAATATTTGGGCAGACGGGCATTGCCGATGCCGTCATACAGGATACGGACTTCTACGCCTTCTGCGGCTTTTTTCGTCAGCTCTTCCACCAAACGGGTGCCCAGTCGGTCGCCCCGCCAGATATAATATTCCAGATGGATGAATTTTTTGGCATTGCGGATATCCTGCACCAGAGATTCGAATTTATCCTTCCCGTTGTTGAAATATTCCACCTGATTATTGAAGGTCATCCAGTTGCCGCTGTTCAGATGGAGATGGGCCAGGTCGGTGACGTATTCCGCATCCACCAGTTTCCCTTTGTTTTCGATGAATTCCTTTTGCTGCTTGACCTTCTTTGCTGAATGGACATCATGGAAAAGGTATTTATAATAGACTTCCTGATCGTATTTTTCTTTCTCCCGAAACATTTTTTCCCGTTTGCTGTTTCTGCCGAAGATCATGTATACAATGAACCCTAGGATCGGGATAAACAGCAGCACCAGAAGCCAGGCCCATGTGCTGGCAGGGTTTCTCCGTTCAAAGAACACGACAAGACCAGAGAGGATGACATTGACGACCAATACGATCAGTGCGATCAGGGTGATCCAGCTCAATACGCCGCCCATAGACATTCTCCTTTCTCAGACTTATGGTAACAAACTTACATTATAGTAGTATACTATATCTTTCCAGTGGGTTGCAACTGCTCCTTTTGTGAAAAAAATCGAAAAAAATGCAGATTTTCTCTTCCCTAAAGTGAAAATCGATGGTAGAATAGCAAGAGCGTGAAAAATTACGGCAAAATGTCTATCATTTTGTCTGCAAGCAATAAAGGAGGAAATGTTTTGAGCCCAGCTGATATTATGATTATCATCATCGTTATTTTGGCACTGCTTTGTGTAGGTATGTATTACCTGAACAAAAGAGGCATGAAGAGAATGATCCAGGCCCAGGATTTCATTGACCAGAACCGCACCACAGTGCAGATCTTCGTCATCGATAAGAGAAAGGAAAAACCTTCTCCTTCCAATATGCCCAAGGCTGTTTATGAACAGATGCCCAAATCTGCAAAGATGCGTAAAACAAATCTGGTTCGTGCAAAAGTTGGCCCTCAGATCGTCACACTGATGTGTGATAAGCCTGTTTATGAAGTCATCCCTGTAAAGAAAACCATCAAGGTTGATCTGGCTGGTATGTACATCGTAGGTATTACAGGTATGAATCTGGAAGATAAAAAGAAAAAGACGCTCTCCGAAAAAGTTGTTACCAGTGCAAACCGCACTATGAAACAGCAGAGCGAAAAGAAAAAAGCAAAATAAGCAAAGGAAAGCCCCTTCAGACGAAGGGGCATTTTTTTCGAGTTAGGCGCCTAGTGCCTAAAAAAGGCGACAGAGCAAACGCCCTGCCGCCATGTTTTTTTAATAAAGCCAATGATGTCACTTTGGAAAGATTTGGAGAATGGGTGTGTGCCTGCCGAAGCAGTTCCGCGTCCTTCCGCCGAATCATCGCCCTTTGGCATTTCCAACAGCAGATGAAAAAGAACAGCCGTTCCAGCCGGCCACCCCTCGGCATCTCGCGAAGGAGATCCCTCTGTTTGATGAACAAAGGCCATATTAACGTAAAAATACAGGCTATATTATAGACAAATTTCGACGACTTGTCAATTAGAAAGAAATAGGTATTGATAAATTTACACTTTAACCTGTATAATAGAAAAGATAGCTCCCAGTGAGGAGCGCGTAAAATGATAGTTGAAGGAGAGATGTACACATGAGATATGAAGGTACTGTTTACAGGCCCCCCAGTGAAGCAGGCAGTCTGATCATCCAGCTGACCATCGGCTGTGCCAGAAATACCTGCACATTCTGCAATATGTATAAGGATAAAAAATTTCGTATCCGCCCCCTGGAAGAAGTGGCGGAGGATCTGGCTATGGCGAGAAAATATTACAGCCGCATCAAGGTGCGCCGCATTTTCCTGGCAGACGGCGATGCCCTGATCGTTAAGACAGAGGATCTGCTGTATATCATCGATAAATGCAAGGAATATTTCCCCGAGGTGGAACGTATTTCTGTATACGGTGCCCCCAAGGATATCCTGCATAAAACACCGGAAGAACTGCGCCGCCTGAAGGAAGCAGGCCTGGATATGGTCTATATGGGGCTGGAATCCGGTGCGGATGAAGTGCTGAAGGAAGTAAAGAAAGGCGTGACTTCCGATGAAATGATCGAAGCAGGCAAAAAAGTAAGAGCAGCAGGCATGATCCTGTCCATGACAGTGATTTCCGGTCTGGGCGGCAAAAAGCTCTGGAGAGAACATGCTCTGGGCAGTGCAAGGGTCATTTCCGCCATCAAGCCAGAATATGTAGGCTTCCTGACATTGATGATCGAGCCTGGTACAGAGATGTACGATCAGTATAACAGAGGGGAGATCGAACTGCTGACACCCCATGAAGTGCTGGATGAAACAGAGCTGTTCATCCGCAGTGTGGATGCGGAAGGCACCATGTTCCGTTCCAATCATGCCTCCAACTATATCCCTCTGGGCGGCACATTGAACGGGGATAGAGATAAGATTCTGGCACAGATCGAAACAAGCAGACAGAGAAGCAAATTCCGCCCTGATGTGTTTAGGGGTATCTAACAAGGAAAGTCCCGGACAGTGACCATGGACGATGCAAGCTTGCTTGCAGGAGGACAGGGGCATTGGACGGGCAAAATGATATGAGTAAAGAAGCTTCACGAAGTGAAGCGATTTACGAATATCAGCGGCGATTGCGGGAGTGCGAAGCACGGAGCAATCAACTTTCCACAAACAGCAAGAGTGTAGTTTTTTAAGGAGTTCGGTAATATGGCGTGGCTGGGTTTTGTCACATTGATAACGATATATTGGTGTTTTTTCCTGGTCGTGACCACAGGCCGATGGGGCTGGGGCATCTTGACAGGCTGGCTTTTGCCCATCCTTGCCATGGCCATCAGCTTTGAAGAAGGGATGCAGGTCAATGGGCTGATGGTGCTCATCTGCCTTGCCCTGTTCCTGCTCTGCCGCAGAGGGCTGACGGAGATCCGCGGCTGGAATATCAAGCAGAGAAAGAAGCATCCCGTGATTTTCTGGACGCTGTATGTCATCATTTTTCTGCTGATGCTCTACAGTGTGGCGCAGGCGCAGATCAGGGGCTATATCCTGAATATTCAGGGCTGGGGCAGCGAAACCATGCCCTATGTGCGTCTGCTTTTGACGATCCTTCCGCTGCTGGTGCTGAATTACTTCTATACTGCCCAGGTCTATACGGGCATCGACCGTTCCAGATTGAAGGAATGGGAGCTGATCCTGCTGTCCTGCCGCTGTTTCGTTTCCCACGAAAGCGGTGCGGAAAAGATCGCCAAACAGGGACATTATCTGGAAGGCATCAATAACGGTGTGACATACCATTTCCAGCTGACGAAGCGAACCTTCCAAATGCTGAGAAAAGAAAAGACCCTGCGTCTGCAGATGAGAACAGGCCTCTTCGGCGGTCTTTTTATCACCGAATTGGAAAATCCGGATTTCTTCAAGCGTGTCCGCCGTCTGGACAGAAAATATGCCAAATTTGGTATCTTTTTCTGTTTGCTGGTGATGGCATTTGGCGTGTGGCTGTTCTGGTTCTATTAAGAAAAATAAAAGCCTTAAACTCAAAGGAGTTTAGGGCTTTTTTGCGTTTTATCTTCTTTTTCGGTGCTGGGCCGGTTCAACATCTTTTCGAAGGAAACAATCGTATAATTTTTCCGATGCGCTGATCAGCTTCCCATTCACAACAGCCCGCAAGGGGGCATCTTCCCACACCAGTTCCTTCCATTCCAAGGCACAACCCCTTCTGAAGTTACGGGGAAGAAGATTTTCTTCGGAAAGAAAGCGGGGCCATTCTTCGGGGGCAACTTCACCCCATCGCTCCCATATGATAACGTCACCATTGGCACATTCATAATAGGAAGGCAGTTCGATGCCGTGTATCTGGATATCTTCCAAATCCTCCAGTTCCGACATCAGCCAAAAGAAGCCTGCCATTTCGTCAGGGTCTTGACTGTACCATACCCGCAGAGGTTCGCCGTTTTCTGCCCTTGTCCGCAGTTCTGTCAGGTCGGGATAGGCTTTTTCCATCAGATTCCCCACACTAAGGGATAGATCAAAGCAATAAATATATTTTTCGGAGACTCCTGCAGATTCCATCAGGGTTCCGGTTCCATATCCAAATACAACTTCTATCATGGTATCCACCTCCTTCCTCCATTCTAATTCATTTTGTCAGGAAAATCCACATATCCTGAACAGAAGGGATGTGTCTCTATGAAAAAACTCCTTGGCGTGGTGCTTTTATATATCATATTGGCTGTGCTGCTCATGCCCCTTTTGGTGACGGCTCTTTGCGGTGGTTTTCGCAGGGAATTGCCCCAACAGGCGAAGGCTCTCTATGGCTTGGCAGACCTGGCCCCCTTGGATTCAGAGCTGGAGGAATATGTGGTGGGGGTGGTGGCGGCGGAAATGCCGGCGGCTTTCCCGGAGGAAGCCCTGAAAGCCCAGGCTGTTGCCGCCCGTACCTATCAGATGCGGCAAATGCAGGCGGCGGGGAGTGATACTGTCCTCTATGATGTGGGACAGGCATACATCACGGAAGAGGAACAGAAGAAAAAATGGGGGGAGAACTACGCTTTTTATGCCGCAAAAATACGCAATGCCGTCCGTGCCACGGCAGGGGAAATCATGGTATATGATGGGGAGCCGATTTTGGCGGCGTTCCATGCTCAAAGCGCAGGAAAAACGGAGGATGCGGAAAATGTCTGGAACAGCCCGGTGCCTTATCTGAAAAGCGTGGACAGCAGCGAGGATAAAAACGCTCCCGACAACAAAACCACAGTGACCTTTTCTGCAAAGGAGATTTCGGACAAACTGGGCTGTGAAGCCAAGGAAATCGACATCCGCAGCCGCACCGATGCAGGCTATGTGGACGAGGTGCAGGTGGGAGAGAAAAGCTTTACAGGAAGAGAAATCAGGCAAGCCCTTGGTCTGCGCAGCTCCAATTTCACCGTGGAAAAGAAAGGGGATGGCTTTCTGTTCACCGTATTTGGCTATGGCCATGGGGCAGGCATGAGCCAGTATGGGGCATCTTTTTTGGCGGAAAAGGGCATGGATTACCACGAAATTTTGAAGCATTATTATACGGGCATCGATTTCCGAAAGATTGCATAAAACCTTCCTGTGCTGGCAACAATAGCATCGGAGGTGCTATTGAAATGAAAAAAAACGAGAAAGAAACAGCCAAGCGGATGCAGACTTTGGCCATCTGCGGCTGTCTGTGCCTGGTGGCAGTGGGGGCAGGGGTGACCTATCGTGCCTTTGACAGAACCCCTGCGGAATCTGTTGATTTTGCAGAAATGGAACAGCCTGTCACAGCGGTGCAGACCCCTACTGTGGATACGGCAATTTTGAATCGGGACAAGCAGAGCAACGACCCTGGGGAAGCCCCCGATGCAGAGAAAAAAACACCTGCAAAGCAGACAGAGGAAAAACCCGCGAAGCCTGTGTTTGCCTATCCTGTGGAAGGAGATATCCTTCTGCCCTACAGCGTGGACCATGCCATCTATGACCCTACTTTGGATCAGTACCGCACCAACGCAGGCATCAGCCTGTCCGCAGAACCGGGAACGGCAGTCAAAGCGGCGGCGGATGGTGTCGTAAAAGAGATCAAAGAGGATGCGGAAACAGGCATGACTGTTGTCATCGAGCATGCGGAAAACTGGCTGACTACATACGGTCAGCTGGAAAAGACCGTAAAAGTCAAGGAAGGCGAAACCGTAAAACAGGGGCAGACCATTGGTTCTGTGGCTGCGCCCACGAAGTATGGCGTGGCTCTGGGCAGCCATTTGGAATTTGCCATGGAACAGGATGGGGAACCCAAAGACCCTACTGAAAATCTGAAGAAAAATTGATCGGGAAAGAAGTCTGGGGAAGTGTATTTCTTATCAGACTTCTTTTTTTGCGGGAACAGAAAAAGAATGTCCAAAAACTATTTTTTTGTGAAAAAACCGCTTTACGAATTTTCGGAAAGAGGATAAAATGGTAGGACAAGGGTAATCCTATTTAGACAGGGGGTTGAAGTATGAAACGTTTGTCTATCGTAAAAGGTGATATTGTAAAAGCAAAAACAGATGCTATCGTCAATGCAGCCAATACGTCCCTTCTGGGCGGCGGCGGTGTGGACGGTGCCATCCATCGTGCCGCAGGGCCGGAACTTTTGGCAGAATGTGAAACTTTGCATGGCTGCCCCACCGGCGAGGCAAAGATCACAAAGGGCTATAAGCTGAAGGCGAAATATGTGATCCATACGCCCGGGCCCATCTGGCGGGGCGGAAAATGGGGCGAAGAGGAACTTTTGGCCAACTGCTATAAAAATTCTCTTGCGCTGGCAAAGGAAAATGGCGTAAAAACCATTGCCTTCCCTTCCATCAGTACTGGGGTCTATCGTTTTCCTGTGGACCAGGCGGCAAGGATCGCTGTGGGCGAGATCCTGCATTTCCTGAAAAATGACGATTCCATGGAACAGATCGTTCTGGTCTGCTTCGATGACAGAACCAAGGAAGCCTACCTGGATGCACTGGCAGAGCTGACAGCATAAAAATCATACAAAAAAATAATATGATCCCGGGCAAAAAATGTCCGGGATTTTTTATTTGTACAATCGACTATCCAATTTTATGTGAACCTATGAGCGATATGGCTACGAACATCCTTTTGTGGAAAAAGTGGAGAAATCCACCGATTTATCCACAAATAAAATCCTTAGAACGCAAGTTTTCCACAAAGTTGTTCACATTATCCACAGTTCCTGTGGGAATAAATTGTGGAAAAAAGGGGAACAGATGTGTTTTTTGTGGATTTCTGAAAAGCCTGAAAATCCGCCATTTTTCATTTTGAAAAAAATCCACAGAAATCCGTAAACTGGATTATGGAAACTAAAAAATAAAAATCCAACAAAATTTTTTGTTGGTATTGTCGCAAAAAAATTATCGAAAATTAAGGGATTTTTTTTCAAAAGAAAAAAGGGATTTGAAAAAATATGGAGAATAATAAGAGTAAACAAAGAGAAAGTTTTTAGAAGAAATACCGTTCTATGGGTCAGAAAGACCCCATCTTTCTTTTTGAATCTGATCGGCTTTGCCGATTCGATATATTTGCCGATCCTCTTTCAGAGATGAGAGGATCACGAAGGGAGTTGTTTTTATGCGTTACAACATTATTGGTAAGAACATCGATGTATGGGACAAAACAAAAGAAATGGTTGAAAAGAAGATGGACCGCATCGCTAAGCTGTTCCCCGAGGATACAGAAGCGACCATCACACTGAGTCTGGAAAAATTGGTTTCCACTATTGAAGTGACCATTCCTATGAATAAAAGATATGTACGTGCCGAAGTACAGGATCCTGATATGACAGCAGCTATGGATAAAGCTGTGGATATCCTGGAAGGTCAGGTAGTACGTTATAAAAAACGGATGCGTACAAAAGTAAGAAGCGGCGCAGAAGCTTACGCAGCAGAATATGCAACCATCCTGGTTCCCGAAGAAGATCTGGATGACGAACCTATGGTGAAGATCGAAAAAGTAAAACATTTCGAAGTAAAACCTATGGATGCAGAAGAAGCCGTTATGGAAATGGAACTGGTAGGTCATAATTTCTTCGTATTCCGTAATGGGGAAACGGACGAAGTAAACGTTGTTTATAAGAGAAAGAACGGTACATACGGCCTGATCGAACCTGAATATTGATAGAAGAGGAGAAAAGTTTTTGGAATGGCAATTTGACGAGGTCCCTTGTGAAGCGAGGCAAAGTGCTATGACATAAGAAGTTTGTGGAGTAAACCAAGCCTTAGACCTTTGGTCTAAGGCTTTCTTTTGGAAAAAATCAGGGGATGCGGCTGTATCTTTTTTCATGAAAAGAGGAGGATCCATATGTGGTTTGTATTTGCATTGCTGTCGGCGGTTTTTGCGGCGCTGACCTCTATTCTGGCAAAGATCGGCATTGACGGTGTCAATTCAAATCTGGCAACGGCCATCAGAACGGTAGTGGTACTCATCATGGCCTGGGGCATGGTTTTTTTGACGAATGTACAAAGCGGCATTTCTGCCATCAGCAGAAAAAGCTGGATATTCTTGATTTTATCAGGCCTGGCAACGGGGGCATCCTGGCTGTGCTATTACAGGGCATTGCAGCTGGG
Organism: [Eubacterium] saphenum; assembly: GCA_004557645.1. GTDB lineage: Bacteria > Bacillota > Clostridia > Lachnospirales > Anaerotignaceae > Anaerotignum_A. Next base: position 28,995 of record SFGI01000002.1, on the reverse strand, counting down.
GGAAGCATCCAAAGTGGTTCCCATTGATAAATTAAGCGTGGTCATTACATTGGTGCTGGCTTTCGTGTTTTTGCACGAAACCTTTACAATGAAATCTTTGATTGGCTGTGTTCTGATCGGGGTGGGAACATTGGTTATGGTTCTGTAAAATCTAAGGTACCACAGAGGGCGGAAACGCCCTTTTTTAATGAAAACATACTTTTGTCTTAATCTCCTTTTAATCTTAAGTTCTTAAAATAGAACATATTATGAAAAAAAGGAGGAATATGCCATGAAAAAAAGAGCATTGGCTGCCCTGACTGTCCTTTGTGTTGCTTCGACACAGACAGCCTTCGCAGCCACAACAGAAACGACCGTAGCCCTTTCTGATGATAAAATTTTGGTAAACGGAAAGGAAATCACAGAAGATGAAACAAATGCCGTTTATCTGGACTACAAAAATGAGACCCACAGCGATGTGCCCGAGGAACTGGCCGATCTGGAAAACAGAGTCATTACCATTACAGATGGGGGCACATACATATTCAGCGGCACGGCAACAGATGCCCAGATCGCCGTTCGGGCGGAAGATTCTGACGATGTGCGGGTTGTTCTGAATGGTGTGGATATCACCTGCAGAACGGCAGCAGCCATCCAGGTTTATTCCGGTTCTGACCCCAGAACAGAAGGAGAATATGGCGTGACCATCGAAATCGCCGATGGCAGCGAAAATGTGGTGAATGGTTCCCACACAAAGAAGACCGACGAAGATGATATTAAACATGATGCAGCCATCAGCTCCAATATCTCCCTGGGCTTTGAAGGCAACGGCAATCTGACCGTCAATGGTGATATCGAAGGCATTGAAGTAAAATATGGTCACCTGACCTTCAACGGCGGGAATATCACCATCCATTCCAATGATGACCCCATCAATGGTTCCGAAGATGGCGTAGCAGTGGTTACCATCAATGATGGTTATATTTTCAGCTCCGTTACCAGCGACACTCAGTATGAAGGGGATGGTCTGGATTCCAATGGCTACATTAAGATCAACGGCGGCACAGCCATCAATCTGGCCCACCCCTACAGCATGGACAGTGGTATCGACTCTGACTGCGGTTCCTATATCAACGGCGGTATCGTTGTTGGGGCAGGCAATATGTACGACCCCATCGAAGAGGATTCCGAACAGCTGTATATGCTGCTGCAGTTCTCTGAAAGCACAGATGACCTGATAGTGGTAACAGATGAAAAGGATAATCCTGTTTTCGCCTATGATTTCCCTTATAGCTACACCTATATCGCTTTCAGCACACCGGAACTGGAGGAAGGTACGTACCATGTTTATATGGGCGGCGAGATCGAAGGCGTAGAAAAAGATGGTCTGTATACAGAGATCACCTCCTACACAGGCGGCACACAGCTGCACCATGGCGGTGCTGTGACAAGTGACAAAGGCTTCGGCGGGCAAAGACCCGAGGGTATGGAACCGCCGGAAGGAATGCAAAAGGGTGAAAGACCTGCGGATGGTCAGCTTCCTGCAGATTTTGAAGAAAGAATGAAGGAAGAATTTGAAAAACGGGGCGAAGAAATGCCTGCAGATTTCAAGGAAAAATTGGAAAATGGCGAAATGCCCGATGGACGGCAGTCCGGCGGTATGGGCGGCGGCTCCAGACAGATGGCATCTTCTTCTGATACCATCACAGAAGAATTCCGCCTGAGCAAGGACAGCAAAACCTTCACAAATGTTTCTTCTGTCGTAAATGATTCCACATTTACAGATGTGGCGAAGGATGCTTGGTATTACAATGCGGTGACCTCTGTAGCTTCCAAGGGCATCCTGACCGGGGCGACAGAAACCACATTTGCTCCCTCTGCAACAATGACCCGGGGCGAGGCTCTGGAAGCAGTGTACGCACTGGCAGGCAAGCCTGCGGCAGGGGAAGCCACCTTCTCTGATATCGATGCAAAGGATTCTTATTACGCAGCAGCGGCATGGGCGGAAAAGAACGGCATCCTGACAGATATCGCAGAAGGCGAATTGGCGGCAGATACAAAAGTGACCAGAGAAGAACTGGTGCAGATGCTTTATAACTATCTGGGCGGCGAAGCCGAAGGCACACTGGACAATAAATTTGCCGATGCAGATCGGGTAACAGCGGAAAATGCTTTTGCATGGGCATTGGATTCCAATATCATTTCCGGTAATCAGGAAAGCCTGCGTCCCACTGCTTTGGTGACAAAGGCAGAAGCAGCAATCATGCTGACAAATGCAAATAAATGATGTTTCATAAAAAAGAGCGTCTCGAAAGAGACGCTTTTTCTTTGTGAAAGATCAGAGTTTCTTTTTTTCCCAGGGCTTCAGGCGATAGAAGCTGAAGGAAAGGAGGGTGGATAAAGACCAGCCGAAAGGCCAAGCCATCCAGATCCCCGTGGCACCGAAGCCAAGACCCTTTGCGAAAACAAAGGCCAGCACCACCCGCAGCAGCAGGTCTGTGAAGGTGGTGGTCATAAAATACAGCATGGCACTGCCGCCTCGCAGGACACCATCGCACATGACTTTGATGGTGACTACAAAATAGAAGGGCGTTACGATGCGGAGAAAGGCAATGCCGGCCCGAATCGCCCCCTGGCTTTCTGCCTTCATAAACAGGCCCATGGCTGTTTCGCTGCCGAAGAAATAGAACAAGAAGAAAGGTACACAGACCAAAATCCCCAACAAAGCCCCGGCACGGAACCCTTCCCTCACACGTTCGTTCTTTTCTGCCCCCAGGTTCTGGGCTGTAAAGGAGGACAGCCCGTTGGACAGGGTCGTCATGCAGGTGACAGCGAAGGTATTTAGCTTGATGGCTGCGGAATAGCCGGCAATGACAGCGGAACCAAAACTGTTGACCAAAGACTGGACGAACAGATTCCCCACAGAAACGAAGCACTGCTGCAAAATGCTGGGAATCGCTACAATGGCGATCTGCTTCAGCATGGGGGCAGAGAATTTTTCATAGGGCTCATTGGTCCTTAGCTGTTTCAGACGATGGAGCAGGGTAACGAGGGCCAGGATAGAAGCGGCCCCCTGGGCAACAAAGGTGGCCCATGCCACACCGGCTACCCCCATTTGCAGAGCCACTACAAAAAGAATATCCAGCAGGATATTGGCAATGGAAGAGCCGATCAGGAAATACAGTGGCGTGCGGCTGTCCCCAAGGGAGGTAAAGATACCTGTACAGATATTATAAAGGAACAGGAACAGAAAGCCGAATATGTAAATTCTCAGATACAATGCCGCATTGGCAAAAACATTTTCGGGGGTCTGGATCAGGGCAAGAAGCCCATTCCCCAAAAGAAGCCCCAAAACAGTCATCACGATGCTGACACCGATGCAGGCGAAAAAGATAGTACAGATGGCTGTTTTCAGCTTGCCATACTGCCTGCCGCCGAACAAACGGGAAACCACCACAGCACAGCCGATATTGCTGCCCACAGCCACCGCCATGAAGATCATGGTGATGGGATAGGATGCGCCGACAGCGGCCAAGGCATCTTCCCCGATGAACCGCCCGGCGATGATGCTGTCGGCAATGTTATACATCTGTTGAAACATAACGCTCAAAAGCATTGGTATGGAAAAGGCCCACAGCATTTTTCGGCTGCTGCCTTGTGTCAGGTCTGTGATCAATGCAGTCATCTCCTTCATTTGTATATCATTTCAGTATTTTGGAATCAAACATTCATACCAATAGCCAGTATACTCCTTTCTTTTGAGAAAAGTAAGCAGAAAGAGAAAGAATTTTTGGGAAGTGTGTCACTCGTCAAGGGGAATGGATTGTGGTATGATACAGAATGGTAAAAAACAAGGTCTATTTTGGAGGCGTTTATTAGAATGGCTAAATTATATTTCAGATATGGCGTGATGGGCAGTTCCAAATCTGCCCAGGCCCTCATCACAAAATTCAATTACGAGGAACAGGGCATGCGGGTCTGGCTCATCAAGCCTGCGGCAGATACCCGCTATGGGGTGGATAAGGTCCATTCCCGCATCGGACTGGAACAGCAGGCAGACAGCATTGAGGAGAATATGAATCTGTACCAGATCTTCCGGGACAGAGAACGGGAGTTTTATGATGTCATCATTGCCGATGAAGCACAGTTTTTGACTCCTGCCCACATTGAACAGCTGCGGGATATCGTGGATCACTACAACGTTCCTGTGTTCTGCTTTGGCCTCAGAACAGATTTCCGCACAAAACTATTCCCCGGCAGCGCAAGGCTCTTTGAACTGGCAGATTCCATTTCCGAACTGAAAACAGTCTGCACCTGCGGCGGCAAAGCTATGGTAAATGCCCGCATCGACAGCGCAGGCAATGTCATCACCGAAGGGGAGCAGTTCCTTCTGGGCGGCAACGAAAGCTACCGCCCCATGTGCTATAAATGCTGGAAGAAAGCACAGGAACGGAAATCGGAAGAGGTGTGACGGGAAGGAAGCGTCGATTTTCTGTATAGAAAAGTATTGGAAAGACCATATCAGGCATCGGATCAGATAAAAGCGTGTATCCGGCGGAAAAATTTTCTCTGCATACGCAAGAGGAATTGAGAAAAGGGGAATAACTCCTTTTAGAAAGAAAAATGATATGGGTATAGGGATACAAAAGATATTTGCTGAAAATCGATCCCGGGAAGAGGATAGGTATGCGAAAGAAATTCAAACTGAAATTACAATTTTCCAATGTGCAGATCGTTGCACTGGGCTATGGCTTGGTCATCCTGCTGGGGACGATTTTGCTGCTGCTGCCCTTTGCTTCGAAGGCACCGACTACCTTTACGGAAGCCTTTTTCACTGCCGTTTCTGCCACCTGTGTAACAGGGCTGGTTTTGGTGGATACGGCAATGCATTGGTCGCTATTTGGACAGATCGTCATCCTGCTGTTGATACAGGTCGGCGGTCTTGGGTTTATGACCCTGGCCCTGCGCTTTATGCTGCTGCTGCGGCGGCGGGTGGGGCTGCGGTATCGGGAAGTGATGGTAGACAGCATCAACTCCACACGGCTGGGCGGCATTTTGGGCTTGACCAAGGGGATCGTAGCTGGCACTGCGTTTTTTGAAGGTGTCGGTGCGATTCTGCTTTCTCTGCGCTTTATTCCGGAATATGGCTTTCCGAAAGGGCTGTATTTCGGTGTGTTTCATTCTATTTCCGCTTTTTGCAACGGCGGCTTCGACCTGATGGGGGACAAGGGAGAATTTTCTTCCTTGGTCTGGTATAGTGATGACCTGATTGTGAATCTCACCATTATGTCCCTGATCGTCATTGGCGGCGCAGGCTTTTTGGTCTGGGATGATATTTTCCGCAATAAAAGAAGCTGGCGGCGATATCATCTGCAGACAAAGGTGGTGCTGGTCGCCACCGGTATTTTGCTCTTTGGCGGTGCTGCAGGGTTTTTGCTGCTGGAGTGGAACAATCTGGGGGCAGATATGCCCTTTTGGGAAAAACTGCTGACGGCATTGTTTCAGTCCTGTACTGCCAGAACGGCGGGTTTTAATACCGTGGATACAGGGGCACTGAGCGAAGGCAGCAAAATTTTGACCATGTTTCTGATGTTTATCGGCGGCAGCCCCGGTTCTACGGCAGGGGGCATCAAGACAACGACCATTGCTGTCATGCTGCTGTATACCTTTGCATCTGCCCGCCATGAGCAGGATGCCCATTTTTTTGGACGCAGCCTGGAGGGGGATGTGCTGCAAAAGGCTGTGACAGTATTTATGTTCAATCTGCTTTTCGTCATTGCCGGGGCACTGTTTATCTGCGGATTGCAGCCGGAAATCACGGCAACGGATATCTTCTTTGAAACCTTTTCCGCCATGGGGACGGTGGGCATGTCCACAGGCATCACCCGGGGACTGCGCCCGATTTCCTGTTATATCATCATTTTTTTGATGTACTGCGGCAGGGTAGGCAGTGTATCCTTTGCGGTCGCAGTGCTGGAAAAAAAGGCAAGACCCCCTGTGACCTTCCCCAAGGAAAAAATAACCATTGGATAACAATATGAGGTGAGAGAAATGAAATCATTTTTAATCATAGGTATGGGCTCTTTTGGACATCACCTGTGCCGCTGTCTGTCCCGTCAAAAATGCGAGATCATGGTGGTAGACAGAACAGGGGAAGCCATCGAGGATGTGCTTTCCATGGTAGTCAGTGCTAAGATCGGCGACTGCACGAAGCCGGAAGTGCTGGAATCCTTCGGTGTGGAAAGCTTTGATACCTGTTTTGTCTGCATGGGGTCCAATTTCCAGAACAGCCTGCAGATCACCAGTATGCTGAAAGAAATGGGGGCAAAGCGGGTGCTGAGCAAGGCCGATGAAGATATCCATGCCAAGTTCCTTCTGCGGAATGGGGCAGATGCCATCATCTATCCCGAAAAGCATATTGCGGAACGGATCGCCATTGAAGAGGCTTCCGACAGTATTTTTGAATGCGTGGAGCTGGGCTCCGGGTATTACATCATGGAGATTTCCCCCAGAAAGGAATGGCTTGGGAAAAGTATTCGGGACCTGAAATTCCGCAATACCTATCATTTGAATATCATGGCGGTCAAGCGGGATAATGCCATTAAAATGATGCCGGAGCAGGATTATGTTTTTTGTAAAGAAGAACATATTCTGGTGCTGGGAAAGGAAATGAATCTTTTCAAAGCCGCAGGAAAATAAAAAAATGGAACAAAATGCTGTTTTTCCCGTCTGAAAAGTCGAGGAATTTCAGGGTTTTTGCTTGGAAAGACGGCGGATGGGCCGTAATTTTCATGAAAATCTTTAAAAGTTTGTTAAGAACCCCCGAAATACGCAAGTTTTCCTTGTGTACGGGGGTGTTCTTCTGTTATACTATAATAATGTAGAAGTGTGCCCATGTGTTTTTGCGTGGGATGCACGATCAAAAGAAAAAATGAGGTGAACCGAATGGGTTTCTTGGAAAAAATATTTGGGAACTACAGTGAAAAGGAGATCAAAAAAATCAAGCCGATCGTGGCAAAGATCGAAGCGCTGGGCCCCCAGTATGAAAACCTTTCCGATGAAGAATTGAGAGGAAAAACACAGGAATTCAAAGACCGTCTGGCAAAAGGCGAAACTTTGGATGATATCCTGCCCGAAGCATACGCAGTCGTGAGAGAAGCGGCTTCCCGTCCCCATGTACTGAATATGAAGCATTTCCCTGTACAGCTGATGGGTGGTATCGTCATGCACCAGGGGCGTATCGCGGAAATGAGAACAGGTGAAGGTAAAACATTGGTAGCGACCCTGCCTGCATACCTGAACGCTTTGGAAGGCAAAGGCGTACACGTTGTTACTGTCAATGACTATCTGGCACAGCGTGACTCCCAGTGGATGGGCGAAGTGTTCCGTTTCCTGGGTCTGTCCGTAGGCTGTATCCTGAACGGCATGGATAACAACGAACGTCGTGCGGCTTATGCCTGCGATATCACGTATGGTACAAACAATGAATTTGGTTTCGACTATCTGCGTGACAACATGGTAGTCAGAAAAGAAAACATGGTGCAGAGAGAACTGCACTATGCCATCATCGACGAAGTGGACTCTGTTCTGATCGACGAAGCCAGAACACCACTGATCATTTCCGGTAGCGGCTCCAAGTCTACAGACCTGTACCGCGTAGCGGATCTGTTCGTAAAGAGACTGACAAAAGGCCGTATCCTGAATGAAGAAGAAGCGATGAACGCCCTGCTGAAGGAAGAAATTCAGGAAGAAGGCGACTATATTCTGGATGAAAAGGCGAAATCTGTTGTGCTGACACAGGAAGGTATCGCCAAGGCAGAAAAATATTTCTCTATCGAAAACTTGTCCGATCCTGAAAATCTGGAGCTGCAGCATTATATCAACAATGCCCTGAAAGCCAACTACAACATGCATCTGGATAAGGACTATGTCATCCACGAAGGCGAAATCGTTATCGTTGACGAATTCACAGGCCGTATGATGCCCGGCAGAAGATATTCCGATGGTCTGCATCAGGCCATCGAAGCCAAGGAAAATGTGCAGGTACGCAGAGAAAGCAAAACTCTGGCGACCATCACATTCCAGAACTACTTCAATAAATATGCAAAGAAATGCGGTATGACAGGTACAGCCAAAACGGAAGAAGAAGAATTCCGTAACATCTATGGTATGGACGTTGTGGAAATCCCCACAAACCGCCCTGTCCAGAGACAGGACCTGCAGGATGTGGTTTACCGTACAGAAATGGGTAAATTCCGTGCAGTAGTCAGAGATATCGCAGAAGCCCATGCAAAAGGGCAGCCTGTACTGGTTGGTACCGTTACCATCGATAAATCCGAAGCCCTGAGCAAGATGCTGAAAATGGAAGGCATCAAACATCAGGTGCTGAATGCGAAATACCATGCCCAGGAAGCGGAGATCGTTGCACTGGCAGGCCAGATGGGCGCTGTTACCATCGCTACAAACATGGCTGGTCGTGGTACCGATATCAAGCTGGGCGAAGGCGTGGCAGAACTGGGTGGTCTGAAGATCATCGGTACAGAACGTCACGAATCCAGACGTATCGATAACCAGTTGCGCGGTCGTGCCGGTCGTCAGGGTGACCCCGGTGAATCCCGTTTCTATATCTCTCTGGAGGACGACCTGATGCGTCTGTTCGGCTCCGAAAAGACCATGAAAGTCGTTGACGCTATGGGCATGACAGAAGATGAACCCATCGAAGCAGGTATGCTGACAAAGGCCATCGAAAATGCCCAGAAGAAAGTGGAAGGCAACAACTTTGCCATCCGTAAACACCTGCTGGAATATGACCAGGTTATGAATGAACAGAGAGAGATCATCTACGGCGAAAGAAAACGTGTGCTGTATGGTGAAAACCTTCGTGACAGCATCATCGGCATGATCGGCTCCGTGATCGAGCGCACCGTGGATGCCCATATGAACGATGAACAGCTTCCCGAAGAATGGGATATGAATGCCTTCAGCGAAAGCCTTGCTGCCATCATCCCCGTTGGCAAGGTCAACATCAAGGAAGATGCCATGGCCCAGATGACAAAAGACAAGCTGAAAGAAAGCCTGACAAAGCTGGGCGTTCAGCTCTATGAACTGAAAGAAAAAGAGATCGCCCAGGGGCAGCCCGAAGGCGAAGAACGGATGCGTGAACTGGAAAGAGTGGTTATGCTCCGTGTCATCGACCAGAAATGGATGGATCATATCGACGATATGGATCAGATGAGACAGGGCATCGGTCTGCACGCTTATGCCCAGAGAGACCCTCTGACAGAATATAAATTTGCTGCTTACGATATGTTCGAAGAAATGAGCGACCATATCCAGGAAGATACCCTGAAGATCCTGTATCGTGTGCGTATCCAGACAGAAGTGAAACGGGAAGAAGTACAGAAGCCCATGTTCACAAACAAGGACGATTCCGCTGTGAAACAGCCTAAAAAACGCACCGAGGAAAAGGTGGGCAGAAACGATCCTTGTCCCTGCGGCAGCGGCAAGAAATATAAACAGTGCTGCGGCAGGAACGCCTGAGTTTAGAAAGAAGGGATAAAATGGGTGAGAAGAAGCAATTTCGATTGCCTATGGAGTTTCCTTTTTATACCCAGCAGATGACACTGGAAAACTGGAAGATGGAACAGTTTCCTTCCTTTCAGGAAGCGGACAGTTGGACGTTTCGCAGCTGCGGCATCGCATCCCTGCGGATGGTGCTGGATGGCTTTGGCAAAAACGTGGAACGCCATGGTCCTATGATCGAAAAGGGCGTGGCGGCAGGTGCCTATAAAGAGGGCGTCGGCTGGATCCATTGGGGTCTGGCAAAGCTGGCCCGGGAATACGGCATCTATGGCGAAGCCCTGCGGGAAAAAACAGCGGAAGATTTGAAGCAGGAACTGGACAAGAGACATCCCTGTATCATTTCGATCGCACCCTTTTTCCAAGGGGGCAAGCCCAAGCCTGACGGCAGCGGTGTCTATGGTAAAAGCGGGCATCTCATCCCTGTTTTCGGCTATGAAACAGAGGATGGGGAGCTGACAGCTTTTCTGGTGCATCATCCCTCTGCTTTTGCGGAGAAAAACAAACCCCATTGGTGGGTGCCTATGGAAGATTTTATGGCATCTTTCAGCGGGAATTTGATCAGATTTTCAACGGAAGCCTTTTCCGAAGAAGATAAATAAGAAGTTATACAGAAAATCCATCCAAGCAGCCCATTTCTGTTTGGATGGAAGCTCTGTTAACAGATCAATCTATTCATTATAATATTTCATTATGAAGGAGATGATTTTTAATGTTCGAGTTAGAACAGATCCGTCTGGGCCTTTCTGCTTACGACGAAAAATTAGAGGAAATGGGGGCTTCACTTTGACGTCGCTGGCGCCAAGGAGAAGATAACCGAATTAGAAGAGCTTTCTGCCGATCCTGATTTCTGGAATGACCTGGAAAAGAGCCAGAAAACACTGCAGCAGCTGAAAGCACTGAAAAACAAGGTCGGAAAATATGAAGACCTGGTGACAAAATACGAGGATATCCTGACATTGATCGAAATGGGCATCGAAGAGCAGGATGACAGCGTATACGAAGAAGTCAAAGAAATGAACGATTCCTTTTTTGCGGAATATGAAGCACTTCGCATCGCAACCATGCTGGATGGTGAATATGACCGCAATAATGCCATCGTGACACTCCATGCAGGGACAGGCGGCACAGAAGCCTGCGACTGGACCAACATGCTGTTCCGTATGTATTCCAGATGGGCAGCAAAAGAGGGCTTTGAAGTGGAAGTACTGGATATGCTGGATGGGGATGAAGCAGGGCTGAAATCCGTAACCATTCAGGTAAACGGGGAAAATGCCTATGGCTACCTGAAATCCGAAAAGGGCATCCACCGTCTGGTGCGTGTTTCTCCTTTCGACAGTGCCGGCAGACGACAGACATCCTTCGCTTCCTGCGATGTTATGCCTGAAATCGAGGACGACACAGAAATCGAGATCAGAACAGAAGATATCCGTATCGATACCTACAGAGCCAGCGGTGCCGGCGGTCAGCATATCAATAAAACATCCTCTGCTGTCCGTATCACTCACTTCCCTACAGGCGTAGTGGTAGCCTGCCAGGAAGAAAGGAGCCAGTTTGCCAATAAGGACAAAGCCTTCAAGATGCTGAGAAGTAAGTTGCTTGCTTTGAAGCTGGAAGAACAGATGCAGAAGCTGGCGGAAATTCGTGGCGATGTGAAGGAAATCGGCTGGGGCAGCCAGATTCGTTCCTATGTATTCATGCCCTACACTTTGGTAAAAGACCATCGTACCGGTGAAGAAACAGGTAAGGTGGATGCAGTGATGGATGGCGAGATCGATAACTTTATCAGCGCATATCTGGCATGGATCCACAGCTAATTCTCTGGAGGAAAAGCCTTGAAAGAGATCAGAATCACCAAAAATGAGGAAAATCAAAGGCTGGACAAGTTCCTGCTGAAATATATGAACAAGGCCTCCAAGGGCTTCCTGTATAAGATGCTGCGGAAAAAGCGCATCAAATACAATGGCGGTAGAGCGGAGGGTAGCGAACTGCTGAAAGCGGGCGATACCCTCCAGCTTTATCTGGCAGAGGAGACCATCTCTTCCTTTATGGAGGAAAAGACCGTTGCCGAGGCGAAGCGTCATTTTGCCATCGTTTATGAGGATGATGATATCCTGGTGGTTTCCAAGCCTGCAGGCTTGCTGACCCATCCGGAAAAAAGCAGCGACAAGGACACTTTGATCGACCAAATTTTATATTACCTTTATCAGAAGGGGCAGTATCTGCCCGAAGCGGACAGCAGCTTTACCCCTGCCCTCTGCAACCGACTGGACAGAAACACCAGCGGCATCGTTATCGCAGGGAAGACCCTGAAGGGGGTGCAGGCGGTGAATGAGACCATCCGCAGCCATAAGCTGGATAAGTATTATCTGACATTGGTTGCCGGAGAGATCCGCGAAGCCGGAGAGATCACAGCCTATCTGACGAAGGATGAAGAAAAAAATCAAGTTCGCATTTCCAAACGGGAAGGCAGTGGGAAAAAGACGATGACAAAGTATCGCCCCCTTGCCTATGCAAAGGGCTATACCCTTCTGGAGATCCACCTGATCACAGGGAAGACCCACCAGATCCGTGCCCACATGCAGTCCATCGGACATCCCGTGGTAGGCGACAGAAAATATGGTTCGGAACATTCCAATCAAAAGTTCCGGGAAGAATATGCCCTTTCCAATCAGTTCCTCCACGCTATCCGTGTGGAATGGAAGGAAAAGGAGGGCCCTCTGGGCTATCTGTATGGAAAGGAAATGACGGCTCCTTTGCCGAAAACATTGCAGGAGATCTGCGATGGTCTTTTCGGGAAGGATGGATGAGAGACACACGAAGGAGGAGAGACGATGAAAGCCATTATTTTGGCGGCGGGCTATGCCACGAGATTATATCCCCTGACACTGCATACGCCGAAGGCTTTGCTCCCCATTGGTAAGAAACCAATCATTGATCATATCGTAGAACAGATGGATACCATCGAAGAACTGGACGAGATTTATGTTGTTTCCAACGATAAATTCGCCAAGGACTTCGAAGATTGGGCAGAAACAGCCAAAAGCTGTGCCCCCATCACCGTATTGAACGACGGCACCACAGATGATTCCAACAAAAGAGGCGCCATCGGCGACATTTCTTTCGTCATCGATGAAATGGAGATCGATGATGACCTGATGGTCATTGCCGGAGATAATTTCTTTACATATTCCCTGAGAGAATATGTGGATTATTTCCATCGGAAAGACCGGGACTGTGTTTGCGTAAAGGTTTGGGAGGATGAAGCAGCCCTGTCCCAGTTTGGCATTGCCCTGCTGGATGAGGCGGGAAAAGTGCTGGATATCGAAGAAAAACCTGCAAAACCCAAGTCCAATACGGTTGTATTTGCCGCATATCTCTATAAAAAGGAAACCGTTCCCATGTTTGCCGAATATCTGGCGGCGGGCAATAAGCCTGATGCTCCCGGGAACTTCCCTGCGTGGCTGTACCATAAAAAGGAGGTTTATGCCTATACCTTCGAAGGGGAATGCTATGATATCGGCACACCCGAAAGCTATCGGGAAGTATGCGAGCTCTACGACAAATAATATAAAGCCGTCTACCAATTTTTCGGACGGCTTTTTCCTGTTTTTATATTATGACCGCAGAAAAGGAAAGCGGCTGTTCCACAGACTTTGTCTGTGGATGTTGTATATTAAGGAAGGAGAAAGCGACGATGGCAGGAAAGCTTCCTGCTATGGGCGGTTTCTCTTTCCCAGACTGTATTTTGAAAGGAGAATATCCCAATGGAATGGATCGAAGTATTCGTATCTACCAGCCAGATGGGGCTGGAACCTGTGGAGGGTGTGTTGTATCAGTGTGGGCTGACAGGCCTGATGATCCACGATACCTCTGACTTTGCGGAATTTTTGGAAAACCCCAACAGGGAGTGGGACTATGTGGCCGATGAGCTGGTGGAAGAAAAAAATCAGCTGGAAACAGGCATTACCTTTTTCCTGAGAGATAATCTTTATGGCAGAGAACAGCTGGCGCAGATCAAAGGCGCATTGGCAGCTGCAAAGGAATCCGAAAAGGAACTGGATTTGGGTTCTTTGGAGCTGACCATGAAAAATGTGCAGGAAGAGGACTGGGCAAATAACTGGAAGAAATATTTCAAACCCTTCCCTGTAGGCGAAAAGATCATGATCAAGCCCTCCTGGGAAGAACTGACAGAAGAAACAGATAAGATCATTTTGAAAATCGACCCCGGTCATATCTTCGGTACAGGCACCCATGAAACCACACAGCTTTGCATGGAGCTGATCGAAAAATATGTGAAAAAAGATGATATGGTGCTGGATATCGGCTGCGGCAGCGGGATTCTGTCCATTGCTTCTCTGCTGTTGGATGCAAAGGAAGCGGATGCCGTGGATATCGACCCCAATGCCATCCAGATCGCCTATGAAAACAGCGATATGAATGATATCCCCAGAGAAAAATATCATGTCTGTGCCGGCAATATTCTGGAGGATGCAGAACTGCACCAGAAATACAGCGGCAAAAAATATGATATGGTAGAAGCCAATATCGTGGCGGATATCATCATTGCCCTGACAAAACAGGTGCCCGATTATATCAAAGACGGCGGTATCTTCCTTTCCAGCGGCATCATCACCGAACGGAAAGAGGACGTTCTGGCGGCACTGGAAGCGGGCGGCTTCAAGGTAGAAGATATTCGTGAGAAAAAAGGCTGGGTGGCGATTGCATCTAGGTACGAGGGGTGAGAAGAATGCCCAAATTTTTCTTCAATAAAAATGACATCAGCCGCGGGCAGGTACAGCTTTTCGGGGAGGATGAAAAGCATATCAAGACCGTTTTGCGGGCAAGAGAAGGCGAGGAACTGACCCTCTGCGACGGGGAAGGCATGGATTATCAATGCCGTATCGTATCCCTGGAACGGGGCGTTTTGCTGGATATCCTTTCCAAAGAGGTCTGCGAAACAGAGCCTAAGACGAAAATCACCCTCTATCAAGGGCTGCCCAAGGCGGATAAAATGGAGCTGATCATCCAGAAATGTGTGGAACTGGGGGTAGACCGCATCGTGGCGGTCAGCACAGAACGTGCCATCGTAAAGTTGGATAAAAAAGAAAGCAAGAAGCTGGAACGCTGGCAGAAGATCGCCGAAGCCGCCGCAAAGCAGAGTGGCAGAGGGAAAATCCCCGAAATCGGTCAGCAGGTGCTGAAATTCAAGGAAGCAGTGGCAGAAGCCAAAGGATTGGATGGAGCCATCATCCCCTATGAAAAGGAACAGGAGACGGGCATCCGTCAATTCGTGCAGGGCTTTCAGGGCGAAAGCATCGGCGTTTTCATTGGCCCCGAAGGCGGCTTCGCAGAGGAGGAGATCGCACTGGCGAGGGAAGCAGGCATCACGCCCATCAGCTTGGGTAAACGCATCCTGCGGACGGAAACAGCGGGGATGACAACAGCAGCCATCCTTTTATATGAGTTAGATTGAGGAGGTAAATCAGGATGATTTATTTTGATAATGCCGCCACCACAAGAGCTTTGCCCGCTGTGGCGGAAAAAATGAGCATGATGCTCTGCGAACAATATGGCAACCCTGCCTCTGTCAGTGCCATGGGGCTGGCAGCGGAAAAGGAAATTAGAAATGCGGCGGAGATCATCGCCCGGGGTATCCACTGCAAATATGAAGAAGTGTTCTTTACCAGCGGCGGTACAGAAGGCGATAACTGGGCCATTTACGGCACTGCGGAAGGCTATAAAAGACAGGGCCAGCATTTCATTACAACAGAAATCGAGCATCCTGCCGTAAAAAATCCCATGAAACATCTGGAAGAACAGGGATGCGAAGTTACCTTCCTGAAGGTTGACAGACAGGGGCATATTTCTTTGGAGGAGTTGGCAAATGCCATCCGCCCCGATACAGTTCTGGTGAGCATCATTCTGGTCAATAATGAAACAGGTACCATTCAGGATGCGGCTGCCATCGGTAAGCTCATCAAGGAAAAGAATCCCAACTGCCTGTTCCATGTGGATGCGGTGCAGGCCTTTGGCAAATACCCTATTGATGTGGAAAAAATGAAGATCGACCTGCTGACCATGAGCGGTCATAAAATTCATGGCCCCAAGGGTGTAGGGATGCTGTATATGCGAAAAGGCCTGAAAGTGAAACCCCTGATGCTGGGGGGCGGTCAGCAGAGAGGTCAGCGCCCCGGTACGGAAAACGGCCCCGGTGCAGCAGCACTGGGTGTGGCCTGTGACGAAGCCTTCAAAGCCATGAAGGAAAGCATCGACCATGTAAGAGAAGTGAAAAAAGTCCTGTTGGAAGGCATCCTTGCTATGCCCGATACGCAGCTGAACGGGGATTCTTTGGAGGATGCCAGCCCTTATGTGCTGAATGTGACATTTAAAGGACTCCGCAGTGAAGTGCTGCTCCATGCATTGGAAAGTAAGGGCATCGTGGTTTCTGCGGGCTCTGCTTGTGACAGTAAGAAAAAAGTGGGCAGCCCTGTGCTGACAGCTATGGGTCTGCCGTTCAATGAGATCGAAGGGGCGATTCGCTTTAGCTTCTGCCGGTATAATACGGTGGAAGAGGCACAGGAGTGCTTGAAAGCATTGGAAGAATTGGTACCCTTCTTCCGCAAGTATAATAGATAACCTTAGATTGAGAACCTTTTTTCCTTGTAAAAAGGTTCCCAAACCCTCCAAAAATCAGCTTTCAAGGCAATCGTATGGGGCGTTGCCCCAAACCCCACTCGCTTTTTGAAAAAAGCGAGCCAAAAACTTTTATTTGCCTGCGGCGCAGAAACGATAGTTTCTGCAAATGGGGGTCAAGGGGAATCATTCCCCTTGCAGGGTGTGGGACAGCGTCCCACGAAAAAGAAAGGAGAAAATAATGGCAGAAAAGGTTTTGATCGTAAAATACGGCGAGATCGCCATGCGCGGCAACAATAAATATATCTTTATCAACCGCCTGATCTCTGCGATCCGTAAAAATCTGGACCCCTACGGCAACTACTACGTTGTCCGTGACCCCGGTCGTTTGATTGTAGAGGACCGCGGCGGCGAATTGGACTATGACCTGACGATCCCCAAACTGGAAACCATCTTCGGTCTCCATTCCATTTGCCCCGGCGTGCGTCTGGATGATGCGGAATTTGACACCATCTGCAAGGAATCCCTGGCGCATATGCAGGAATTCTATGGCGATAAAGAAATGACATTTAAGGTGAATACCCGCCGTGCCAATAAAAAATTCCCCATGCATTCCATGGAACTGAGCATGGAAGTGGGGGCATATATTCTGGAACATATGCCGAATATGAGGGTAGACGTAAAGAACCCCGATGTAACACTGAACATCGAAATCAGAAACAGCGTATACCTCCATTCCAAGATCATCCGTACCTACGGCGGTCTGCCTTACGGCAGCAACGGCAAGGCAGTCAGCCTTCTTTCCGGCGGCATCGACAGCCCTGTGGCAACCTGGATGATGGCAAAGCGGGGCGTGGAAGTGGAAGGTGTATATTTCCACAGCCCTCCCTATACCAGCGAATGGGCGAAGGAAAAGGTCATCGATCTGGCGAAGCGCATTGCGGATTTCACAGGGGAATTCCGTCTGTATGTGGTTCCCTTTACAGAATTGCAGCTTTATCTGTTGGACAACACAGCCCATGACAGACTGACCATCCACCTGAAACGTGCCATGATGCGGGCGGCGGAAATGATCGCCCATAAAGATGGTGCCTTGGCTCTGGTAACAGGGGAAAGCGTAGGTCAGGTTGCCAGCCAGACCATGCAGGGCATTCAGGTCATCAATGCCGTTTGCGACCTGCCTGTGTTGCGTCCCTTGGCGGGGATGGATAAGGCGGAGATCATCCAGAGAGCAGAACAGATCGGCACTTTCGAAATTTCCATCCGTCCTTATGAGGACTGCTGTACCGTTTTCGTGGCAAAACATCCTGTGACAAAGCCCCGTTTGAACTATATCGAAAAAGCGGAGCATAAGCTGACCGAGCTGGACAGATTGCTGGAAGAGGCGGTAGCAAATGCGGAAATCATCGATTTGTAAGGCAGTCTTGCTTTTCCTGCTGCTGGGCTTGCTTTTCAGCGGATGCGGGCAAAAGGATGAATTCCTGCCCGAAGCAGAAAATGACACGATTTTTACTGTGATAGGAGAATAAAAATGGAAGAACTGACACCCTTGACAAAACGGATCAACGAGCTGGCGAGAAAAGCGAAGACCGTTGGCCTGACAGAAGAAGAAAAAGTGGAGCAGAATTTGCTGCGTCAGGAATTTTTGATCAAATTCCGTGCAAATTTCAAGGCTCAGATGGATAGAATCGAATTTGTAGATGAACAGTAATCCCGAAACTGCTGATATGTTTTGACATATTGGCAGTTTTTTCTTTTTTGCTCTTGACTCTGACATAATGGCAGGGAATACAATAGGCTTGAGCTCAAGAAAACCAACAGAATCTGTGAGGTGCGATATGTTAAAAATCGGAGAATTTTCAAAGCTGTCCAGAGTCAGCATCCGTATGCTGCGGCATTATGATGAAATGGGCCTGCTGAAGCCCTTTCAGATCGACCCCTGCACAGGCTACCGCTATTACAGCGAGGAACAGCTTCTTTTAGTGGGGCGCATCGCGGAGCTGAAAAATATGGGCTTCAGCCTTGCCGCCATCGGGGAGATCTTGCTTGCCTATGGAGACAAGGAAGTGCTGGAGCGGTATTTTTCAGAAAAGGAAGCAGAACTGCAAACATTGGCGCAGCAGGCGGCGGAGCGGCTGCGGCTTCTGGAAACAGCCAGAGAACGAATGAGAAAGGATGAAAACGGGATGAAATATAATGTAGTGCTGAAAACATTGCCGGAACGTTACGCGGCTACTGTCCGTATGACGATCCCCTGCTATGAACAGGAAGGTATGCTGTGGGGCGTATTGGTCGGCGAAACAGAACACCTGCACCTGATTCCCGATGACCCCTGCTATTGCAGTGTGGTGTTCCATGATGGGGAATATAAGGAAAAGGATGTAGATGTGGAAGCCCAGAAGACCGTGAAGGGGACATACCCCGATACGGAACATGTGAAATTCAAGACCCTGCCTGCGGTGACCTTTGCCTCTGCTACTTATAAAGGGCCTTACAATCTCATCAATGAAGTCAATGCGGCAGTTGCCCAGTGGGTGCGGGATAATGGCTATGTTCCCGATGGGCAGATGTTCAATATCTATCATGTCAGCCCCCATGAAACAGATAATCCCGAGGAATTTGTGACAGAAGTCTGCTACCCTGTCAGAAAAAAATAAAAAAATTAAAAAAGTTGGGAACTTTCCATATTTCCTTCCGTCTGATGATATATAACGCAGTAAAATAGAAAAAAACTACATCATCTAGGAGGAAATAAATATGAAAAAGAATCTGACAAAAGTTATGGCAATGGGTATGGTACTGACAATGCTGGGCACAGCAACAGCATTTGCAGAAGCCCCCGCGGTAATTTCCGCAACAGAAAACACATCTATCGAAACAATCATGGCAGAAGCACAGGAAGCAGCTTTCATCAGCCAGAGCGGTAAAGTAGTTTCCGTAGAAGCATCCTTTACAGAAGGCGTACAGCTGGTGACAATCGATAACGAACAGGGCGGTCTGCGTTTTGCAGTAGACAGCAACACAATCGTTGTAAACAGAGAAGATGGCGCTTACCTGACAGCGGCAGACCTGACAGAAGGCATGGAAGTTGCTGTTGTATATGATGCCTTTGGTCCCATGGGCATGAGCATGCCTCCTTACCTGGGCCAGGTGACAGCAGTGGTTGCCAATGCCGATGCCGGTTTCTTTACAGTAGGTCACTTCGACAACGACCTGACAGATATGAAAAATATGCTGAAGCTGAACATCTCCGAAAACACAGACATCCAGAATCTGCAGGGCGCAAGAATCAGACTGACAGCGGAAGATGTAAAAGGTCAGGATGCACTGGTATTCTATGGTGCAACTACAAGAAGCATCCCTGCTCAGACAACACCTTCCTTCGTGCTGCTGCTGACAACAGCGGAAGTACCTACAGGCGCAACAGAACTGGAAACAGCAACAATGGTTCCCCTGAGAGAAACAGCAGAAGCAAATGGCTACACAGTAAAATGGCAGGGTAAGAACAAACCCATCCTGCTGGAAAAAGCTGGCGTTTCCATGGAAATCACAGTAGGCAGCGATACCTATGTGGTAGATGGCGATATGGCAATGAAGGCAGCTATGCCCAGCGAACTGAAGGGCGGCGTGGCATACGTTTCCAGCGATATTTTCAAATAATTTGCATAACAAAAGGGAGTCCCGAACGGGACTCCCTTTCTTTGGTTATCAGCCTTTTTTCTTGCTGTTTTCTCTCACGTCAACTTCGATAAAATCCACCACTTCATCGCCCCGTACGCAGGTATACCAGCTGGTATTATTTGCGGAGGAGCAGGAATGGTTGGGGATAATTTCCACCTGATCGCCGATCTTCAAATCGCATGTGCCGTCTGCCTTTACCTTAGCCACCTCTTCGGAAAGACCAACGATGGTCAGTTCGGGATGGCCAACCACATAGCCGAAGCCTTTGATGGCGGAATTGCCATGGGCACCCTGATCCAGGCCCAGACATTTGGAGCCTGCATCGAAGAGATAGAAGCCTTCGGAGGGATTGGAAACCACGGTAGCCAATACCCGCAGGGAACAAGCCTCTTCGCCGCAGGTACCCAGGGCCATCTGGATATTGTCGAAGAAGGTGTAGTTGCCGGGGTGGCTTACGTTGATGGTTTTGTCTTTTACTGCGATTTCGAAGGTAGGGGTAGAACCGGAAGAAACGATTTCACAGGGGAAACCGGCAGCAGCCAATGCATCCGCAGCCTGTTTCATGGTGTCTTTTTCCAGCTGCGCTACAGCTTCTAGGTCTTCCCTTGTGGTACAGCCGTAAACCTGACCGGGGTGGGTGGAAATACCACGGAATTTCAGATTTTTCAGGGGAGCCAGTGCTTTCACGAAGTCCACTACCTTATCGGCAGGCATACCGAAACGGTGGAAATCCATATCTACGATGATGGTGTAGGAAACGGTTACACCTGCTTTTTCTGCTTCTGCGTTCAAAATTTCCGCAGCGGGAACGGTATCCAGACGGATGATCAGCTCTGTATCCTTGGCAATGGGCATCAGCCGTTTCAGGTTTACGGGGTTTGCTGTGGGGTAAGCATACATGATATGTTTTGCCCCCAGGTTGTAAACCATTTCGCATTCATCCAGTGTGCCACAGAGGAAGCCTGCTGCCCCTGCATCCATCTGCATTTTTGCCAGAGTGGAGCTTTTATGGGTTTTGATCATGGGCCACATTTCTTTGCCGTTGGCATCGCAGAGTGTCTGCCAGGATTTGATATTGTTTTCCAGCGCGTCCATATCCAGCAGGATGGCAGGAGTCTGTAATTCGTGTTTTTTCATGGGAAATCCCTCCTAAAAATAAATGTTCTTATTTGCATACATTACAGAAAAGAAGTCCGTCTGTCAACTGGCAGAATCACGATTGCAAAGGGGCTTTTTCTATGATATGGTGAAGAAAAGGCTGTAAGAATCAGAGAAAAAATGACGAAATAAAAATATATTTTATCGATGTTTCAAAAATGGAGTGATAGAAGTGAAGCTGACGATATTGATGGATAACCATACGGAGATCGATGTGTATTATCTGGGGGAGCCTGCCGTGTCCTACTGGCTGGAAACGGAAGGGAAATGCTTCCTTTTCGATGCGGGCTATTCCGATGCCTTCCTGAAAAATGCGGAGGGTATGGGTATTGATGTGACAAAGGCAGAAGCGATCCTCCTGTCCCATTCCCATAACGACCACACCGGAGGCTTGCAGCCTCTGCTGGAACTGGATTTTCCTAAGAAACCCAAGCTGATCGCCCATCCCCATGCCCTTCTGCCCCATGATTGGAAGGGCATGGATATCGGCAGTCCTGTTTCAGAGGAGGAATTGGCGGAAAAATTGGAACTGCATCTGACAAAAGAACCTGTCTGGCTGACTGAAAAGCTGGTCTGGCTGGGGGAGATCCCTCATACACTGGATTTTGAGCCTGCCTATGCCATCGGTACCGTAGAAAAGGACGGCAAAAAAGAAGCGGACTATATCGCGGATGACACGGCATTGGCTTATGTGGGGGAAAAGGGGCTTTCCATCATCACCGGCTGTTCCCACGCAGGCATCTGCAATATCATCACCTATGCTCAAAAGCTGACAGGGGTGGAACAGGTGCAGAGTGTTTTGGGCGGCTTCCATCTGTTTGAGGTGGATGAGCGGGCAAAGGAGACCATCGCCTTTTTAAAAAAAGAAAGGATTCCTGAAATGTATCCCTGCCACTGCACTTCCTTTGCCGTGCGGGCTGCGCTGCACGCTGTCAGCCCTGTGACAGAGGTGGCAGTGGGGACAGAACTGGAATGGAATTGAGGGAGGATCGGGGGAAAGAATCTGCCTTCCCCAAATTTTTTTTGGAAAAAGGAACAATCTCATTTTCCTTTGCGTCAAAATCAGGTAATCTTTCCTGAAAAAGGAGGGTTTTACTGGGATTTGGAGAAATATTAAGGAAAACGAAAGAACTTTTTTCCTGCGATTGTGATACAATGAAACCATCAAAGCCCGTCCTGATGGAGAAGGGACGGAAAGGGATTTTTGAAAAGGGGGTAAAGATCATGAAAAAGATCATTGCATTTGCAACGGCGGCCAGCCTGATGCTGGGAAGCATGGGTGTTACAGCCTATGGTGCCTCTTTTGCAGATATCGATACAGTCACCTGGTCCGGCTTCAAGCCGTTTCTGAATCAGGCAGCGGAACTGGGGCTGATGAGCGGCTATGAGGAAAACGGCAAACGTTACTGCAAGCCCAGAAACAACGTGACTTACTGCGAAGCGGTACAGCTGATGTATTCCATCATGAAGGTTTATACCAAGCAGGATGTGAATGATGCCACAGTGACCAAATGGAAACCCGTCATCAGTGCCTACAATATTCCCGAATGGGCCTATAAGGCAACGGCCTACGGCTTGGAAAACAGCATTCTGACGACAGCGGAGCTGAACAAGTTGCAGAATGGGACAAAATATGCAATTCGTGAGGATGTCGGTGTGATTTTTGGGAAAGCCTTGGATACGGTCAATGGCTATGATATCAAATCCGGTGCTTCTCTGTCCTACAATGATGCGTCTCAGGTTTCTGCGGCGGCAGTGCCTTATCTGGATCTGCTGAACAGAGCAAACCTGATGGTTGGGGATTCCGATAACAAATTCAATCCCAAGAAAAACATCACCCGGGCGGAAATGGCAGTCCTTTCTGTAAAATCCTATAACAAACTGACAGAAACCAAGGTGGATGCGCCTGTGGTGAAAAAAGAAAGCACCGTTGTGGGCACGGTCACCGACAGCAGAGTGATGCAGAATGGCGATCTTTTCCTGACCATGCGTACAAATTCCGGCACGACTCTGAGCCTTTTTGGTACCAAGGGCTCTGTAACAGCCAAATATGATGGCGAAAAGATCAGCTTTGACGATATCGGTACAGGCGATACGGTAAAAGTGACTTACGAAGGGCAGTATATGAGTGCCATCGAAGTGACCTATTCCAAAGCAGGCATCCAAAAGATAACGGAAGAAACTTACGAACTGGTGGATCTGACAGATACCAGGATCACGGTAAAGAATGGCTCTTCCAAGGATGAATTCCGTCTGGTCAATGGGGTGGAAGTGGAACTGGAAGGGAAAAAATCTTCTGTCAGCAAGCTGCAAAATGCCATGGAAGATATGAAATATGATGTAACCCTGACTTTGAACGAGGATGAACGTGTCACCAAGATCAAAGCGGTGAAAAATGCCAATAACCCCACAGAAGGGTATCTGACAGATTTGACGAATTCCAAAATCACTATCAAGGCAGGTAGCAGGGAATATGAATATCCTCTGACGGATGGCGACATTTCTATCAAGAAGGATGGAAAGACCATGACCTTCAGCAGACTGAAAAGCAGTTATGATGAATATAATTATACGGTTTCCCTGAAGCTGAACAGCAAAAATGAAGTAACAGGCATTACCATCAAAGATCAGGAAGATGAAACAAAGGGTACTCTGACATACATGAATATCCGCAGCATCAAGATCGAGGCTGCAGGGGAAGAATATTCCTATCGTGTGGATGCCGATGATGTGGATGTTGAGATCGATGGCAAGAAGAGCAGCTATACTGCCCTGAAGAGAGCCTTTAATGAGGATGAAAAGGCATTTACCGTAGAGCTGGATGTGGACAGAGATGATTATGTAACAGAGATCATCGCAAAATCCAAAAATGCGGAGGGCTCCGAAGGGGAAGTGACCAAGGTCACCAACAGCGAGATCACCATTCAGAGCGGCAGTAAGGAGATCACCTATAAATTTGCCAGTGATGTGGATATCAAGATCAATGGCAAGAGCAGAGAGATCGCTGACTTGAAGGATAACTATGACACCTATGTTTTTGAAGCAGAACTGGAATTCAACAGCAGCAACAGAGTTTCCAAGGTCAAAGCAGAGATCAAGAAAGTGGAGAAAGGCGTTCTGAAGGATATCAATGAAGACAAGGACACCATCACCGTAAGCGCAGGCAGCATCGATGTGGAACTGGATCTGGCAAGTACTGCGAAGCTGACCCTGGACGGCGACAGCATTTCCCTGAGAAAGCTGAACAATGAACTGGATTATGCAGACAGCAAAAATAAGATCACCGTTGAGCTGACCTATAACAGCAGCGGCAAGGTAACGAAGGTCGAAGCAGCATGGGAAGAAGAAAAACCGGATAAAGGCGACCTGTATAAAGTATATCCCGATGATGACGAGATCATCATTAAGGATAACGATGGCAAAAAATACACATACGATGTCAAGAGCAGTGTAATGGTTTCCTACAGCTTCTCTGCCAATGTCAACGAAAGATGGTATGATAAGCCTGAGGACTATGCTTCCAGCCTGAAAGGCTTGAAAAAATTCTTTGAACATTGTGAGGATAACAATGATGACTGCTTTGTTACATTGACCGTAAATGATGATGGCGTTGTAACAAGAATCAAAGCAAGAGCCGAATAACGGAAAACAGAAGGGCGTTTCTGGAAAGAAACGCCTTTTTTCTGTATAGACTGCACAAAAAAATAGAGAAAAGAAAGAAAAACCTTGGCTTTACTTTAGCGTGGTAGTGTGATAATATAGTGAAGAGCGAAGGGAAACCTTCCACATACCATAAATAAGAAAATAAAAAGGGGACGATACAAGATGAAAAAATACTTAGCACTGTTTTTAACAATGGTTATGGGCGTTACAATGCTGGCTGGCTGCGGCGGCTCTGAAGAAGCTGCACCTGCGGAGGATACAGCGGCAGAAAGAACCACATTCACAGTTGGTTTCGACGCAGAATATCCTCCTTACGGCTACAGAACAGAAGACGGCGACTACACTGGCTTCGACCTGGAACTGGCGGCAGAGGTTTGCGCTAGAAACGGCTGGGAACTGGTAAAACAGCCCATCGACTGGAACGCAAAAGATATGGAACTGAACAGCGGTTCTATCGACTGTATCTGGAATGGCTTCACAATGAACGGCAGAGAAGACAAATATACTTTCTCTGAACCTTATGTTGACAACAGCATTGTTTATGTAGTAAGAGTAGATTCCGATATCCAGACAGAAGCAGATCTGGCAGGCAAACATGTCATCACACAGGCTGGTTCCTCTGCCCTGACAGCACTGCAGGATGAATCCAAAGCAGACGTTGTTGCTTCCTTCGCATCTCTGGATGAAATCGCGGATTACAACACAGCATTCATGAACCTGGAAGCAGGCACAAATGATGCCATCGCAGTAGATATCGGCGTAGCACAGTATCAGCTGGCAACAAAATCCGATAAATTCAGAATGCTGGAAGAACCTCTGTCCACAGAGCAGTATGCCATCGGCTTCAAACTGGGCAATGAAGAACTGAGAGATCAGGTACAGGCTACTCTGAATGAAATGGTAGAAGATGGTACATTCATGGAAATCGCTTCCAAATACACAGATTACAATCTGGATCAGATGGTTTGCCTGGGCAAATAATCGAATATCAGTATCAGAAAAAACCGGTAAAGACGGCGGGGCTATCCTGCCGCCTTTTCCTGCGTTTATCCATAAAAGCAAAAAAGGAAGCGACGCCCTAGGCGGCATTGTTTTTTGCAAATAGTATCTTAGGAAAGGAAAGAATCGTATGAATTTTACTGTGATCATGCAGCAGTTGGTCAGCGGTATGGGGGCATCCCTGCTGATCTTTGTGCTGACGCTGCTGTTTTCCATGCCTCTGGGGCTGTTGGTGGCCTTTGGGCGGATGTCTAAATTCAAATCTCTGCAGTATATCATTAAGTTTTTTATTGCTATCCTGCGTGGTACGCCCCTGATGCTGCAGCTTTTGGTGGTATTCTTCGGCCCTTATTATATGTTTGGTGTTTCTATGCCCAGATGGTATCGTTTTGGTGCAGTTATCATCGGCTTCTCCATCAACTATGCGGCTTACTTCGCGGAAATCTACCGTTCCGGTATCGAATCCATTCCCGTAGGCCAGTATGAAGCGGCATCTGTGCTGGGCTATAACAAAAACCAGACCTTCTTCAAGATCATCTTCCCTCAGATGGTGAAACGGGTGCTGCCCCCTGTGACCAATGAAGTCATCACACTGGTTAAGGATACCTCCCTGGCATTCGTATTGACTTATGAAGAAATGTTCACCGTTGCAAAGCAGATCGCAGCGGCACAGACCAATATCATGCCTCTGTTCGTTGCAGGTGTGTTCTATTTCATCTTCAATGCCGTTGTGGCATTTGTGATGGAACGGATCGAAAAGAAACTGAGCTATTATCGTTAAGGAAGGAGGGCTATTCATGAAAGTATTGGAAATCAATCATTGCAACAAAAGCTTCGGCGATAACGAAGTATTGAAGGATATCTCCCTTTCTGTTTCGGAGGGGCAGGTAGTCTCCATCATTGGGCCTTCCGGTTCCGGGAAATCCACACTGCTGCGCTGTGCCACCATGCTGGAAACCATGGATGGCGGCGACCTGATCTATCTGGGCGATTATGCAGCCAAGGCAGACGCAGAAGGCAAAGCTGTTTACAGCGATAAGGAAACATTGCAGGGCATCAAACAGCATTTTGGTCTGGTGTTCCAGAATTTTAATCTGTTCCCTCATTATTCCGTTATGAAAAATATCACAGAACCCCCCATCCTCATCGGCAAGCGCAACAAGGAAGAAGTCTATGCCGAAGCAAGGGAACTGCTGAAAAAAATGGGCCTGTCCGATAAAGAAAATGCTTACCCCTGTGAGCTGTCCGGCGGTCAGCAGCAGCGAGTATCCATCGCCCGTGCATTGGCGATGAAGCCGAAAATTTTGTTCTTTGACGAGCCTACCTCTGCCCTGGACCCTGAACTGACGGGGGAGATTCTGAAGGTCATCAAAGACCTGGCGGCGGAACATATGACAATGGTCATCGTTACCCATGAAATGTCCTTTGCCCGTGATGTATCCAATCATGTCATTTTTATGGATGGCGGAGTCATTGTGGAAGAAGGCGACCCCAAAGAACTTATCAACAACCCCAAACAGGAACGTACCAAAGCATTCCTGAGCCGTTTCCAGCAGTAAGGAAGTGGGCGTGTGGAACTGAAATTCATCAAAACCAGCCCGACGGAAAATATGACCCTTCTCATCCAGACCCCTGTGCCCAGAGAACAGCATTTGGCAGTGGCGGAAAAACTGATCGCCTATGGCAGTGTTTATGCAGAACAGGCGGGCTATATCGAAGAGCCTGAAAACCCCATGGCGGAAAAACGTCTGCAAATGATGGCAGGGGAATTTTGCGGAAATGCATCCCTTTCCCTGGCGGCGTGGCTGGCAAAGGAAAAGGGACTAGCTGTAGGAGAAAAAACAGAGGTTATTCTGGAGGTTTCCGGGGCGGACAGCCTTGTTCGCTGTGAAATGAAACGGGAAGAAAAAGGCTTTTCCGGCAGAGTGGCAATGCCTCTGCCCAAGAAAATAGAAAAAAGGACATTTACGCTGGATGGCGAATGCATGGAACTGACTGCTGTGGTTTTCGAAGGCATTACGCATATCATTGTCCCTGTGTCCCTTTGGGGCGAAAATGCCGTGGCAAAAGCGGAGCAGGCGGCAAAGGCCTGGGCCAGTGAAATGCCTGCGGCTTTCGGTATCCTTCTTTTCGATGAAGAAAAGGGCGAATTGAAGCCTATTGTTTCCGTGGAAAATGTCAGCCTGATCTGGGAAAGAGGCTGCGGCAGCGGCACTTCTGCCATTGGTGCCTTTTTGGCGGCGAAAGCAGGAAAATCTGTCTCTGTTAAATTGAAACAGCCCGGCGGCATCATGGGCGTGGAAGCAGAATATAAAAATGGAACCATCGAAGCCCTTTCCATCACGGGGAATGTCTCCATCGTGGCGGAAGGCACAGCATTTTTATCTGAATAGGAAAACAGGTGGAGCTTGGACTGTTCCGCCTGTTTTTTTGATGCTCATTTGATGTTTAATTCACAGAGAAAGATACATCGTCCAGATTCAAGGACTGCTCGCCGTTGGCTGTTACACGGAATTCGATCCGTGCGTTAGTAGCATTGTTGGGTGCCCGATCTGTGATGAAACGATAGAATGCGAAGTTTCGGTTATCCGTAGGGATATCCTGGGCACGGATGAGGATACAGGTTTCCGTGGGCTGCAGGCTATCGTCGTTGGAGAAGATGACACAGGCTTCCAGCTGTACCTGTGCGCCGTTGCCCTTGGCAAAGAAGCTCAGTTCAAAGAAGCAGCCACCTTCGATGTCGATGTCCTGGGAAAGGATGGCACCGTCAAAGAGACGGGCAGAGAAATTGCCGGAGTGGACATTGCCCTGGTCGTCATCGGGCTCTACCAGATCATCATCGTTGATGTTCCAGCCTGTGGGTACGCCTTGGGCATTGAAGGATTCCATGCCGCCGTTGACTGCCATTTCTCCCTGGGAAGTGCAGTTGCAGGTGCAAACGCCCGTTGCGCCTGTCGCCCCGGTAGAGACACTCTTTTATACACAACAGACATAAACCTTTAAATATCAATACTTTTAGATAAAGAATAAAAACAAAAATCTATAATCACAGCGAAAGCACTGTTTGAAAATTTATCAAATGGTGCTTTTATTTTGATAAAAAGAACTAAAACTTTTCTGATTTGACGGGGTTTTATAGTATAATGAAAAGAAATATCTGGACAATCAGAAAAAACTTTATATAGTTAGAGTTGGTTATTCCGTTATAGTTTAAGAGTATTGAGGAGGAGAAGAAATGAAGGGAATTATAATTGGTTTTATAATTTGTCTTGGCATTGTTTGTTTAGCACCTATATTTAT
>SFGI01000022.1 GCA_004557645.1 [Eubacterium] saphenum | reverse complement strand
CGCTGTTTTGTCAGCGAAAGTTAGTATATCATTCCCGGTCTCGCCTGTCAATGTTTTTCTTCTAAAACATTCGCCGTTGACCTGTTCGATATGCTGTTTTCGTTCTGCCAATCAGCAGCGACAGTTAACTATTATACTCGCCTGACGAAAAATGTCAACACCTTTTTTCAACTTTTTTCGATTTTTTTATAATCCCTGATTTTATAAGAAAAAAACGGTCTTTTCTCAGACCATTCTCCAAGAAAAAACCGTTTTCTTTCCTTATAATGCGCCAGTAACTGGGCACCATTTAGTTACATTTGTTTGTTTTGTTGTTTTTGTTAGTTTTGTTTGTCTTATCGTTTTTACCTGTGTCGATGCTGTATTCCTGGGCAAATTCAGTTCTGTTCATGCCCTTCTGGTTGTTCTTTTCTGTCTTGTTGTTTGTTTTGTTATTGTTCTTGTCCATCACTATGACCTCCCTGTTTTTTTCCATTGCTTCATTGCGAGTTCCTCCCGCAGTCATAGTATGGCTATTCTTTTTCCTTTTATGCGTCCTTCCGTTTCGCCGCCAGATATCTTTTTTTATATTTCATGGCAGCATACTGCATCACTTTCTGATATACCACAGGGTTGCTCATGCCCCCAACCGCACCGACCAGCGGCAGTCCTTGGATGAATTTTGCCATCAGCATACCATTGGAAAGAGCAGAGGATGCCCGCTTCACTTCTTCTTCAAAGGAAAAAGCTTCTTCCCCTTCTGCAAGACCAATCCACGCATCCACCAGACGATCCGCTTTTCGTTTCTCCTCATCAGTCGCCAAACCTGCTGCAATCAACCGCAAAATAAAAATTTGTTCTTCTTTCTGATTATAATCATAACCATAGCTGGCTGACATTTCATACAATCCCTTCAAAAGCATACTCAAAAAAACCGGAATATCAGGGATGCCTACGCCCAGCAGTCCCAAGCCGATGCCTTCCGCCGTTGTCACAGCAGAATTTAGCAATCTGCTTCTCTTTCCTGCTGTCTCAACCTTTTTCAAGGACCGCTTTGTGGGCTTTTTATCCACACGGAAATCATTTACCTGAAATTCCAGCTGCAGTTCATCTCCTTTAAAGGTTTTTTCGATCACACCTGTTCCTTTTTCAAAAATTACGAAAAACGCTTTATAAAACGCAGCATCGATTGTTTCCAAAAGCTTTTCCGGAATCTTTCCTTCTATTCTGCCCGTCAATTCTTTGATTTTTTCATCCAATTTTGTTTCTTTTTTATTTTCTGCAGAATAAAGCATCCGTTCTTCTTTTTTCAACAGTCGTTTCCATTCCCGTTCCAAAGCTGTCCCCATTTTCATACCTTCTTCCTATCTATAAAGAAGAGGGTGCCTTTCAGCACCCTCCCCAGCGATGCATCATCGCTCGTTTTTAAATTTCTTTTTTGCCTTTATCCGGGCCATTCTGGAACACATTTGTCAGATCTGTGTTGCCCACATTGGTTTTCATTGCTGTATCAGCCTGCACATTCTGCATACGATAATAATCCATTACTCCCAGGTTGCCGCTGCGCAATGCTTCCGCCATAGCACGGGGAACTTCCGCTTCCGCTTCCACAACTTTTGCTTTCATGTGTTCTACTTCCGCCTTCATTTCCTGCTCTTTGGCGATCGCCGTTGCACGGCGTTCTTCTGCCTTCGCCTGAGCAATCTGCTTATCCGCTTCCGCCTGTTGGATCTGCAGGTGTGCGCCAATGTTTCTGCCGATATCCACATCGGCGATATCAATAGACAGGATCTCGAATGCTGTCCCATTATCCAACCCCTTCGCCAATACAGTTCTGGAAATCAGATCAGGGTTTTCCAGAACACTCTTGTGGCTCTGGGAAGAACCAACAGTCGTGACGATACCTTCACCAACTCTGGCAATGATGGTTTCTTCCCCGGCACCGCCGACCAGTCTGCCCAGGTTTGCTCTTACGGTTACCTTTGCAATAACTTTTACTTCAATACCATCGATCGCCACTGCAGAGATCCAGGGTGTTTCGATGATCTTAGGGGTTACGCTCATTCTTACCGCTTCGAAAACATTTCTGCCCGCCAGATCGATAGCCGCGGCTCTTTCAAAGGACAGGTCTAAATTTGCTCTGTGGGCAGCGATCAGGGCATCGACTACATTGTCTACTCTACCACCGGAAAGCAGATGAGATTCCAGCTGGTTCGCATTAACGTTCATCCCTGCCTTCTGGGCTTTGATCAGAGGACGGATGATCTTATCTGCCCGTACCCGACGCAGTCTCATACCGACCAGAGAGAAAATGCTTACTTTTACCCCTGCAGAAACCGCAGAGATCCAAAGCCCCAAAGGTACAAAGCTCAGAAAAATGCCAACGATGACTAAAATGACAATAACAGGAATGATAAAACTGAAAATACCAAGCATAGCATACGCCTCCTTATGTCTCTTCTTTACCCTTATTCTGTGTAGGCTTTCACAGTCACAGTCTTCCCTGTGATCTGTACCACCTGCACTTTTTCTCCTCTGTCAATGAAATCCCCTTGAGAGCAGACATCGACCATCTTCCCATCAAACTCTGCTACCCCAAAGGGTCTCAGGGTCGACTGGGTGGTCCCTACCTGTCCCAAAAGCCCCTGCAGGACGCTTTCATCAAAATCCTTAGCTTCCTGCCTGTCTTTCAAAATGACTTTATTATACAGCCCGCTTTTCTTTGCAACATAAACCATTGCAAAAAAGATCACGACCATCGCCGCCAGCATGATCAAAAATGTGACCATCCCATATAGCCGATAGGTCAGGATCAGTGAGCCGAAAAGAGAAATCGTACCCAAAATGCCAAATAACCCGAATCCCGGCATCAGGATCTCCGCAAAGAGCATCACCAGACCGAGAATCGCCAAAACAACGATCCATGGGAACATCCCTTTCAACCTCCTTTATGCAGTTTTTTTGCCCTGTTCGGGCGAAACATATTCTCTTTCAAAAATATATCTTTCTGCCATTATATTAACATAAAGAAGGTTTCCTTCGCAATGGGTCAGGGAAAACCGTAAGAATTGTTTAAGAATTCTTCATTATAAAAAGGGAGCAGAAAAAATTCCACTCCCTTTGATATATCCTCATAAACCTTAACATCTTTTCTTTTGAGGACATCCTTACGGCAGAGCTTAAAAAATCAATAAAAATTAACCCCTATATTTTCTTAAGCCGCCCCTGTATTCCGTTCTCTTTTTTTAAATTTCTGTCGTCACAGGCACGATGATACTTTCGCCCGCTCGTACGTTCGCTGTTTTCAGTCCATTCAACTCCAGAATCGCATCAACTATATGTTCGGTTTTTTCGCCTTCTGTTTTATATTCTTCCGCGATATTCCAAATCGTATCGCCCTTATGAATTTCAACAGATTCATAATATGTCTTTGTTGCTTTTCCAGTCTGCGCGCCCATGGCAAAGGTTCCCAAACAGAGGATCAAAGCCATTGTCAGCAGCACAAAGGTATTTTTTCTGATCTTTCTGGATTTTCTTACAACTCTTCTCTGTGTTCTTCTTTCCATGTTTTCGCCCCATTTCTTTCGAACATTTTTTCGTTTTCTGTTTGTATCATACACGAACACGCATTCTTTGTCAATACTTTTCGAAAAATTTTGCGAACATAGGTTTGATTTTCCGCTTTTTCCATG
This sequence comes from [Eubacterium] saphenum, assembly GCA_004557645.1. Classification (GTDB taxonomy): domain Bacteria; phylum Bacillota; class Clostridia; order Lachnospirales; family Anaerotignaceae; genus Anaerotignum_A. The sequence continues at coordinate 62,241 of SFGI01000022.1, read as the reverse complement.
ATATAATAGGGGCGAACAATGTAGTGGGGAAAGATGCCCCGCCCGCGCAAGTGGCTTTGCAAAGCAAAGTACTGACAAGGCAGGATATTACTTTTTTCTGCCATTTACTTGATAATTCCCATCCATTTGGATACAATCATAAGGAGTGAGAATATGAGCGAACTGTCCGCAAAACAAAAGCAAATTTTGGAATATATGAAGGCAGAAGTTCGGGAAAAGGGTTATCCCCCTTCCGTTCGTGAGATCTGCGATGCCGTAGGGCTAAAATCCACCTCGACGGTCCATGGCCATCTTTCCCGTCTGGAAAAGAAAGGCCTCATCCGCAGAGACCCTACCAAGCCCAGAGCCATCGAAATCTTAGATCCCGGCTTTGAGGCTCCTCAGCGGGAACTGGTGAATGTCCCCATCGTAGGCAATATCACTGCCGGCGTGCCGATCCTCGCAGTGGAAAATGTCGAAGATACCTTCCCTATCCCCGTGGATTATGTCCACAATGACACTGTTTTTATGCTCCGTGTCAAAGGGGAAAGTATGATCGAAGCAGGCATTTTTGATAAGGATCTGATTCTTGTCCGCCAGCAGCAGGATGCAAAAAACGGCGACATCGTCGTTGCCCTCATCGAGGATTATGCCACTGTAAAAACCTTCTATAAGGAAAAGGATTTCGTCCGTTTGCAGCCCGAAAATTCCTCTATGTCTCCCATCATCGTAAAAGACGTTGCCATCCTGGGCAAAGTCATTGGTCTGTTCAGAAAATTCTAAGGAGATGAATTTATGTTTGGTTATGTAAAAGTCGGCGCAGCCGTACCCAAGCTGAAAGTTGCCGATTGTGTCTATAATAAAGAAGAAATTTTGAAAGTAGCGGAAGAGGCCGCTGCCAAAAAAGTCCGCGTGCTGTCCTTCCCTGAATTGTCTGTCACCGGTTATACCTGTGCAGACCTGTTCTTTCAGGCTCCCCTGCTGAAAGCGGCAGAAAAAGCCGTACAGGAAATCGCAGAAGCCACAAAGGAACTGGATCTGTTCCTGCTGATCGGCGCGCCTATCGCCGTAGATAATCAGAATTTCAACTGTGCTGTTGCTATCTATAAAGGCAGACTGCTGGGGATCGTTCCCAAAACCCATATCCCCAACTACAGTGAATTCTACGAAGAACGCTGGTTTGCTTCCGCAGATGATCTGCTGGCAGAGGAAATCTCCTACGCAGGGCAGAATGTGCCCATCGGTGCAGACCTGATCTTTGCCGCAGAAGGCATCCCCGAACTGAAGATCGGTGCAGAAATCTGTGAAGACCTGTGGGTGCCTATCCCTCCCAGCTCTTACCTGAGCCTCTATGGCGCAACATTGATCCTGAATCTTTCCGCAAGCAATGAGCTTGCTTCCAAACCCGGCTATCGTCAGCAGCTGGTATCCCAGCAGTCCGCCCGTACCCTGTCTGCTTATGTCTATACTTCCGCAGGCATCGGTGAATCCACCCAGGATGCTGTTTTCAGCGGTCACAGCATGATTTACGAAAACGGCGTGCTGTTTGCGGAAACAGAATGCTTCTCCCGAGAAAGCCAGCTGGTCTATGCAGATATCGACGTGGAAATGCTGATGGCAGAACGCCGCAAACATACTACATTCATGTCCCATCTGCAGAAAGCAGAAGCCCAGAAATTCTACCGTCAGATCTTCTTCGATATGCAGGAAGACCCTACTTTGGAAAACTGGAACAGACCTCTGTCCAATGCTCCTTTCACACCGAAAGAAAATCTGGACGCTCGCTGTAAAAATATCTTCGGCATCCAGACAACAGGTCTGGCAAGACGTATGGAACATACCCATTCCCAGTCTCTGGTGATCGGTATTTCCGGCGGTCTGGATTCCACACTGGCTCTGTTGGTTTGTGCAAAAGCCTGCGACTATCTGGGTATCGACCGCAGCAATGTCATCGGTGTGACCATGCCCGGCTTCGGTACAACAGACAGAACCTATCAGAATGCTCTGACACTGATGCGTTCTCTGGGCATCACCATGAAGGAAATCCCCATCCGTGAAGCCGTTACACAGCACTTCAAGGATATCGAACATGATATCAACCTGCATAATGTAACTTACGAAAACGCTCAGGCTCGTGAACGTACACAGATCCTGATGGATCTGGCAAACAAATACAATGGTCTGGTTGTTGGTACAGGAGATTTGTCCGAACTGGCACTGGGCTGGGCAACCTACAACGGCGACCATATGTCCATGTATGGTGTCAATGGCGGCATCCCCAAAACACTGGTACGCGTGCTGGTAAAATGGGTAGCAACCAACGGCGAAGTGGATGCAGAAGCCTCCGCTGCTCTGCTGGATGTTTTGGATACTCCCGTCAGCCCCGAGCTACTGCCTCCCGATGAAAATGGGAAGATCAATCAGAAAACAGAAGACTTGGTTGGCCCTTATGAACTCCACGATTTCTTCCTCTATCAGATCATCCGCTTCGGCTACTCCCCTGCAAAGGTTCTCTTCCTGGCAGAAAAAGCCTTCGCTGGTGAATATGACAGAGAAACTCTGCTGAAATGGCTGAAAAACTTCTATCGCCGTTTCTTCATCCAGCAGTTCAAACGTTCCTGCCTGCCCGATGGTCCCAAGGTTGGCGCCCTGTGTCTGTCTCCCAGAAGTGACTGGCGCATGCCTACCGATGCCCATAGCCGCATCTGGATGGATGAAGTAGAAAAGCTGTAAGAAACAAAATATTATATATTAATGCATAAAAAACCGAGGCGAAATTTCGTCTCGGTTTTTTTATAATATTCTCATTTGAATTCGATCCCAAAAACAGATCAATCCTCTTCCGCAAGCTTCAGAGAAAAGGCAAAGGTTGCCCCCTTCCCTTCTTCGCTTTTTACCGTGATCGTCTCCCCATGGGCCTGCAGAAATTCCCGCACGATGGCAAGGCCAATGCCGCTGCCGGTCTTATCTTTATTGCGGGTCGTATCCGTCTTATAAAAACGATCAAATACATACTTCTGATCTTCCGCATTGATGCCTGGTCCTTCATCCTTCACAGAAATCAGCACTTTTTTCTTTTCTTTCAATGTAGTTTCCACTTCTATGATGCCATTTTCCGGCGAGAATTTCGCCGCATTTCCCAGCAGATTCTGCAACACACGGGAAATTTTATCCATATCCCCGTGGACCAGCGTTTTTTCTTCCGCATAAATGGCATGGATATGCACATTTTTCTCCGTCAGCTGCGGTTCCAGCATCTCAATATTCATACGGATCAGGTCGTTGATATCAAAATCAGATTCGTCCAGCAAGATGGCACTGCTCTGGGCACGGCTCAATTCCACAATGCTCTGGGTCATACGGGAAAGGCGCTGGGTCTCCTCTAAAACGATTTTCATATATTTTTCCTGTTTTCCCGGCGGCACCGTCCCATCCAGCATAGCTGTCAAAAAGCCCTGCATACTGGTCAGAGGAGAACGCAGGTCGTGGGAAACATTGGCAATAAAATCTTTCTGCACCTTCTCATGGGCCTGCAGGCTTTCTGCCATGTGGTTGAAGCTTTCCGCCAGTTCCCCAAGCTCATCATTGCTGTTTACAATGACCCGCTCTTCAAAATTCCCATTGGCAATGACTTTCGCCGCACGGTTCATCTGCATCAGGGGCAATGCCACATATTTTGCTGTCAGATAGCTGACGATCAGCCCCAGCAAAGAAACGAAGAAGAGGCTGACAACGCTCATCTGATACATTTCCATCAGAGAAGCCTGGATCTGCGGCAGCGGCCGACACATAAACAGCCCGGCGATCTGCCCTTCCGAAAGGGGATAGCCGACTACCAGCATAGGCATATCGGAAAGCTGTCCTTTTTTCGTCTGTATGGAAACCACATTGCCTTCCAGAACGCCTTCCAGCAGCGTTTCACTGAGGACCTTTTTTTCATAGATCTCCTGATTCAGTTCCGGTGAAGCAATGATCACCTGCCCATCCCGATTGACCATCAGAATGCCGGCATCCATATAGTTTTCCAAAACCTGCAGTTCATAGCTTAAATTATTCAAATTTCCCGTACGATAGCCCTTGGAAAAAGCCGCTGCGATCTTTTCCCCCTGGGTCACCAGTTCCTCTCTTTTCTCATTCATATAATGATTCGTATACACCAACGTCAGCGCGCCCCCCATCAAAGAGATGCAGACAGCGATGGTCGTCATATATAACAGCATCTGCTTTCGCACAATGGAATCTTTTTTCATTTTCATTCCTCCAAAATTATCAAAAAAAGCATTACAAAACCATAAAAGAATGGTATACTGTTTTACACAGATGTTTTTTCTGGAAAAACAAGAAATCACAGAAAGGAGAAAGGCAGTTTCGCCTCGTACTTACTTATGGAAAATAATATGCAAAACAGACCTCCTCAAAGAAAGAAGGTCCCCCCCAAAGATCTGCTCCTCATTGCTCTGACTATCCTTGTCATATTCCGCGTGGACTGGGGTAATATGAATAGTTTTCATTATCTGATCCTGTTCCTTCTGTTCCTGTGCTTCATGCTGCGCTGGTCCAATATGCGTAAAGATGCACAGCGCAAACAAATGATGGAGCAATACAAAGCAGCTCAGGAAGCCGCAAATGCAGCCCAGGAACCTGCCCGTTTGACAGGGGAAACTGCAGTTCCCGCAGAAGATGTCTCCAGCGATAACGAAGCCGTTCCAACGGAAGAACCTGCCGCCGAAGCAGAACCTTCTGCAGAAAAAACAGAAGAATAATTGCAAATTTACATAAAAGGGACGCCTGTATCAGCGCCCCTTTTTAATTTACTTATTTTTGACCAAACTTATATCCAACGCTCCAAACAGTGCGGATTCCCCATTCATCCTCACCATTGAGCTTTTCACGGATACGCTTTACATGCACATCCACCGTTCTGGTATCCCCCACATATTCATATCCCCAGATTTGATCCAGCAGCTGTTCTCTGGTAAATACCCGATTGGGATGCTGCGCCAGAAAGCTGAGCAGTTCAAATTCTTTGGGAGGAAAATCCAGACTTTTTCCCTGATACGCCACAGAATAGTTGGAAAGATTGATTTCCAGATCCCCAAACTTCAGCACATTTTTATCTTCCTCGTCCTGCTTGGGTTCATATCTGCGGAGCACCGCTTTCACCCTTGCCACCAGTTCCTTGGGGTCAAAGGGCTTCACAATATAATCATCTGCCCCCAATTCCAGCCCCAGCACCTTATCAAAGGTCTCGCCTTTGGCTGTCAGCATGATGATGGGCACACGGCTGGTCTTACGGACCTCTGTGCAGACCTGATAGCCATCCATACCGGGCAGCATCAGGTCAAGCAAAATCAGGTCGGGGGCAAAGCTTTCCGCCGCCTTTACCGCTTCCTTGCCATCATACACTTCCTGTGTCTCAAATCCCTCCTTCATCATATAAAGAGAGATCAGCTCCGCAATATGCATATCATCATCAACGATCAGAATTCTTTGTTTCCCCATCTTCTTCACCTCGTTTTTCACAAACCAATGTTATTTCAATTCCACAACGGTAACGCCTGCTTCCCCTTCCCCAAAGGTACCGGGTCGGAAGCTTTTCACATGGGAATTCATTTTCAGATACTGCTGCACGCCTGCCCGCAGGGCACCGGTGCCCTTCCCGTGGATGATCACGACCTGTTTCAAGCCGGACAGGTACGCATCATCGATATATTTGTCAATATTGGCAACAGCTTCATCCACCAGCTGTCCACGGCAGTCGATTTCCGCAGAGATAAACTGACTCTTGGAAAGCTTGGCTCTGGCAGGCTGTTGTTTTTTCTGTTTTTCCTTGGGCTGGGGGGTATCATCCAGCATCAATTCTGCCAGAGGCACTTTCATTTTCATCATACCCATCTGCACCATGACTTCTTTATTCTTATCCGGCGCAGAAATCACTTCGCCATTCTGATCGAAGGAAATGACATAGACCCTGTCGCCGGGCTTCAGGTTTTCGGGCGCTTTGTGGTTTGGCTTCACCTTTTTGGATTTCAGAAAATCTTGTTGCATAGAAGAAAGCTTTTCGTTCAGCTTCTGGCGCTGTTCCAAAACCTTGTTGCGGTTGTTGGATTCCTTCGCCTGCCTGTTCATTTCTTTTACGATGCTGTCAGCTTCTTCCTTGGCCTGGGCATAAATCTGCTTAGCCTCTTCTCTGGCTTTGGCAAGGATTTTTTCCTTCTGCTCCTTGGTTTTTTCTTTCTGCCGTTCCACTTCTTTTTTCAGTTCTTCCGCTTCCCGGCGATACTGTTCCGCTCTTTCCTGTTCGAATTTTACGGATTTCTTGCTGATCTCCAGATCGGTAATGACATCCTCGAATCTGGCTTCATCCTGGCTGATAAATTCTTTCGCGCTATCCAGAATATAATCCTGCAGACCCAGCCGCTTGGAAATGGCGAAAGCATTACTTTTCCCTGGAATACCGATCAGCAGTTTATAGGTAGGTCTTAAAGTTTCCACGCTGAATTCACAGCAGGCATTTTCCACCCCTTCTGTGGACAGGGCAAATACTTTCAATTCGCTGTAGTGGGTCGTCACGGCTGTGCGGATCTTCCGTTCCAGCAAAGCCTGAATGATGGCAACCGCCAATGCCGCACCTTCCGTAGGGTCTGTACCTGCGCCCAATTCATCGAACAGCACCAGGGAATCATCAGTCACCTCATCCATGATACGGACAATATTCGTCATATGGGCAGAGAAGGTTGACAAGCTCTGCTCAATGCTTTGTTCGTCGCCGATATCTGCGAATACATTATCAAATACCGCCAGCTGGGAATTATCAAAGGCAGGAATATGCAGACCCGCCTGCCCCATCAGGGAAAACAGACCCAGTGTTTTCAGGGCAACGGTCTTACCGCCGGTGTTGGGGCCAGTAATGAGCAAAGTTGTAAAATCCTTACCCAGATAAATGTCCGTAGGCACCACTGTTTTCTGATCCAGCAGAGGGTGTCTGCCCTTATGGATATTGATATAGCCCTTTGTATTGAACATAGGCTGGGTGCCATCCATAGAAAGGGACAGTGCCGCTTTCGCAAAGATAAAGTCCAGCTGTGTCAACAATTCCAAGTTGCCCTCAATGGCAATAGCATGGGCTGTCACCAGATCGGACAGCATCAGCAAAATCTTTTCGATCTCCTCTTTTTCCTTGGCCTGCAATTCCTTGATCTTGTTATTCAGCTGGATGACGCTCAAAGGCTCCATAAACAGCGTAGAACCCGTATTGGACTGATCGTGGATCATGCCGGGGAAGGAACTTCTGTATTCCGCCTTGACAGGCACGCAGTATCTGTCATTTCTGATGGTGATAACAAAATCCTGCAGCATGTTTCTGTAGGCAGAAGAAGAAATGATACTATTCAGATGGTCTTTCACACGTTCGTTGGAAATTTTAATCTCCTTGCGGACGCTGCGCAAACCGGAGCTGGCATCATCGGCAATTTCCGTTTCAGAAAGGATACAACGACTGATTTCATTTTCCAGTTTATCCAGAGGGATGATCAGGTCGAAATATTCATCCAATCTCTCGTAGATCTCCATTTTATTTTCTTTTCTGGCGTAGTTTTTCACCTTGCGGCAAACATAGGCAAATTCGCCAATGGCCATCAATTCCGCAATAGAAAGAACCCCCGCCATAGAGGCACGCTTCAGCTGGGGACGAATCTCCCGAAAACCGCCAAAGGAAGGTGTGCCTTTTTTCAAGATCATAGTGGTCGCTTCTGTGGTTTCCTGCTGCCAGATGATGATATCACTCATGGCAGAAGAAGGACGCAGAGCCGCCGCCCGTTCCTTCGCCATAGGGGAAACCGCAAAGCCCACCAGCTTTTGTATGATCTTGTCATATTCTAAAGTATGCAATGCTTTTTCATTCATATTGTTAGCTCCATTAAAAGTTTTGTACATATGATTCCTATTATATTAGTATATCATATTTTTCGGGAACGCTCAATGCTCCTGTTCCTCTTCCAGATAGGCTTCCCCCCATTTTGCCAGTTCAAAAAAGGCCGACAGCAGGGCTTTGCCCTTCTCTGTCAGGGAATATTCCACCCTAGGCGGAATTTCATTGAATTGTTCCCGATGAACGATGCCAAATCCTTCCAGGTCCCGTAAAGTATTGGTCAGCATGGTATTCGTGATACGGGGCACCGCCTTTTTCAATTCCCCAAAGCGGCAGGATGGCTTTTTGCAAAGCTCAAAAATGATATGTGTCCGCCATTTTCCGCTGAGCAGTTCCAGTGTCCGCCGCATGGGACAATCCTCCCGCACTTCGTTATGCAATATCCTTTGCAGATATTCTTCCGCTGTCAAATCCTTTTCCATACGTCCCTCCGGTATCTTTTTCTATACCAAGTACATACAAACTGCGTACTTGCTCTCATTTTTCATATATAGTATATTTTATGTACCATCAAAAAGCAAGGAGGATCCCTATGAAAACAGCAATTTTATACTATTCTACACATCACGGAAATACGAAAAAACTGCTGGATGCCATCGCCGAAAAACACGATATCACTCTGTTGGATATCACACAGCCCATCCCCGGTTCTCTGGAAGAATACGACCTGATCGGCTTTGCCTCCGGCATTTATTTTTCCAAATTCCAGAAAATGCTCCTGCAATTCGCAGAACAAAATCTGCCCCTGAAGAAAAAAGTCTTTTTCCTCTATACCTGCGGCGCAGAGAAAAAAGGATACACCGATGCCATCCGCAAGGCTGTCCTGGGCAGAGATGCCGAAATTCTGGGGGAATATGGCTGCCTGGACTTCGATACCTACGGTCCCTTCAAGCTCATCGGCGGCATTGCCAAAGGTCACCCCAATCATGACGAGCTGGAAGGTGCAGTCAAGTTTTACGAAAGCATTTTAAATTAAGCATCAAAAAAGAGCCTCATTTGAGGCTCTTTTTCTTTTATCATCCTTATTTCATCCACTTGCCGTCCATAATGTCCTTTGCATCTCTGGTCAGAGGGAAGATATCATTTTTCTCGATATATTTCAAATCGAACTTACGGTTCAGTGCCGCAAAATGCTTCAGACCGAAAGCGATCCTGTTCAGGTAGGAATAAACACCTACCGCCCCAGTGCTAAAGTTATTTGCTTCTTCGCCATAAATATTACGCAGTTCTCTCAGGTCTGGGAACAGTTCATCCTTTGTGGAGCCAAACCGCTGCAGTTCCACAGGCAGCTTCCCTGCTTCCAACAGCTCGCCCACCTTTTTGGCACTCATAGCCGCTGCCATGGATGCACGGCAGATGCCAACTGCACTGATATAAGGTGCGCCCAGTGCCAATGCCTTATAAACCTGATCTTCCATAGAAAAACCGCCTGTTACTGCGATATGGGGCAGGGTCACGCCTTCTTTTTCCAGTCTTGCCATGATATCGTTCAGGTAGCTCTGCATCACAACTGTAGGCAGGCACCATTCGTTCATCATCTTGCAGGGGCTGTAACCGGAACCGCCACCAGCACCATCGAAGGTCACCATATCCACCTGGGCCGCTGCTGCGATCCGCAGTACGTGTTCCAAATCCGCATAGTCATAGCCAGCCATCTTGAAATATACATTCTTCAGACCCATTTTTCGCAGTTCATTGATACGGGGCACCAGATAATGCTCATCCCACATGGGCAGTCTTGCATAAGAACGGAAGTTTTCGCCAAAGCCTGCATTATATCTTTCCTGCACCTCCGGATCAGATGGATCGGGCAAAACCAACAACCCCTGTTCCTGGGCTTTCAGGGCCGCTTCCAAGGTTGCCAGTCTGTTAACAGGCTGTGTCCCCTTTGCGGACTGACCAAATTTGAATTCAATGGCTTGGCAGCCACATTCCCTGATGGCATATTCCGGCACACCAATGCGGTCATCATCTACATTTACCTGCAGGATGATCTGACCATAGCCACGGTAATATTTCCGGAAAGCATCCAAAAATTCTCCCAATTTGGGGCAATGTACGACTTTGCCCTTTTCCAGTCTCAATGTAGGGTCTTTTGTCACAGAACCTTCGCCGATCACAGTCAAAACACCTGCCATCGCCGCGCCGCCAAAGTAATCCTGCCAATTCAGCTTGATCAGAGCAGGCAAAACGATGGGCAGTTTCAATTTGACGGGGTTGATGGTGCCGATCTCTGTTTCCAGGTTCACATCACGGATCGTTGCTTTGTCAGAATCCGCTTCTGCCCCCACTGCACCAAAGACACGACCATTGATATTGAAATGGGAATAATCGATGGGATATACTTTTTCCGATGCCACCTGGTTATCCCCTGTGGTGGTGGGATATACTGCATCTGCGCCGCGCACAGCAGAAATACCGATTTCGCAAGTGCCTACGCAATCTGCTGTACACATGGAACACATACCGGAAAAACTGCTCACGTGGGCAGGATCCCGCAGTTTTGTTCTATTGAAGGAAGAACCTAATAAGGGACTATAAGACATAAACAAGACCTCCTTTTAAAATTGCAATTCACTTGCATTTAGCATAACACCTTTTTGTATATTTGTCAATTTATGCTAAAAAATTGTATTATTTACAAATAATTTTATTCATATTAAACAAATATGTTTTCTCATAATGTTAAAAAAAGAAAAACCCCTCTGACGAGGGGTCTTTTTTCTGTATTTCATTACTGCTGTTCTTTGATGATACCATTCTGGTATGCGTACAACAGTTTTTCCAGTTCATCGATGCTTTCCTGCAGCTTCTTGCCAATGTCTGTATCTCTGACACGGATACGATCCTGTGTATACTGCAGTGCAACAGTGGAGGAAAGGATATCCTTTTCTTCTGCGATGGCAATATCTGTGGATACGAAAGGTTCATGGGATACCAGTACCATACCATGGGAATTATAAATCAGGGTATAGCCCGCGATACCTGTTACCTTCTGGTATGCCTTAGAGAAACCGCCGTCGATGACGAACAGTCTGCCATTGGCCTTGATGGGGCTTTCCCCCTTCACTACCTTAACAGGAACATGACCATTTACGATATGGGATGCATCGGGGTCCAGACCAAAGGCTTCCAGCACACGCTTACATACAGCCTCTTCATTTCGCAGGGAATAGTAAGGGTTGCTTACTTCTTTATGGGTAGCCTTATCATCGATAAAATAACGTTCGAATGTGGTCATCTTCTTTTTGCCGAACAGAGGAGAATCCTCACCGCACCACATATACCAAATGATATCCATACATTCGCGCTTTGCATTGGTATGAGCCTTGTTGAAATAGCCTTCACGCATGGTTCTTTCCACTGCATCCAGATATTCCTTGCCGCTGTACTGCTTGCCGCGGAAGGTAACTGTTTTCAGGGTGCCATCCTCATTCATAGGGATGCCGCCATGGAACAGCAGGTTGGAGTTGAAAATGGTATACATACTACCTTTATGATACAGCACACGGATATGCTGCTGCAGCTTTTCACTGTTGACGAAGGAAGATTTGACTTTATCCATCACTTCCTGTTCTTCCGGTGTCAGAGCATAAGGGTCTTTGGGATCGATGGTAGGGAAATTCATATCGTTCATAGGATATTCCACACCTTCGATCAAAATCGTGCCTTTTTCGAAATCGATCTTATCCAGCAGCAGTCTGTTTTCCATGTGGAATTCAGGATGACGCTTGATGATCTGCGCTTCCATCTTCCACTGCATGATGGAAATCGCCTTATGCATTTTTGCGATCAATTTGAAGTCTTTATCACTCAGCACTTCATCTGCCTTAGGTTTGAACTGTTCACAGGGGTCATCTGCATATTTTTCCATGGCAAAAGTTGCCAGAGGCAGCAGATTGATGCCGTAATCTTCTTCGATGGTATCCAGGTTAGCATATCTCGTCTGGATACGCAGAACATTACAGATCAACGCCTGACAGCCGGCAGCCGCACCCATCCATGCAATATCGTGGTTGCCCCACTGGATATCTACAGAATGATAATTTGCCAGAATATCCATGATACGAGCAGCGTGAGGGCCTCTGTCGTAGATATCGCCGATAACATGGAGCTGATCGATAGCCAGTCTCTGGATCAGATTGCACATGGCAATGATGAAACGATCCGCCTGCCCCAGATCGATAATCGTATGTATGATCTCTGTATAGTACATATCTTTATCGACACTGGCACTGTTTTCGTGCAGCAGTTCTTCGATGATATAAGCAAATTCCTTGGGCAGGGCTTTTCTTACTTTAGAACGAGTATATTTGGAAGAAACCACTTTGCAGATCTTTACCAGTCTGTGCAGAGTGATCTTATACCATTCTTCCAGTTCTTCTTCCGTTTCCGCCATCTGCTCCAGTTTCTTTTCGGGATAATAGATCAGTGTCGCCAGAGATTTCTTTTCACTGCTGCGCAGGCTTTCCCCAAAAATCGCACTGATCTGATTTTTGATAACGCCGGAAGCATTCCGCAGTACATGGCTGAAGGAATCCGCTTCCCCATGGATATCGGAAACAAAGTGTTCTGTCCCTTTGGGCAGGTTCAGGATCGCCTTCAGATTGATGATCTCTGTTGCCGCACTATTGATATTTTTATACTGATTCGACAGAAGTTTCAAATATTTCATTTCTTCTGCTGAAAAATGACCATTACCAGAATACATAAACCGCACCTCTATTCCTGTTATATTTGTGCCTACCATTTTAGTATATCAAAAAAACAAAAACTTTCCTAGTTCTTTTTCGCAAAAACGGGACAAAAAACGCCCCAATGTTGTACGACATCAGAGCGTTTTCCATTCTTCATCATTCGTCTTTCTTTTCTTCTTTCTGCTCCACAGGTTCCCCTTCTACAGTGCCTTCCACCGATTCCGCAGGCCCATCTGCCCCGGGCATTTCTGCCGCAGGGGCATCCGCCCCAGGGCGTACCCCAAAGGTAATGGCTTCTCTGTTGATAAACAGCAGTGTTTTCCCTGCAGCAACAAAAGCCAGGGAGAAATAACATAGGAACTGATACAGGATGTCACTGGCAGTGCCTGCCGGTACAAAGACATAAATCAGTTGGAATACAGAATTCCACAGCATTGCAACGATGCTCAAAAGCCACAGGTAAGCGAAGGTTCTCCACCATTTCCCTCTTACAAGCTCTTTACTGTATTTCAGAGCAGCCCAGCCTTTTTTCCCGCTCAAACCAATACAGAAGAGATAAAATCCCCATGCGATATTGAAGTAAATACCAGGCACGATTACCAAGTAGCCCAAAACCATCAAAACACCATAAATGATGCCTGTTACAATGATGGTAGGCATCAGAGAAAATGCTTCTGATAGAGCCTTACCTACTGAAATATCCTTTGCATCGATATACTGCCTTACCACCTTTGCAATGGCAATGATACCCACCGGCTGCAAGAATAACACAATGGCAAAATACAGCATCTCATTGGTCAGGGTCTGCATCAAAGCCTGCTCTAGTGTTCCAAAATCCACATGCAGCATATATTTCGTTCCCTCGCCTGCTGTCATCACATTGGAATAACCGGAAGCAAGCTCATTCCCCGTCTGCAAAAGCTCAGAGAGCAGCTGAGAATCTGCTGTCATTCGACTCAAAATCACGCTCTGCAATATGCTGATAGGCAGAAAAATGATTGCCATCACCTTCATCACTGCCCCGATGATGGCAGAGAATACATGGAAGGCCGCAGAAAACTGCTCCATCCATCTCCACTCCCTATGGTATATTTCGTTTCTCATCTGATTCATCCTTTCCAAATACATACCCTTTGTAATGAGCCATTATAACACAACATTCCCCAAAAGCCAATGGGAATTCCCACCTTGTCAATTTTGAAAAATTCCTTTAGAATGATACTCAGCAATCAAATAGGAAAAGGCTGTGAAAATTATGGATCTCAACAAAAAAACAGTATTGGTCACCGGCTCTTCCCGGGGCATCGGCAAAGCCATCGCTTTGGCCTTTGGCCGTGCTGGGTGCAATGTGGTGCTGAATGCTTCCAAAAGCATTGCCCAGCTGGAAGAGACCAAGACCTTATTAGAAAAAGAAAATATCCCCGTCCTTGCCCTTTTGGCAGACGTTTCCGATTATGAAACATGCAGAGAGCTTTTTGCAGAAATCGAAAAAAAATTTGGCTCTGTAGATATTTTGGTCAACAACGCAGGCATCTCTCACATCGGTCTTTTCACCGATATGACCCCGGCCCAATGGCAGCGCGTCCTTTCTGTCAACCTGGAATCTGCCCTCAACTGTACCCATCTTGCCGTGCCTGCTATGGTGCATAAAAAAGATGGCGTCATTATCAATATTTCCTCCATGTGGGGAGAAGTGGGTGCTTCCTGTGAAGCGGTCTATTCCGCCTCTAAGGGTGCCATCAATGCCTTTACCAAAGCCATGGCAAAGGAACTGGGGCCCTCCAACATTCGGGTCAATGCCATTTCCTGCGGCGTCATCGATACAGAAATGAACGCCTGCTTTTCCGAAGAAGAACGGCAGGCTCTGGCAGAAGAAATTCCTCTCATGCGTTTCGGCAAGCCCGAAGAAGTGGGCGATCTGGCTGTTTTTCTTGCCAGCCAAAGGGCAAAATTCCTGACAGGCAAAATCATCACTCTGGACGGAGGTATGATCTAAATGAAAAAGAAGTTTTTATTGTTTGATGCCGACCGCACGCTGCTTGATTTTGCTGCGTCCGAAAAAAAGGCACTGGCAAAGACCTTCGCAGAATATAACCTGCCCTTTACCGATGCCGTTTATCAGTGGCATCTGGTGAACAACGCAAAGCTGTGGCAGGATTATGAAAAAGGCATCATCGACAGAAAAACCGTCCTTTATACCCGCTTCGTCCGCCTTTTTGAACATTTCGGCTATGCAGGGGACGGTGCTGCTTTTGAGGACAGCTATCGCCACAATCTGGATCACGCCTGTGAGGTGTTCCCTGAAGCCTCCGAAGTGGTGCAGACTCTCAGCAAGACCCATGATCTCTATATCGTTACCAATGGCGTTGCCAGCACCCAGGAGACCCGTATTGGGGATTCCGGTCTGAAGCCTTATTTGAAAGATATCTTTATTTCCGAATACCTTGGCTCCCAAAAGCCCCAGAAAGCATTTTTCGATCAGTGCTTCGCCCGTATCCCCGATTTTGACCCTGCTCTGGCACTGATCATCGGCGATTCCCTGACCTCTGATATCAAGGGCGGCAACAACGTCGGCATCGAAACCTGCTGGTTCAACCCCAATGGAGAAGAAAACCACACCGATGCCATAGCAGATTATGAGATTCGTTCTCTGAAAGAGCTTTACGATCTTCTGTCGGAATGAAAGCTCTCTTTTCAAAAAAAGAACCGAAGGTATCCAAATGGATTGCCTTCGGTTTTTCATTTTTTCGCCTTTACCTGCTTATAGTTTCTTTTCCAAGCAGATCAGATTTTCCCAGATCACATTCTGGAAATGGAACAAAGTCTTCCCTGCCAGCCTGTAGCCCAAAGACTGATACAGATTTGCCGCAGGGGTATTCCCTTCGTATGTATCGATGCGGACGACCTTACAGCCTTTTTCCCTTGCCAATTCTTCCGCAAAGGCCACAAATTCTTTGCCGCGCCCCTGCCCCGCACAATCGGGACGGATACACAGCATGTGGATCACAAAGACCTCTTCCCCTTCCGCTTCGTAGATCCAAGGAATTTTCACATACTCATCCAACTGGATGTGGTTCAGATTGGCACAGCCAAAGAGCCGCCCGTTTTCATCTTCTCCCACATAAAGGGTGCCCTGGTTTAACGCCAGCTCTGCATGAGCCTTTGTGGGATATTTCCCCTTTATCCAGTTGCTGTAGCTCACAGTGGCTGCCTCTTTATCCAAAATCTCATGGAAAATACATTCCACTTCATTCAAATCCTGTTTTGTTGCCAGACGGATCAAAAGAAACCCTCCTTATTTTTTCTTATGCTGAGCAGTATAGATCGCCGCTCGCATGGCTGTGATCTGACGCACCTGTTCGTTGAGTTTTTCATGGAGCTCATGGAGTTTCATCAAATCCGCCTTTTTTGCTACCAAAAGTGCCTCCGCATTGGGAACGGACATATCTGCTTCCAGTTTTTCGATCTCCGCGATCAATGCAACACCCTCGCGTCTTGTCTTTGACAGATCATCCTCCAAATGGTGGGCCAGATGCCGCGCCATCTTCATGGGATCCTCTGCAAATTCGATCATGCCACAAACATTCATAGACATAATGCTCTCATATCTGCTCAAAATACTTGCCATAAGCCGTTCCTCCTTTGCATCCGCATTTTTTTATCTCTGTCCAAGTTTCAGGCTGGGGTTGGCATTCAGATCCAAACCATCTCTCACCCCTGCGATATATTCATAATACGCCGCACAGCCGATCATTGCCGCATTATCCGTACACAAAATGGGGGAAGGTACACTCAGATAAAAGCCTTCTTTTTCGCATGCCTCCTGCATCTTGCTGCGAAGGGCGCTGTTGGAAGCAACCCCCCCTGCCAATGCGATCTTTTTCACACCATGGGCTTTTGCTGCCTTGATGGTCTTGCCCACCAAAACCTCCACCACAGACTGTTGGAAGCTGGCAGCGATATCTTCAGGGACGATTTCCTCGCCCATCATTTTCTTTTTATTTACATAGTTCAGCACTGCGGATTTTAGGCCGCTGAAGCTGAAATCATAGCTGTCCTCCTCCAGAAAAACTCTGGGGAATTTGACCGCATCAGGATTGCCCTGCTTCGCCGCCGCGTCGATCTTGGGGCCGCCGGGGTAACCCATCCCAATGGCACGGGCAACCTTATCATAGGCTTCGCCGGCCGCATCATCTCTGGTATGCCCCATAATTTCATATTTGCCATAATCAGAAACATAGACCAGATGGGAATGACCGCCGGAAACCACCAACGCCATATAAGGGGGTTCAAAATCCTTATTCTGAATATAGTTCGCACAGATATGTCCTTCGATGTGATGGACACCGATGAGGGGTTTTCCCGCCCCATAAGCCAATGCCTTTGCTTCTGCCAGACCCACCAACAGGGCACCTACCAAGCCGGGGCCATAAGTCACGCCAATGGCATCCATTTCTTCCAAAGTCATGCCTGCCTCTGCCAAGGCTGTTTTGATGACTCCATCAATATTTTCCACGTGCTTTCTGGATGCGATCTCAGGCACGACCCCGCCATACAGTGTATGCAGGGCGATCTGGGAAGAAATCACATTAGAAAGAACTTCTCTGCCGTTTTTCACCACTGCCGCCGCTGTTTCGTCACAGGAGCTTTCAATGGCTAATATATAAATATCTTTCTTTTCCTCCATATCTTACCTCCGTTCAGTTTTCCTTGGGAAATTCAATAGTGATGCACTTGCGTTCTTCTCCCAGCTCCGCAGCAGGGAAAATCGCCTGTGCCACAGGCAGAAATTCCTCAGGTTCATTCAAAGAAGGACTGAAGTGGGTCAGCCACAGCCGTTCCGCCTTGGCATTTTTCGCCATTTGCGCTGCCTCGGAAAACAGCATGTGCTTATTTTCTCTCGCCTTCTGTTTTTTCTCATCCTCGCCATACATGCCTTCGCAAATAAAAAGCTGTACGCCTTCCACAAATTTCATCACTCTGTCCACAGGGCGGCTATCCGTGCAGTAGGCTACAGAAATGCCTTTTCTGCTTTCCCCCAGCACCATATCCGCCGTGTAAATTTTGCCTTCATGCTCCACTGTGCCTTCCTTCTGCAGTCTGCCCCAAAGGGGTTTGGGCAGGTCCAGCTGTTCCGCTTTTTTCACATCGAATTTGCCTTTGCGGCGCAGGTCGATGCGGTAAGCGAAGCATTTCACCATGTGGTCTGCAGGGCAGTGGTGGATCTCAAATAAGCCGACCTGCACAGGGTTCGGCGCATCCTTATCCAGTTCGATATATTCTATGGGGAAAGGAAGTTCAGGGGCGATCAGCGTCAGTCCTTCCACAATCCGCTGCAGCCCCACAGGACCCACCAGCGTCAGTGGCTCTGTCCGTCCTGCGTTGCCGATGGTCAAGAGCAGACCGGGCAGACCGGAAATATGGTCCGCATGGAAATGGGTGAAACAGATCACATCGATGGCCTTGAATCCCCAGCCCAGCATTTTCATGGTGACCTGGGTGCCTTCGCCGCAGTCGATAAGGGCCAGCCTGCCATTTAGCCTTGCCAGCATCGATGTCAGAAAGCGGCTGGGCATGGGCATCATGCCCCCTGTCCCCAGTAAACAAATATCTAACATGCAATTTCTCCTTTGTATCTCAAATTTATTTCATAAATAGAATATCCCTAGTTTGTCTCTTTTATCATACCGCAAAAGTGGGTAAAATACAATGTTTTCTGAAATGGAAAACGGCAATAGAAAAAGAGGACTTTCGTCCTCTCATTCCACTGTAAATGTGCCATACAGCACATAATTTGTCGTTCTCTGCAAATCAGTGGTACTCATGACTCCCGCTCCGTCAAAATAGAAATCAGGCTTGCCCCACTTGGTAGAATAATAGTAATTCCAATCAATATCATTCAGGTCATTTTCCTTTATTTTTTGATTTAAGTAGTCCGTATACATACTTTGGATATAATAAGTATAGGAAAATGGGATACCCATACGATATTCCCCTGCCGGCAGCTTGGTACTCATCCAATATGCAATCCTCGTGATGCCGTCATTTTTTTCTCTTTTTGCACGCATCGTATATCCGACAGCATTTATATCCCGCGGCTCCGCTTCCTCCACATATTCCCAACCGCTTTCCGTTTTTCGCTCAATGGTAAATTCCTCGCCATACAAAAACGCCTGCGGCTCCTGATTTTCTATCTCGCCCTGTATCCGATTCGTTTTTGCGTCATATTCCACCTTCAGCGTGAGTTCAGGCATTTCCCGTCCATGCAGCATAATACAATCTCCATTCCACTTGAACCACTGCACATCATAGCCGATTGCCTCCGCATAGTCCCGACAGGGCAAATACAAAATATCTCCTTGACGAAATTCTGTTACATTCAGCTTTCGATAGCTGCCGTTTGCCTCCTCCAACAAAGTGCCATCCTTTTGAAAATATGCCGCCGCATCCCTTTCTAACTCCACGCCTGCCAGCGCAACCGATTTCCGAAAGGCAATCGAATCATTTCCTTCCACTGCCTGCGTGCCTGTCAGAAGTTCCAAATCCTCCAGAGAAACCATCCATTTTCCGTTCTTCTTGATTGGCGGATTCTGTAAGATAATTTCATTCTCCCGCATAAAGGTTACCCTCTGCTCCGCCGCAAATGTCGTTGTTCCGATTACCATACTCATTGCCAATGCCAAGCAAATCGCCTTTTTCATACCACATTCTCCTTTCTTTTTCCCTTTTTTCTACCATACCATCCTTTTCCCCCTCCGCAGGTTACAACCTCCTTACAAAATTCTTACAGCTTTCTTAAGATTTTTCCCAATAGCAAGCTCCTCCCTCTGCCCGAAAAAAAATTAGATTTTTCACTAATTCTTCTTGCAAATCCTTGTCTTTTCTGCTAAAATATCTTTGTTATGTCACATAGGCTAGAGATTAAGGAGGTGCAGACAATGGCTAAATGTGCAATTTGTGAAAAAGGCCAGATGACAGGTCATAGAATCAGCATTGAACGTTCCCAGGTTAGTAGACGTGCGAATAGAAAATGGAAACCCAACGTAAAGAAAGTGAAAATCGTTGAAGACAACGGTAACATCAAATCTATTTACGTTTGCACAAGATGCATGCGTTCCAACAAGATCACACGCGCAATCTAATTCCAAACGAATGATAAAAGCCATTCTTTTCCCATGAAAAGAACGGCTTTTTTTCGTTTTATGGATATTCAGCATCTTCGGTTCTGGCTGATGAGCCAGATCCCCAACCCGATCAGCAATGCCCCGATCAAAAATACACACTTCGGAACCAGGCATGCCAGAAACATCCCGACACCTATGGCGATCAATATTACCCCGCCCAGCCATCTGATCGGCGCGCCATTGCATCTTTTCCGCATTCCGACACCCCCTTTGTTTATTCCTATTCAGCAATTCAAAAAATGTGCAACAAAAACGAGCCATACAACAAAACCCCCTTCTATCCTTCGATAGAAAGGGGTTTTTATTTAGTCTTTGGAACGGATCACAAAAAGATATCCTTCTTTGATATCAATGGTGGCTGTTTCCTCCGCCAGTACATTGCTGACCGCAATATAATCGCCATCCAAGGTCAGGGTCGCATCCGTCAGGGAGTAAGAAAAGCCCTTCAAGGTAATGCCCTTCACTTCCATGGAAAGAGGGAGAGTTGAAACCAGATCGCCCACCTTTCCTTCCACTGTCAGGTGGCGGTCGATCACTTCTACACAGTTCTTTTCATCCACCAATCTAGCTCTCACGCCTTTTTTCAGCAGAGAAAGCAGATAATGGGCATTGGCAAGGGTATGGTCGAATCGGTCGCCAATACCACCGAACAGCACCAGGTCGGTCGCCCCCAATTCCAGTGCCAGAAAAATGCCCAGTTCCATATCCGTTTCATCTTTTCTGGTGGGGAACTGACGAATGGGGATGTTTTTCGCCTTATAATATTCCAGAATCTCAGGGCTGGTGGAATCGAAATCTCCTACGATATAGTCAGGGTCGATGCCCAATGCTTTCGCATGACGCATGCCCGCATCGCAGCAGATGACTGCATTCGCCCCCTGCAGATAGCTTTCGCAGAAGCTGTAATCACTGATTTTTGCTCCCGCAAAAATAACAACTTTCATTTTACTCATACTCCTTGAAAATGTCCATGAAGCCCTTTGCTGCCGCAGCAATATCCTCTTTGCCAAATACGGCAGAGCCTGCTACGATCACGTTTGCGCCGGCATCCAACACTTCCCGTACATTATCGATGGTAATGCCGCCATCCACTTCGATATCGTAGCTCAGGCCCATTTCTTTTTTCCATTCTGCCAGCTGTCTGATCTTAGAAAGCTGACTGTCCATGAATCTCTGCCCGCCGAAACCGGGTTCTACTGTCATAACCATAATGACATCAACCTCTTTCAAATAGGGCAAAAGGGTTTCCACAGGTGTTCTGGGGTTCAGGGTGATACCAGCCTTACAGCCTGTTGCTTTGATCTGATGGATGACTTCCATAGGATATTTTGCTGCTTCCACATGGATGGTGATGATATCTGCCCCTGCTTTGTGGAAATCCTCGATATATTTTTCAGGATCTACGATCATCAGGTGGGCATCGAAAACCATGTTGCTGTATTTTCTAACACTTTTGATCACGGGAATCCCAAAAGAGATATTGGGTACGAAAACGCCGTCCATGACATCCAAATGGATATAGGGTGTGCCTGCGTCTTCGATCAGTTTCAGCTGTTCCTCTACTTTGCCAAAATCGATGGAAAGCATGGAGGGGGAAAGTTTGATACTCATGGTTAGTGTCTCCTCTCTTCTTCTTCCTTGAGTTCGTTATATATGGTCACATATCTGTCATATCTCATCTGGGAGATGGCTTGGCCGATCTCCGCTTTTACGGCACAGTCCGGCTCATTGATATGGATACAGCCATTGTAATAGCATTTATGGACAAAGGGTTCAAATTCACGGAAATGATACTGCAGTTTTTCCGAGGGGATATGGGTCAGGAAAAGGGAGGTGAACCCGGGAGAGTCCACGATATAGCTTTTCTCTGTGATCTGGATCAGCTCCGCATGGCGGGTGGTATGCTTGCCCCGCTGTATCTTTTCACTGATCTCCCCTGTGTTCAACTGCAGACCGGGGAATGCCGCATTGATAAGGCTGCTTTTGCCGACCCCGGAAGGACCTGCAAAAACGGAAATCTTGTTCTCCAGCGCATGGCGCAGTTCTTCAATGCCCATGCCTTTTTCCGCACTGGTGCAGATGACAGGATAGCCTGCTTTGCGGTACATCTCCGCCGCTTCCAGATACCTTTCTTTTTTATCCTTGTCGATCTTATTGATCACGATCACAATATCCAGTTCCTGTTCCTCTGCAAGAAGCAGGAAACGATCCAGCAGATCCAGATTCATATTAGGGCTTTTCGCTGCGAATACGATCACCGCCTGATCTACATTGGATACCCGGGGGCGGATGAGTTCATTCCTTCTGGGCAAAATCTCATCCAGACTGCCCTTCTTATTTTCCTCATCCAGGACGGAAATGCGTACCGCATCCCCTACCGTAGGACGGATCCCTTCCTTTCGGAAGATCCCCCTTGCCCTGCATTCATAAACGCCCGTTTCCGTATCGATATAATAAAAACCGCCAATTCCTTTTAAAATTACGCCTTCCAGCATGTTTTCACCTTACTCCGAAAAATTTACACTCTGGGACCACTGCTGTACATTGTCGATATAGCAGGTCACAGTACCGCTGCCCTTCCCTGTTACAGATACACTGTAAGGGAAATCGGAAGCGTCGCGGTAAGCATCCACTACGGGATATACCCCATCTGCATCCTCTTTCACCACACGCACATAGACAGAACCGCTGCTGCCGGAGGGTGCGTTGATGGTGAAGTATTTTGTACCCTGGCTCTGGCTGTTGCCTGCAGAAGGTGTGGATGTATCTGTATTATGGGTTGTATCTGCCCCTGTGCTGACCACCAGGTTCACAACACTGCCGCTGGGTACTTCCGTATTTGCAGACAATGTCTGTGTCATGACTCTGCCTTCTGCCACACGGTCGCTGGCCGCATAGGATACATTGCCAACTACCAGACCAACGGCTTGCAAAGATGCCTTCGCACTATCCAGAGGATCATTCACTACATTGGGTACGACCACGTTGCCGCCTTCATCACCTTTGCTGATCTTCAGCACGATGCGGCTCTTTGCTGTGATCTCCGCTCCTGCTTCAGGTTCCTGTTCGATGACTTCACCGGCTTTTACATCTGTATCATGGACATATTCTACTTTGACCACATCACCAACCAGTCTGATGATAGCTTCTTTTGCTGCATTTTCGCTCTTGCCTACCACATCAGGCATTTCTTCCGAAGTCAGCCCCAGACTGATCTTTACGCCAATCTTTGTGCCTTCGCCGATCATTGTGCCTTCGCTGACGGACTGATAGATGATATAGCCTTCATCATAGAAGCTGCTGTAATCTTCCCCATCTTCCACCAGAATGATACCCATTCTTTCTGCTTCTTTCACTGCATCTTCATAGGGCACACCAATGAACAGAGGGGTTTCGATATTCTTTTCGCTGGAAATGAAACCGCCAAAGCCGCCGCCCATAAATTTGATGCCCACAACGGAAATGATGCCAATCAGCACCAGTGCTGTGATGACCGCCGCAATGATAACCTTGCGTTCTGCCTTTCTGTCATGTTCGTTGTCGTAATCGTCTTCTGTTCTGGGGTTTCTGCGCACCCTTTGGGGACGTCTGCTGGTTTTCACAGGTTCTGTCTCCACATATTCATTTTCGTAGTCGTCCTCTTTGGAAATCTGCGCCATTTTCAGCTTCTTGCTGTATTTTTCAAAGCCAACCAGAGGGGTATGAACATCGCCTTCCTCTTCTGCAGGTTCATTTTCCACGATTTTATCTTCCTGCACTTCTTCCACAGGCTCTGCCTTATGGCGGCGGATATATTCCAGTTCCTTAGGGTCAGCAGGCTTTGTTTCCTGAGGTGTCTCCACTTCTGCCTGCGCCGCCTTTTCCGCCGCTGCCTTTTCCTGAGCTTCTCTCAATCTGGCTGCCGCTTCCGCCCTTCTGGACATACGCACGCCTGCTGTGCCTGCCGCCGCACCCACTGCCGCTGCTTTGACGCCTGCATTTTCTTTCTTTTCCGCAGATTCTTCCGTTGCTTTTGCCGCACCGGTGAGCTCTGCTCTGGCACGGATCAGGTCTGCCAGCAGAAGATCGATGCTGGCATAGCGTTCATCGGCCTTTTTCATGGTCGCTTTTTTGATGATACCTTCCAAAGAAGGGGAGCAATTGGGGTTATACTGACGGATATCCGGCAGTTCATCATTGATGTGCATCAATGCGATGCTGACGGAATTATTGCCCTGGAACGGCAGTACACCTGTGATCATTTCAAACATCGTGATCCCCAGAGAATAGATATCACTTTTTTCATCCACATAGCCACCTCTGGCCTGTTCAGGGGAGAAATAATGAACAGAACCAGCCGCATTGGCTGTAGTCGTCATAGTGGATGCTGTTGCCGCTCTGGCAATGCCAAAGTCCGTTACCTTTACCACACCGTCTGTCCCCACCAGGATATTCTGGGGCTTGATATCCCTATGTACGATGTGGGCTTTATGGGCCTGGCTCAATGCGGAAGCGATCTGGATCGCCACATTGATGGTAGAACGAGAATCAAAAGGCGCTTTTTCCTTGATGGCCTTTTTCAGGGTATCCCCGTGGATATATTCATTTACGATATAGTTGATATCCCCATCTTCGCCCACGTCATAGGCTCTTACGATATTGGGATGGGACAATCTTGCCGCAGAACAGGCTTCGGAGCGGAACCGTTCGATGAATTCTTCATCGCCGATAAATTCCTCCCGCAGGACCTTCACCGTCACATAACGGTCCAGTTTTCTGTCTCTGCCTCTATAAACAACTGCCATGCCGCCGGAACCGATTTTTTCTAAAATTTCGTATCTGCCGCTGAGGACAGTACCCGGATTCAATAACATTAGTTTTTAACCTCCTACTTATATCTCAACCAAAATCAGGGAAATATTATCATGACCACCATGCTTGTTGGCTTCTTCCACCAAGATCGCCGCTTTCCGATCCAAAGTGGCACGTTTGCTCAAAATCTTCGCCATCTCTTCATCCTTCAGCATACCGGAAAGGCCATCTGTGCAAAGCAGCACGATATCGCCTTTTTTCACAGGATGGATCGCCGTATCTGCTTCCACAGAGTTTTTGATGCCAACGGCGCGGGTGATGACATTCCGCTTGGGGTGGTTCGCCGCTTCTTCCTTGGTGATGTTGCCCATCTTCACCAATTCCATGACATAAGAATGGTCTGTGGTCAAGGGCAGCATTTCTTTTTTACGGAAAAGATATGCTCTGCTGTCTCCCACATGGGCTACATACAGCTTATCTTCCCGCACTGCCGCTGCAACGATGGTCGTCCCCATTTCCGCAAATTCCCTTGCAGAATTGGATTTATCATAAACTTCCTTATTGGCAGCCGCCATGGCCCCCGTCATCAGATCCAGCACATCTTCGCTGTCTGCATGCTGCATTTCTTTCCAGAAATAGGCCAGGAATGCTTCGATGGCACTGCTGCTGGCGACTTCGCCGGCATTACAGCCGCCCATTCCGTCGGCTACCAGATATAAATTTTCTGCGGGGTCATCCCCTGCCGAAATATAATATGCATCTTCGTTGTTTTTCCGACATTTCCCAATATCGCTTACCCCAACTGCTTTCAACGCTGCTCCACCTCCTTGGTAAACGTTTTCGAAAGTTCAGGCTTCCGTCTTTTGTTCTTTTATATGACTCCGCCGCAGCTGACCGCAGGCTGCATCGATATCGCTGCCCAGCTTGCGTCTGACGGTGGTTTCAATGCCATTATCGTTCAGGATGGAAGCAAAGTGCTTCACCCTGTCGCTGCTGCTTTTGATATAGTTTCTTTCCTTTACATCGTTCACGGGGATCAGGTTCACATGGCAAAGCAGATCTCTCAGCTTTTTCACCAGTTCCCACGCATGCTCGTCCCCATCATTTACCCCATGGATGAGGGCATATTCAAAGGTGATGCGGCGTTTTGTTTTCTCCGCATAATCCCTGCAGGCTTTTAACAGCCGCTCCATACTATAGACCTTGGCAATGGGCATCGTCTGGGTACGAATGCCGTCATTGGGCGCATGAAGAGAAACTGCCAATGTGATCTGCAGATCCTCTTCTGCCAGATCATAGATTTTCTCCACCAGACCACAGGTAGAAAGGGTGATATGCCGCTGTCCCATATTCTGCCCCTTGGGGTCATTGATGAGGTGCAGGAATTTCACGACGTTATCATAGTTATCCAGTGGTTCGCCGCTGCCCATCAGCACTGTGCCATGGACTCTTTCACCGCAGTCCTTCTGGATGGCATAGATCTGGGAAAGCATTTCCCCTGCCGTCAGCCCCCGTTCCACACCGTCCAGGGTGGAAGCGCAGAATTTACAGCCCATACGACAGCCCACCTGAGTGGAAATGCAGACCGTATTGCCATGTTCATATTTCATCAATACACTTTCGATGATGGCACCATCGGAAAGGGCAAAGAGGTATTTTCTCGTTCCATCGATCTGGGAAACCAACCGCCGCACCATCTCCACACCGTTGATAGCTGCTTTTTCATCCAGCTTTTCCCGCAGGCTCTTAGAAAGGTTCGTCATTTCCTCGAAGCTGTCCACCTGCTTGGCATGGAGCCAGTCAAAAATCTGCTTTGCACGGAATTTCGGCTCGCCCAGTTCCTTTAAAAACTGTTCCAGTTCTTCTATATTCATGGATTTGATATCAATTTTTTCCATATCTTAATCCTTTCTTCTCATTCTGGAAATGAAAAATCCGTCTGTTCCTGTTTTATGGGGCAGCAGGGTGAGATATCCCTTTTCCGCCGTTCCCACCTTCCAATCTTCGGACAAGAATTTTGTGATATCCTCCGCTGCAAAGTCGGGGTGGTTTTGCAGGAACCATTCCAGATTTTTTTCATTTTCCTTGCGGCACAGGGTACAAGTGCTGTACACCAATACGCCGCCCTTTTTCACATAGCCTGCGGCATTTTCCAGAATTTTTCTCTGGATGCCCGTCAGGCTGTCGATTTCATTTCCGTCTTTTTTCAGGCGGATATCCGGCTTCTTTCGCATCAGCCCCAAGCCGGAGCAAGGCGCATCCACCAGCACGCGGTCGAACAATTCCCGTTCTTCTTCCGTTTCCGCCGCGTCCTTTACTCTGCATTCCATGATACCGATGCCAAGGCGTTCCGCCCCTTCTTCCATCAGCTCGATCTTATGCTCATAAATATCGCAGGAAATCAGTTTTTCCGCCGGGGGCAGCGCACATATCCAGGATATTTTCGCCCTTCTGGGGGTCTAAAATCCTCACCGCCAGCTGAGAGCTTTCATCCTGCACATGAAATAAACCCTTTTGGAAGGCTGCCAATCGGCTCAGGTCTGCCGTTTTCGTCAGATGCAAAGCATTTTCAGAAACGTGTCCGTCTTTGACTTCTACGCCGACCTCTTCCAGCATCTGTTTTAAGTCTGCCTTGTTTGTTTTCAGGGTATTCACACGGATGGTCACATCGGGGGACTGATTATCATAGGCGCAGATGGCTTCTGTTTCTTCATAGCCATAGTATGCCACCCACATCCGCACCAGCCACAGGGGGTGGGAATAGACCACAGAAAGATATTCCGCAGTGCCTTTTTCCGGCAGGGGAATCTCTTGCTTCTTTTTCGCCGCTGTCCGCAAAACACCATTGACGAAGCCTTTCAGGGAAGTATAGCCCCTGGCCCCTGCCAGCTTCACTGCTTCGTTGCAGGCGGCAGAATCGGGCACATCCATGAAGTACATCTGATACACCGCAGAACGCAGCACCGCCAACAGCCATGGCTTCATCTTTTCCGTTTTGGTTTTGGAAAAGGTGTTCAGCACATGGTCGATGTAGATAAGGTTGCGGAGGGTACCATTGACGATCTCCGTCACAAAGGCTCTGTCCTGCCGGGGCATGGCACCATTCTGGCGCAGCAGCCTCCGCAATGTCATATTATTATAGGCTTCTTCCGTCATGATCTCCATGAGGGCTTCTGCCGCAATCTCTCTGGGATTGATTTGAATCATCTTCTCAATTCCTTCCGTATTAGTCATTCTGTCTCAACATAATATTATACGACAAAAAGTGTCTTTCTTCAATCTTTTCGGCCCTATTTCCCTATTTTTCATTGGATATTCTTACATTAAATGCGTTTCTGTAAAAACACCAAAAGGCTAATCCCATTTTCAGAGATTAGCCTTTTCTTTTTTAATCGTCTCTTCTGCCAAAGATGGCGATCAGTCTCAGGAGCTGTGCTACTGCTGCAAATGCCGCTGCAACGTATGTCATCGCCGCTGCACTCAGCACCTTTTTCGCCCCGCCGATTTCATCGCTGTCCAGGAATCCATCATCCACCAGCAGACGAATGGCCCTGGTAGATGCGTTAAATTCCACAGGCAGTGTAATGATGGTAAATGCTACAGACAAAGAGAAGAACAGGATCCCCAGCGTCACCAGTGTGCTGCCGCCGCCGCTGAACAGGAACCCAATGATGATCAGAGGGATCGCCAGTCTGGAGCCAAAATTCGCCAAAGGCACGAAGAAGCTTCTCAGTGCCAGAGGAGCATAGCCCACATCATGCTGGATGGCATGGCCTGTTTCATGGGCTGCAACGCCCAGCGCCGCTACAGATGTGCTGTCATACACACTCTGAGAAAGACGCAGTGTCTTTGTTCTGGGGTCGTAATGGTCTGTCAGGTGCCCCGCCACCCGCTGCACGCTGACATCATAAATGCCTGCGTTCTGCAGCATCTGCTGTGCCACCTGGGCACCGGTAAAACCCCTTCTGTTTCTTACTTTGGAATATTTATTGAATGTACCGGATACCTTTGCCTGTGCCACCATAGAAAAAATAAAGGCAAGCAGCACCAGAAAATACATGCTGTTGAAGCCGTATCCGTAACCATAACCGTAATACATATTTGGTTCCTCCTATCTTATTTGAACAGGACGCCCTCATGCATTGCATGGCCCCGCAGATATGCATCTGCCGCCATTTTCTTCCCACCGCGGGCCTGCACTTCCTTGATCCGCAGGATACCGTCACCGCATTTGACCGCGAAGTCTTTTTTGGTCACTTCCACGATCTCCCCAAATGCAGCATCGGGATAATTGCCTTCGGCTGTTTCCGCCCAAAACATCTTCAAAGGCTCTTCTTCATAAATCGCATAGGCACCGGGGCCAGGATGCAGCCCTCTCATCAGGTCGATGATCTGCTGTCCCTGTTTGCTCCAGTCGATATGTCCTGTTTCTTTGTGGATCATAGGTGCATGTGTTGCTTTTGCATCATCTTGAGGGATGCGTTGGATGGTGCCTGCTTCCAAGCCATCGATGGTTTCCAGCAACAGTTCTGCCCCTGCTTCTGCCATTTTGTCATGGAGTGTTTCAAAATTATCTGTGGGCAGGATTTCCACTTCTTTTTTCAGAAGCATATCACCGGTATCCATGCCCTTTGCCATGAACATGGTGGTGATGCCTGTTACCTTTTTGCCGTCGATGATGGCACGCTGCATGGGTGCCGCCCCTCTGTATTCCGGCAGCAAAGAACCATGAACGTTGATGCAGCCATATTTCGGCATATTCAAAATAGATTCCGGCAGCAGCTGACCAAAAGCAGTTACGGCGATCAGGTCTGCGCCGTAGCTGCGCAGTTTTTCCACCACTTCAGGTTCTCTCACCTTTTCCGGCTGCAACACTTCGATACCACGTTCCAGTGCCAGTTCCTTTACCGGTGTGAACTGCATTTTTTTGCCTCTGCCCTTGGGTTTATCGGGCTGTGTCACAACAGCCACCACCTCATGCTTTGTCAGCAGAGCTTTCAAGGAATACACCGCAAAATCCGGTGTGCCCATAAAAATCACTTTCATCGGATTTCCTCCTTACGCTTCTTCCACAGGCAGAGCCTTATCAATATACAGGATGCCGTCCAGATGGTCGATTTCATGGCACAGGGCACGAGCCATCAGTTCTTCCCCTTCGATAATGAATGTGTTTCCGTCTCTGTCCATGGCTTCCACCTTTGCATAGTAAGGTCTTTCCACGGGGGCATATTTGCCGGGAACGCTCAGGCATCCTTCATCGTCGATCTGAGAACCGCTGGTTTCCAGAATGACGGGATTGATCAGCTCTACCAGACCTTCGCCGACATCGATGACTACCACTCTTTTCAGGATACCCACCTGAGGTGCCGCCAGACCAACACCGTTTGCTTCATACATGGTATCAGCCATATCATCCAACAGTGTCAGCAGGTTGGGGGTGATCTCCTTTACAGGTTTACATTTTTTTCTCAGCACTTCGTCTGTGCTGATGCGAATATTGCGAATTGCCATTATATCTTCCTCCTGTTTTCATACTATCTCCAAAATTTGAACAAACAAAAAACTTTCTGTAAATTTATCTGAAATACAATAAATAATTATATCACATTTTTCATCTTTATACAATATTGGTAGGATTTAGAGAAATTTGATATCGAACCTTGGATTTTCTGTCTTTCTTCATGCTTTCCACTGCAGGCAGCACCAGTTCCCGCAGAGGTCCTTCCTCCGCCGCCTTTACGATCAGCTGATAGCGATACTCCCCGCGGAATTTGGGCAATGCCGCAGGCACAGGCCCTAAAATGGAAGCAATTTCTTCTCCATCCGCCTTTGCCAGCTTTTCCGCCAGCTTTTGGGCCGCAATTTCCACGGCATCTTTTTCTTCCCCAACGATGAGGATGCTGAAAAAGGAGGAGAAAGGCGGATAGCCCATCATCTGCCGCATCAAAATTTCCTCTTCATAAAAACCTTTGAAATCCTGCTTTGCCGCGTGCTTCACCGCATAATGCTCCGGCTGATAGGTCTGGATGAATACCCGTCCGTTATCCGCCCGCCGTCCGGCCCGCCCTGCCGCCTGGGTCATCAGACGAAAGGCCGTTTCCGCCGCCGTATAGCTGTCAACATTCAAAGATAAATCCGCCGCCATGATGCCCACTAGTGTCACGTTGGGGTAGTCATGCCCTTTGGCGATCATCTGTGTCCCAATCAGGATATCCGCTTCCCCCTTGCCGAAGGTCTCCAGTATCTTTTCATGGCTGTGCTTCGTCATGGTGGTGTCCAAGTCCATCCGCAGGATACGGGCTTCGGGGAAGAGCTTTTTCGCTTCTTCTTCGATCTTCTGAGTCCCCGTACCAAAATACCGAATATATTTGGAGCCGCATTCCGGGCAAATCTTAGGAACTTCCGCCCGTCTGCCGCAGTAATGGCAGACCAGTGCCTTTTCCTTGGCATGATAGGTGTAGGTGATGTCACATTCTGGGCAGGTCATCCCATGCCCGCAGCTGCGGCAGGAAACAAAGGTGGCATAGCCCCTGCGATTCAGGAACAGCATGGTCTGCTCCCCCTTCCGCAGGTTTTCCCGAATCCCCTCCTGCAATTCTCTGCTGAAGGCAGAACGGTTGCCCTCCGCCAGTTCCTTTCGCATATCCGTCACAAAAACCTCCGGCAAAGTCCCGCCGCCGGTGCGTTCTTTCAATTCCAGCAGGAGATATTCCCCTTCTTTTGCTTTATAGTAGCTGACCAGATCGGGGGTCGCCGTTCCCATCAGGAACAGGGCATGATATTTCTTCGCCGCTTCTGCTGACACATCCTTCGTGTCATATTTCGGCGTAATATCGGAAACATAGCTATTTTCGTGGGCTTCATCCATGATGATGGCCCCCACATTCTGAAAGGGCAGAAACAATGCAGACCGAGGGCCGATGATAACGGAAATCTCTCCGTCCCGTGCCTTTTTCCATTGGTCTACCCGTTCACCCATGGAAAGGCGGCTGTGGGTCACACTGACCGCATCACCGAAGCGGGAAATGAACCGTTCCAGAATCAGCGGCGTTAGGGCAATTTCCGGCACCAGTACAATGGCCTGCTGTCCTTTTGCCAGCACATCGGCAATGATCTGCATATAGATTTCTGTCTTGCCGCTGCCCGTCACCCCATGCAAAAGCACAGGTCGCTTTTCTTCCTTTTCCATTTCAGAACGGATAGCATCCAGAGCGGCTGCCTGCTCCGCCGTAGGGGTAAAGGCATCTGTTCTCTGAAAATCTTCTGCATCGAAAACCTTCCGCAGCTCCGCCTGCTTTCGTTCCCACAGGATGCCCTTTTGCAGCAAAGTCTTGATGGGAGAGTCCGTCACGCCCAGCTTTTCTCTTAATTCCTCCGCCGTGGCTTCTTTCCCATGCTGCAAATAAGCTAATATTTTCCGCTGACCTTCCAAGCGGCGGTCTTTTTCGATTTTCTTTCGCACCTCCTCCAAAAGAGGGGCTTCTGTGTCCAGAGAATAAAATCTCTTCTCTTTTTTATATTCACTGCAATGAAGTATCTGCTTCAATTCCAGCAGACCTTTTTCTTCCATCTTCCGCAGAAAATCAACAGCTTTTCCACCAAATTCCGCCTGAATTTCATCCAGAGGTACGTTTTCCCGTTCTCCCATGAAATCCACCAGCAGTTTTTCCTTGGGTGTCAGCTTTGTTTCTTCCGCGAAGTCTTTCAGGCTTACTGCCCAGCTGCTTTTGGTGCGGATCCCCGCCGGCATGATGGCCTGCAGGCACTGGTTCAGGCTGCAGAAATACCTCTGCTGCATCCATTCCGCTAATTCCAGCAGTACAGGGGTAAAGGTCGGTTTCCCTTCATCCAACACCTCGATGATATATTTGATCTTATCCTCAGGCACATCCGTTTCTTCAGAGAGAGAAATGACATAGCCTTCCGTTTTGCTGTTTCGGCTGCCAAAGGGCACAATGACCCGCACGCCTTGGCGTACCTCCATCCCCTCCGGCACACCATAATCAAACATCTTATCCATTTCCGGGCGATTCAGCCCCACGATCACCTTTGCATACATCATTTTTCACCCCCCTATAAAGAAAGGTGCCGCTAAGGCGACACCCTTTCTATTATTCTTCTTCCGTTTCTTCTGCCATGCTTTCAAAGTCCACTTCTGCCAGTGCAACTTCTTTTTCTTCTTCTGCCACAGGCTGACCCTGACGGATTTTCAGCTTGCCTTCATAGATTTCATGAACAGCGATGGAAACAGGTTTATCGACTTTTACATTGTCGATCATAGGTTCCGCATGGTCTACCAGCTGTCTTGCTCTTTTTGCTGCTGCGATCACGATAGTATATCTGCTGCCGATGGTAATATCTTCGGCATCCTGTGTAATAACTTCCAGTAAGTCGGAATAAGAAGGTCTTAACATATTACATCTCTCCTTTGAAAATCTTTTTGATATCTTTATTTCTGCTGCATTTCATTTTTTCTGCTTCTACGATGGTCAGAATATCTTCTGTGGCCTGATCTACTGTGTCATTGATGACCAGATAGTCATATTCATCCACCAGTTCCATTTCCTCCAGCGCACGGCGCAGGCGCAGATTGATGGTTTCCTTATCCTCTGTGCCGCGGTTGGTCAGGCGGTTGCCCAGTTCTTCCAGATTAGGAGGAACCATAAATACCAATACGCCTTCGGGATAGATCTTTTTCACCTGCAGAGCACCCTGCACTTCGATCTCCAGGATCACATTATTGCCAGCCATCAGCTGCTCTGTTACATATTTTCTGGGTGTGCCGTAATAATTGCCGCAGAATTCTGCCCATTCCAGCAGTTCCTTACGGTCTCTCATCTGTTCAAATTCTTCACGGGTATGGAAGAAATAATGCACCCCGTCTTTTTCATATTCTCTGGGTTTTCTTGTCGTTGCAGAAATGGAAAGAGAAAAATCATCCTTCTTGCAAAGACGTTCTACGATGGTCCCTTTCCCGGAACCGGAAGGGCCGGAGATAATCAATAAAATACCCTGTTTCTTCAATGCTTACATCCCCTTCTGCTCTGCGGAAAGTCTTCCGCCTACAGTTTCCGGCATATTGGGAGAAAGGACGATATGCCCATCATCCATGATGATGACACAGCGGGTCTTTCTGCCATAGGTGGCATCGATCAGCGTTCCCTTTTCCTTGGCATCCTGAATGATTCGCTTTACAGGGGCGGAATCGGGGCTGATGATGGCGATGACACGATTTGCGGAAACCACATTGCCATAACCAATGTTCAAAAAATGCAATTTATCCATAACGAATCCTCTCTCATAATGGGTTATTCCAAATTCTGAATCTGCTCTCTGATCTTTTCGATCTCACTTTTCAATTCGATGGTGGCTTTTACGATCTGGATATCGTTGGCTTTGGAAGCAATGGTGTTGGATTCTCTGTTCATTTCCTGAATCAGGAAATCCAGCTTTCTGCCCACCTGACCGCCGCCTTCCAAAATATCCTTCAGCTGCACCAGATGGCTTTCCAGTCTGGTCACTTCTTCATCCACACAGCCTCTGTCTGCAAAAATAGCCACCTCTGTTGCAATTCTCTGAGGGTCCACATCCACGCCGCCCAACAAATCTTTCAGCCTGTTGTTCAGCTTTTCCTGATATTCCACAACCACCAGAGGAGAGCGTTCCTTCACTTCTGCCACCAATGTTTTGATCCGTTCGCCCTTCAGCAGGATATCCTTTTTCAGGTTTTCCCCTTCCACGGTTCTCATAGCAACGAATTTTTCCACTGCTTCATCCAATGCAGGCGCCAGCGCTTCCCAGATGACAGCTTCTTCCTGCTGTGCTTTTTCCACTGTGATAACATCAGGGAATTTTGCTGCCAGTTCCAGCTTATTGCCGCCGGTCAGGCCAAATTTTTCTTCCAGCAGGTTCAGTTTTTCCATATAGGCTGCTGCCAGTGTTTCATTCAATTTCACATCCACATCATCTGCGGAGAATGTTTCAAAGCTGATGTAAACGTCGGTCTTGCCGCGAAATACATCACGCATGATTCTTTTTTTGATCTTATCTTCCAGACTTGCCAGAGAACGGGGCAGTTTGATGGTCATATCGTTGTAACGATGGTTCACGGATTTCATTTCCACCGTGAATTTGCGTTCTTCCGCGATATGCTCGCCGCGTCCGTAGCCAGTCATGCTTCTTACGCTTGCATTCATGTTTCTATTCCTTTCTGTTACGCGTTCAAAAATCGTTGTTTTATTATACATAAGCCCATAGCAAATAGCAAGGAAAATGGCAAATTGTATCCACTATTTTTAATCTAATTTTAATATTTTCCCATTTCCTGTATCTCTGACAAAACAGATGCAAAAATATTTTTAATATGTTAAAATAAAATATTATATGTAAAATCAAAGGAGGTGTCCTTTATGGCACTGGACGGCATCACAACATCTGCCATCGTTTCCGAACTCAAATCCGCTCTCGTGGGAGGGCGTATCGATAAGATCCATCAGCCTGTGGCTGACGAGATCCGCATGACCATCCGCGGCTTGGGCAGCGGCGCAAAGAAAGTCATCATTTCCGCCAATTCTGCCCATCCCCGTATCCATCTGACAGAAAGCACACGGGAAAACCCTATGACTGCACCCCTGTTCTGCATGGTCATGCGAAAACATATCGCCGGCGGCAAGATCGTAGATATCTGCCAGCCCAATTTCGAGCGTATCATCATCCTTCGGGTGGAATCCGCCAATGAAATGGGCGATATCACAACCAAAAACCTGATTTTAGAAATCATGGGAAAGCACAGTAACCTGATCCTGACCGATGAAAACGGCAAAATTCTGGACTCTATCAAACGTGTCACCCATGAAAAAAGCTCTGTCCGGGAAGTTCTGCCCGGCAAGGAATATGTTTTTCCCCCTTCTCAGGATAAGAAAAATCCCCTGGAAGCAGAACGGGGCGATTTTCTCTTTTCTCTCCACTTGCAGGAGGGCAGAAAGCTGCAGGAATTTATTTACCAGACCTATACCGGTATCAGCCCCATCATGGCAGGGGAAATCTGCTCTCGTGCAGGCTTGGATTCCTCCAATTCCTGCCAGGAAACCACCATTGAAGAAGGCGAACGGCTTTACGATGCCTTCGACAAAACCATGGCAGAGATCAAATCCGCTGTCTATCAGCCTGCCATCTATTATCAAAAGGAAAACAACCGTATCGTGGATTTTGCCGTACTGGAAATGACCCAATTCTCTGGTTTGCAAAAAAAATCCTTCGATTCTGTCTCCGCCCTGCTGGAAGGCTTCTATCAGGAACGGGACAATGCAGCCCATATCCGCCAGAAAGCCCACGATATGCGCAGACTGGTGATGAGCAATATCGAACGCTGTGTAAAGAAAAAGGAAATTCAGATGAAAACCCGCAGAGAAACCAAGGGTATGGACATGTGGAAGAAAAAAGGCGAACTCCTGACTGCCAATATCTATGCTGTTCCCCAGGGTGTCACCACCTTTAAGACCATCGATTATTATGAGGCGGACATGCCGGAAATCGAAATTGCCATCGACCCTGCAAAAACCCCCGCAGAAAATGCTCAGAAATATTTCAGCAAATACAACAAGGCAAAGCGTACCCTTGCCGCTCTGGAGATTCAGGAAAAACAAAATGAGGAAGAACTGGTCTATCTGGAAAGTGTCTTAAACGCCTTAGAAAATGCCAAGGATGATGCAGACCTTTCCGAAATCCGTACCGAACTGGCGGAAAGCGGCTTCATCCGCAGACAGGTGCAGAAAAAAGGCGCGCAAAAGGCAAAGAAATCCAAGCCTCTGCATTATGTTTCTTCCGATGGATATGATATTTTTGTAGGCAAGAGCAATCTGCAGAATGACGAACTGACCCTGCGTATGGCAGAGCCTACTGATATCTGGATGCATACCAAGGATATCCCCGGCTCCCACGTTATCATCCGCACCGGCGGCAAAAGCGAACTGCCCGAAGCCACCATGGAGGAAGCAGCCAATCTGGCAGCCTTCTACAGCAAGGCAAAAAACAGCAGTATGGTGCCTGTGGATTATACCCAACGAAAAAATATCAAGAAACCCAACGGTGCCAAGCCCGGTATGGTTATCTATCTGACCAACCGCACCATCTATATCACCCCCGACGAAAATCGGGTGAACCAAATGAAAACAGAGTAATCTAACTTCAATTCTTTAAATCATATGGCCTACAATTTTGAAATTGTATTCAGATTTTCTCCGTGCTATGCTAAATAAAATGAGGTCGTCTTATGCAAAATGATATCTCAAAAGAATTTACATTATCATCCCTGATAAAATTCACCCTGCCCACCATCATCATGCTGGTGTTTGTGGCAACCTATACCATCGTGGACGGCATTTTTGTTTCCCGCTTTGTGGGGACCACCGCCCTCTCCGCCATCAATATTGTCTTTCCCCTCATCAATATTCTGATCGGGCTGGGCATCATGCTAGGGACAGGCGGCTCCGCCATCATCGGGCGCAAATTGGGTGAAGGAAAAGAAGAGGAAGCCCGCAGTGCTTTCACCCTCATCATAGCCTTTGGTATCATAGTCAGTCTGGTGATCTCTGTTCTCTGCTTCCTGTTTATACGCCCCCTATCCCTCTTTTTAGGGGCCGATGAAAACCTGCTGCCCTATTGCATGGATTACGGCAGAGTTATGATGGCGTTTTACACCGTTTCTGTTATCCAGACCATGTTCCAGACCCTTTTCATCACCGCAGGGAAACCCAATCTGGGGCTGTGGCTGAATGTTGCGGCGGGGCTGTCCAATATTCTTTTCGACTATATCTTCATCGTCCGTATGGATGTGGGCATTGTGGGGGCAGCCTGGGGCACTGTCAGCGGCTTTATCGTTGGCGGCATCCCTGCATTGTTCTATTTTGCCAAGCCAAGGACAGTGCTGTATTTCGTAAAGCCCAAATGGAACGGAAAAACCATCGCCCACACCATGCTGAATGGCTCTTCGGAAATGGTGACCTCCGGTGCCATGGCTGTGACCACCTTTCTGTTCAATCTGGCGATGATGGAACTGCTGGGGGAAGACGGCGTTGCCGCCATTACCATTGTATTATATGCCCAGTTCTTATTTTCTTCGGCATATCTGGGCTTTGCCAGCGGCGCAGCCCCTGTCTTCAGCTACAATTACGGCAACCGCAATATTCCTCAGCTGAAACGTCTCTTCAAAATGTGCCTCGGCATCATTTTGATCTCCTCTGTGGTGTGCTTCGGCTTTTCCTATCTGATGGCAGTGCCGACCATAGCCATCTTTACGCCGCAGGAAAGCAACACATACGCGATCACTCTCTATGGCTATAAGATCTTCGTCTGGAACTTCCTTTTCGCAGGCATCAACATCTTCGCCTCCTCCTTCTTTACGGCATTGTCCAACGGGAAGGTGTCGGCGATGATCTCCTTCCTGCGTACCTTCGTTCTCGTAACTGGAAGTATCCTCCTCCTGCCGAGGTTCCTGGGCATCGACGGCATCTGGCTTGCCATCCCCGTGGCAGAAGCCATCACCGTCCTCATCGCCGTATTTTTCCTGGCGGTGAACCGCAAATATTACCATTATTTCTAAAATACAAAAGCAAAAGGAGCGATTATTATGGCAAAAACCTTACGCTATGCAGTCAAGCACAGCTTCCCCATCTTCATCAGCTTCATCCCCGTAGGTCTGGCCTATGGGGTTCTGATGCAAAACGCAGGCTATAATTTTGTCTGGACAGGTGCCTGCAGTCTATTCGTTATGGCAGGCTCCCTGCAATACCTGATGGTGAGCTTCTTCGCCGGCGGCGTTTCTCTGGCGACCGTGGCGATCATGGCACTGCTGCTCAACAGCCGTCATATTTTCTACGGTCTGTCCTTCATCGAAAAATTCCGTTCCTTTGGCTTCTGGAAATATTTTCTCATCTATTCCCTGACGGATGAAAACTATTCTCTCCACTGCTCCCATGATTTCGATGAAGATATCGATGAAAAATGGGCCTATGTGCTGACAGCCCTGATGCCCATCCTGTATTGGGTCGTCCTGAGCATCCTTGGTGCCCTCATCGGGACATTGATCCCCTTTGATACCACAGGCATCGATTTTGCCCTGACGGCTTTGTTCATCGTCATCCTGATCGAGCAGATGTCCGGCGCGGATAACCGTCTGCCCGCTCTGCTGGCCTTCGTTTCCAGCATCGTCTGTCTCATCCTCTTCGGGCCTTCCAATTTCATCCTGCCTTCTCTGGTCATCACAGTAGCCCTGCTGACCATCCTGAGAAGCCGCAT
Organism: [Eubacterium] saphenum; assembly: GCA_004557645.1. Lineage (GTDB taxonomy): Bacteria > Bacillota > Clostridia > Lachnospirales > Anaerotignaceae > Anaerotignum_A. The sequence goes on along the minus strand of SFGI01000022.1, from coordinate 23,365 downwards.
CGAACCCCAGAACACAAAAAAGGAGGAAAACTAAATGGTACTTTCTACAACACAATCCATCCTCATCATCGCAGTCTGCGCCCTCTGCACCTTTGCAGAACGTGCCCTGCCTTTTCTCCTCTTCCGTGGGAAAGAAGTGCCAGAGATCGTCCGCTATCTGGGGCGGGTGCTCCCTATGGCCATCATGGCAACTCTGGTCATGTATTGCCTGAAAGGCATCACCTTTTCCTCTGCGGCAGGCTTTGCGCCTCCTTTGATCGCTTCCGCCCTGACAGCTCTCTTACATATCTGGAAAAGAAACACCATGCTCAGCATTTTCGGCGGCACCGTCTGCTATATGCTTCTGGTACAGATCGTCTTTTAAACGAAAAATAACCCTATGGAATGATTCCATAGGGTTTTATTTTTCTCAATTTTAGATTTCTGTTTCCACAACGGGTGTTTCTGCTTCTGCCGCTGCAGGAACTTCCAAAGCCGCCAGACCATAATGTTCCCGCACCTGATTTTCGATTTCTGCACACATATCCGGATTATCTCTCAGGAACTGCTTTGCATTTTCCCGTCCCTGTCCAATACGTGTTTCCTTATAGGCATACCATGCACCGCTCTTGTTTACGATATCCACATCTGCCGCCAGGTCCAGAATATCCCCTTCTCTGGAAATGCCTTTGCCGTAGATGATATCGAATTCCGCTGTTTTGAAGGGAGGTGCCACTTTGTTTTTGGCGATCTTCACCTTGACACGGTTGCCCACGATCTCCGTTCCCTGTTTCAGCACATCTGCTTTTCTGATCTCCATACGGATGGAAGAATAGAATTTCAGGGCACGGCCGCCTGTGGTCGTTTCGGGGTTACCAAATGTCACACCGATTTTTTCACGAAGCTGGTTGATGAAAACAACAGTACAGTTGGATTTGTTTGTGATACCTGTCAGTTTTCTCAGGGCTTGGCTCATCAGTCTTGCCTGCAGCCCCATGTGGGAATCGCCCATTTCCCCTTCGATCTCCGCCCGGGGCACCAGAGCCGCTACAGAGTCCACAATGACAATATCGATGGCACCGCTGCGTACCATGGTTTCCGCAATTTCCAGTGCCTGTTCGCCATCGTCAGGCTGAGAGATATACAGGTTGTCGATATCTACCCCCAAAGCCTTTGCGTATGTGGGGTCCATGGCATGTTCCGCGTCTACATAACCGGCAATGCCGCCCCGCTTCTGCACTTCCGCAACCATGTGCAGGGCTACTGTGGTCTTACCGGAGGATTCAGGACCATATACTTCCACGATCCTGCCCTTGGGCACACCGCCGACCCCCAGTGCCAGGTCCAGGCTCAGGGAACCGGAAGGAACCACTTCCACCGCCATTCTTGCGCTGTCATCCCCCAATTTCATGACTGCGCCTTTGCCAAACTGTTTTTCGATCTGGCTCAGGGCTGCATCCAAAGCCTTCTGCTTATCTTCAAATTTTGCATCTTCTTTCTGAGATTTTGCTGCCATTTTATTTCCACCTTTCCAAAATCAAGGATTTCTCTTCAAAATCATGTTTTTCCCTGGGGAAAAACAACTTTCACCTCATTTAATGAGAACTTCTGTTCTCATTCTATTCGATTTTGTTCGCCTTGTCAATACCTATTTTGCTTCCTTAGCAGGCTGCTCTGCCAGTGCCATTGCGGCAAAAATAATGATACAGCCCAAATATCCCCGCAGGCTCATACGTTCGCCATACAGGAGAGCGGAAAACACCGCCGCGAAAATCGATTCCGAAGTAATGATGATAGCCGCCTTGTTGGGGGAAGTGATCTGCTGTCCCGCCGACTGCAAAGCAAAATACGCCGCTGTGCAGAAGGCCCCAAGGAAGAAGAAATTCCCAAAAGCAGGCAAGGTCAGCGAAGGCATATCCCATCCCGTAAACGTCACGATGACCGCCGTCACCAGCAATGTAAAAAGGTTTTCCGCCACAGCAATATGCACCGCATCACACCCCTCGGTGATATTTCCCAAAAACGCCATCTGCAGGGAAAAAGCCACTGCCGCCAGCAGGGAAAGCCCCGCCCCTAAATCAATGCGAAAATCTGCCGTCAGGGATAAGCAGGAAACCCCCACCAACGTCATCACCGCCGCAATGAAACAGTTTCGGCTGGGCTTCTGTTTGAACACGCCCCAGCAGATAAAAGGCACAATGACTGCAGGAATGTTGACCAAAAACGCATTGACGGAAGGAGTGGTATATTGCAGCCCCACCGTCATCAGCAGGAACATGGCCGCCAGCAGCACGCCTAAAATGCCGCCTACCTTCCATTCCCGTTTGGTGATCTTTTTCAGCCGCTTATGATACACCATGCACATGCAGATGGAAGCCATCAAAAATCTCCCAAAGATCACCTGAAAGGGGTCATAGCCCCAGTCCAATAAATATTTTAAACAGATGAAACCGCCGCCGCCGATAAAAGCCGCCAGCAGCAGCATCCAGTCCCCCTTATTCTTCATCCAACATCGCCTTTCTCAGCCAGTTCAGGGCTGTATAAGTGGCACGTTGGCGAATCTTATCCCGTTTGCCTACGAAATGATGCTCCTGTACTTCTGTTTTTCCCTTGTAAGAAAGACCAATATATACTAGACCCACAGGCTTTTCTTCGCTGCCGCCATCGGGGCCCGCAATGCCTGTTGTGGCAATGCCAATATCCGCACCGCTGGTTCTTGCAATGCCTTCTGCCATTTCCCGTGCCGTTTCTTCGCTGACCGCAGTGTATTTTTCCAGGGTCTCTGCTTTTACGCCCAGTCGGCGCATTTTCGCATCATTGGAATAGGTCACACAACCTTCCAGCAATGCAGCGGAAATACCGGGATATTCCACCAATTGGGAGGCAATCATGCCCCCGGTGCAGGATTCTGCCACAGCAACAGTCAATTTTCTTTCCAGCAGCATTTCTGCCACTACCGTTTCCATATCTGTTTCGCCCTCCGCATAAACGGCATTCCCCAGCCGTTCTTTCAGGGCCGCAGCTACAGGGTCGATCAGTTTGTTTGCTTCTGCTTCATCCTTCGCCTTCGCCGTGATCCGCAGAATGGCTTCCCCGTCCTTGGCATAGGGTGCGATAGTAGGGTTCGTCTGGGCGTCGATGATGTCCTTTACCCTATCCTCCATAGCACTTTCCCCTACGCCTGCCACCCGCAGGATACGGGAAACAAAGGTAAATTCCTGTTTCTTCGCCAGATAGGGCTTCACCTGATCGCGGAACATGGGGATGGTTTCCTTGGGAGGGCCAGGCAGCATCACGATCATCTTGCCGTTCTTTTCCATGATGATGCCGGGGGCTGTACCGTTGTCGTTATATAAAACAGTGCAGTTCTTTTCCGGCACCATAGCCTGTTTCACGTTGTTCTGGGTCATGGTTCTGCCGGTACGGTCAAAGTATTTCTTGATACGTCCCAAGGCTCTTTCGTCCAACACCAGTTTTTCCCCGAAATATTCTGCCGCCGTTTCCTTCGTCAGGTCATCCTCCGTAGGGCCAAGTCCCCCTGTGGTGATGATAAGGTCTGCCCGGTCAAAGGCATGGAAAATCGTATCCTTCAGCCGTTTGGGGTTGTCCCCCACCACCGTCTGATAATAGACCTCAATGCCAAGGCTTGCCAGCTCCAGGGCCAAAAACTGGGCGTTTGTGTTCAAAATATCGCCTAACAGCAGTTCTGTACCAACTGCCATGATCTCTGCTTTCATTCTGTTTCCTCCTTTGGAAAATTTCTTACATATTATTTCTATTGTATCTTTTTATCGAAGCATTTCCAACCTTTTTTCCATAAAAAATGGTCTTAGATCCTTTCGAACCTAAGACCCATGGGTGCAAAGGGCATCGTTCCCTTTTTTCCAGCTTAACCGTGGAGCACCTGTTTGTTTTTGATCATATAATCTGCACCGGAGAAAATGGTGAAGAACACAGCCAGTGCCACCAGAATATCTTCCACCACAGGCATACAGCTAAAGGGCAGCTGCAGCAGCACCACAGGGATCATGATCATCTGTGTGGTGGTTTTCACCTTGCCCCACCAGCTTGCCGCCATGACGATATTGGCCTCCATCGCCAGGGTACGGAAGCCGGTGATGGCAAATTCCCTTGCCAAAATGATGATGACTACCCATGCCGCCAAGTCCTCCAGGGCAACCATGGAAACCAATGCAGACATCACCAGCAGCTTATCCGCCAGAGGGTCCATAAATTTCCCAAAGTTAGAAACCAGATTATACTTTCTGGCGATCTTGCCATCCAGCATATCCGTCAGGGATGCCACGATAAAAATCACAACAGCAACATATCTATTTACAGGTTCCGGTGCCAAAAACAGCACCACCAAAAAAATCGGAATCATGAATACTCTGAGCAGTGTCAGCTTATTCGGCAGATTCATTTCCATAAACCACATCTCCCATCAAATCATAATCGCCTGCTTCGCGAATCCTTACTGTTACAAAATCGCCGGAATACAATTCTTCCTCGGAAGAAACGAACACCAGCCCATCAATATCAGGGGCATCTCTTCTGGTTCTGCCGCAGAAGATGGCTTCTTCCGGCAGCTTGCCTTCGATCAGCACTTCCATTTCTTTCCCCACTTCTGCTTCACAAAGGGAAGCCGCAATGGATTTCTGCAGATCCATGATGATATCTCTGCGTTCTTCCTTCAACTCATCATCGATCTGATTTTCCATCCTTGCCGCCGCTGTGCCTTCCTCCTGAGAATAGGAGAACACACCCAAGCGGTCGAATCGCATTTCCTGTACAAACTGCATCAGGTCTGCAAATTCTTCTTCACTTTCGCCGGGGAACCCAACGATCAGCGTTGTTCGGATGGCAATATCCGGCATAGCCACCCGCAGTTTTGCCACTTTTTCACGAATCAATGCCTGACTGCTCTTTCTGCCCATGCGTTTCAGCACTGCGTCATTGCCATGCTGGATGGGCATATCAATGTAATGACAAACCTTTTCGCAGGCCGCCATAGCTTCGATGGTTTCTTCTGTCAGTGTTTCAGGATAGCAGTACAAAAGGCGAATCCATTCAATGCCCTCAACAGCATTCAGCTGTTTCAGCAGTTCGTGGAGCATAGGCTTGCCATAAAGGTCTCTGCCGTAAATAGAAGTATCCTGCGCCACAATAACGATTTCCTTTACGCCCTGCTGCGCCAGAAGTGTTGCTTCCTCCACCAGGCTTTCCAACTTTCTGCTGCGGTGTTTGCCCCTCATTTTAGGGATCACACAGTAGGTACAATGATTGTCGCAGCCTTCAGAAATCTTCAGGTAAGCAAAATAAGGTGCTGTGGAAAGCACACGCAGCTTGCCGTTTTCATCCTGCATGGCCAAGTCAATGCTTTCCAGATGTTTCACTTGCTCCTTGCCAGCCAGAATTTCATCTGCCACTTCGGCAATGGATTCGTAGGCTGTAGTACCCACGATGGCATCTACCTCCGGCAGTTCATCAAAAAATTCCTTCTCAAATCTCTGCCCCAGACAGCCTGCCACAATGAGCCCCTTGCAGTTGCCCACTTCGGGGTCTTTATACTGAGCCATTTCCAGAATAGTCTCGATGCTTTCTTCCAATGCATCCTTGATGAAGCAGCAGCTATTCACCACAATGATATCCGCTTCCGCTTCGTCCGCCACAGCGGTATAGCCATTTTTCTGCAGGATACCCAGCATGACCTCGCTGTCCACTCTATTCTTATCGCACCCCAAAGAGGTGAATGCGACTTTCTTTTCCATCATATTCCTCCTTAAAGCCTTCCCACAAAAGGAACGCTGTATTTTTCATATCTTTTAATTTTACTATAAAAGCAGACAAATTGCTATATTTCCGCAAAATTCTTTTTCGGTTCTTTCTGGTATTTTCGCAAAAAACACCCCTGACTTTTTCCAAAGTCAAGGGTGTTTCATCGTATTCTATAGAATTACAGTAATCCGTGCTGGATTTTTGCGGCTGTGATACAATTTTTCATCAGCATGGCAATGGTCATCGGCCCTACGCCCCCCGGCACAGGAGTGATGGCACCTGCCACTTCTTTCACGTTCTCAAAATCCACATCGCCGCAAAGTTTGCCTGCTGCGTTGCGATTCATCCCGACGTCAATGATGATCGCACCTTCTTTTACCATATCCGCCGTTACTGTGTCCACCTTGCCTGTTGCGCTGACAATGATATCTGCCCCCCGACAGATGCCCGCCAGATCTCTTGTTTTGGAATGGCAAATGGTAACAGTCCCGTTCTCCTGCATCAACAGCATTGCCACAGGCTTGCCTACGATATTGCTTCTGCCAATCACAACACAATTTTTCCCTTCGATGGAATGACCGCTGCGTTTGATCAGTTCAATGATGCCCGCAGGGGTACAGGGCAGGAATCCCTTGCCGCCTGTGTGGAGATAGCCCACGTTTACGGGATGGAAACAGTCCACATCCTTCTTAGGGTCGATGGCCATGATGACTTTTCTGTCATCGATATGTTTGGGCACGGGCATCTGCACCAGAATGCCATGGATGCTCTGATCTGCGTTCAGCTCATCGATCAGCTGCAGCAGTTCTTCCTCTGTTGTCTCCCCAGACAACACATGAGAAACAGACTTAATGCCTACAGCTTCACATGCCTTTTTCTTATTATTCACATATACCTGAGAAGCGGAATCGTCACCGACCAATACAACAGCCAGGCAGGGTTCAATGCCCTTTGCCTTCAGCTCTGCTGCTTCTTCTGCCGCTTCTGCCTTGATCTGTGCAGAGATCAGTTTGCCATCAATCAATTGTGCTTTCATCTCATTTTACTCCTTTGTTTATCAGAACAGCCCCACGATGTTGCCGTCTTCGTCAATGTCGATATTCAGTGCCGCAGGTTTCTTGGGCAGACCGGGCATTGTCATAACATCGCCCAGCAGCACTACGATAAAGCCTGCGCCCGCGGAAATGCGGATTTCTTTTACAGTCACTTCAAAACCTTCGGGACGACCCAGTACCTTGGGATCATCAGACAGGGAGTACTGTGTTTTTGCGATACATACAGGGAAATGGTTGAAGCCCAGTTTGTCGATCTGCGCCAGTGTTTTCTTTGCTGCTGCAGAGAAGTTTACTGTGCCTGCACCATAGATTTCTTTACATACTTTGTTTACTTTTTCAACGATTGTCAGATCGTCTTCATACAGGTAATGGAAATTGCTTTCTTTTGTTTCCAGTGTTTCCAGAACCTTTTCAGCCAGAGCCTTGCCGCCTTCGCCGCCTTCTGCCCATACTTTTGCTACTGCAAATGTTGCGCCCATTGCTTCACAGCGTTCTTTTACATAAGCAACTTCTGCGTCTGTATCTGCTACGAAATGGTTCAGTGTTACCACAACGGGAACACCGTATTTCTGGATATTTTCAATGTGTTTTTCCAGGTTTACGAAGCCTTTTGCCAATGCATCCAGGTTTTCGTTGCTCAGGTCTGCCTTAGGCACACCGCCGTTGTATTTCAATGCACGCACTGTTGCAACCAGAACAACTGCATCGGGTTTCAGGCCAGCCTTACGGCATTTGATATCGAAGAATTTTTCAGCACCCAGGTCTGCGCCGAAGCCTGCTTCTGTTACAACGTAGTCCGCAATCTTCATGGCTGTTTTTGTTGCTTTTACGGAGTTGCAGCCGTGAGCGATATTTGCGAAGGGACCGCCGTGGATGATTGCCAGTGTATTTTCCAGTGTCTGTACCACGTTGGGCTGCAGGGCATCTTTCAAGAGAACTGTCATTGCGCCGTCAGCGCCGATCATTTTTGCAGTTACGGGTTCGTCGTCATAAGTATAGCCAATGATGATCTGACCCAGCATTTCTTTCAGCTGTTTCAGGTCGTTTGCCAGGCAGAAAATAGCCATGATTTCGGAAGCTACTGTGATCTGGAAAGCATCTTCTCTGGGTACGCCGTTTACTTTGCCGCCCAGGCCGGAAATTACGTTTCTCAGTTGTCTGTCGTTCAGGTCAACGCAGCGTTTCCATACGATCTTTCTGGGGTCGATGTTCAGTTCGTTGCCCTGCTGGATGTGGTTATCTACCATAGAAGCCAGCAGATTATTTGCTGTTGTAATGGCATGCAGGTCACCTGTGAAGTGCAGGTTGATATCTTCCATGGGAACTACCTGTGCATAACCGCCGCCGGCAGCGCCGCCCTTTACGCCCATGCAGGGGCCCAAAGAGGGTTCACGCAGACATGTGATAGCGTTTTTGCCCATTTTCTGCAGTGCCTGTGTCAGACCGATGGTAACTGTTGTTTTGCCTTCGCCGGCGGGTGTGGGGTTTACAGCTGTTACCAGGATCAGTTTTGCATCGGGGTTGTCTTTGATTTCGTTGTAGTATTTGTCGCTGATTTTACCTTTGTATTTCCCATAGCAATCCACATATTCTTCGGGGATGCCTGCTTTTTCAGCAACTTTCAGGATATGTTCCATTTTGCATTCCTGTGCGATCTGTAAGTCTGTCTTAAACATTCAAAAAACTCCTCTCCGTTGATGAATCTTCACCATTTACATAACTGGTTACCTTTGGCCTCGATCGTGTCTTTTTCTTTGCAAAAGAAAAAGCCCACAATCCAAGCATCATCGCCCAGACGGTCGGCATTCGAATCGTCATACTCCCATGTGGTTCCTTCCACTTCCGTCAGTCATATGACCCTATGCTGATGGTACTATACTTGTCCCATTTTGTCAACGTTCATTTCGCACAAAAAAAAGCCTGAATGTTTTTTACATTCAGACTTTTCCTTGTTTAAATTTCTTCCGGAACAGAGCCGGTCATTTCTTCCCACTCAGATTTTGTGATGAGGACTTTTCTCGGCTTGCTGCCCTCTTCCGGGCCAACGATGCCGTGCCGTTCCAAATCATCCATCAGCCTTGCCGCCCGGTTATAGCCAATGCGGAACTGCCGCTGCAGCATGGAAACGGATGCCTTTTCCTTTTCCAAAATCAGATCCACTGCCTGACCGAAAAATTCATCGGAATCCTCCACAGCACCGCCGCCGGCTTTTCCTGCGGAGGTGATCTGGTCGATGGTCTCCTGGGTATAATAAGGCTTGCTGCTCTTCTTCAAGAAATCTACAATAGCCTCCACCTCCTGATCGGTGACGAAAGCCCCCTGCAGACGGGAAGGCTTGCTCTGCCCGGAAGGGTAGAACAGCATATCGCCCTTGCCCAACAGCTTTTCTGCCCCCACCATATCCAGAATGGTTCGGGAATCGATACCGGAGGATACGGCAAAGGCCAGTCTGGAAGGAATATTTGCCTTGATGACACCGGTAATGACATCCACAGAAGGACGCTGAGTAGCAATGATCAGGTGCATCCCCGCCGCACGGGCCATCTGCGCCAGTCGGCAGATAGCGTCTTCCACTTCCCCGGGTGCCGCCATCATCAGGTCGGCCAATTCATCGATAATAATAACGATCTGGGGCATTTTGCCCTTTTCGTCGCCCTTTTCTTCCATCATTTTATTGAAGCCCTTGATATCTCTCACGCCATGGGCTGCAAAATCATTATACCGCTGCAGCATTTCCCGTACTGCCCAGTTCAGGGCAGAGGATGCCTTTTTGGGGTCTGTCACAACAGGGATCAGAAGATGAGGAATCCCATTATATACACTAAGTTCAACTACCTTCGGGTCAACCAGCAGCAGTTTGACCTCCTTGGGGTCTGCTTTATACAGAATACTCGTGATCAGGGTATTGATACATACGCTCTTCCCGCTGCCTGTGGCACCAGCGATCAGCAGATGAGGCATTTTGGCAATATCCGTCACCACAGGATTGCCCGCGATATCCTGCCCCAACGCAAAGGCCAGCTTGGAGGGATGCTCCTTGAAGGCATCGCTTTCCAGCAAGGTTCTCATGTAAACAGACTGAGTCTCCTTATTGGGCACTTCGATGCCCACCGCTGCCTTGCCGGGGATAGGCGCTTCGATACGGATACCGCTGGCAGCCAGATTCAGGGCGATATCATCCGCCAGATTGACGATTTTGCTGACCTTTACCCCTTGACTGGGAGAAAGCTCATATCTTGTAACCGTAGGGCCCTTACTGATCTGGATGACCTTGGCATCCACGCCAAAGCTCTTTAATGTAGTCTCCAGTTTTCTTGCATTTTCGATCATTTCGGAGCGGTTGCCGCCGCTGCCTTTCTGGGGGTCTTTTCCCAGCAGTTCAATGGGAGGATAGATATAAGGCTTTTCCTCTTCCACAGGCTCTGCGGGGATTTCCACCGATCCCTGCTCCTCTTTTGCTTCCGCCGCTTCTGTTTCCGCTTCCATTTCTTCCACAGTCTTTTCCGCAGGTGTTTCTTCTGTCATTTCTTCCGCAACGATAGGAATTTCCTCTGCAGCGGGTTCGATCTCCTTGCCCATATCTTCCTCGGGCAGGATATCAATGATCGGGCTGTCATCTGTTTTCGGCTTTTCTGCGAAGATTTCTTCGATCAGCGCATCCCCATCTTCCAGGCCAACCCCCTGCACCACGGGTTCCTCCTGCTTCTCCGGCAGGATCACAGGCTCTTTCGCCTTTGTACCGGGAATGATATCTCCCACCTTGGCTTTTACCGTTTCCCGCAGGGTGGAAGCCGCCATTTGGGACGCTGCCGCCTTCACTGCATCTTTTTTCAGTTCTGCTTCCTCTTTATTTTCCTTTACAAAGTCGAAAATAGGCTCCCGCTTTTTGGGTTCCAGTATCATAGACTTTTTACGGAATACCGTTTCCTGCACATAAGGCGTTTCCATATTCTCGCCCTCCTGCAGTTCGATATTGAAATCCTCCCGGGACATTTTTTTGCGGCGTTCTTCTTTCTTCGCCAGCCGTTCCGCTTCGATCAGCTCCTGCTGACGGATCCGCTCCGCTTTATTTTTGATCTTTTCGTTCTTTACCTTTCTTCTTGCCTTCCGATGGGCATTGGCATCCCCAATGGCATGAAAGAAGGATTTGCCCGTTGCCATGACGATAGAAATGATCCCCAATGCCAACAGGATGATGGCACTGCCCAGCACATCCAGGGCACGATACAATGCACCGCCCAGCAGACCGCCAAATAAACCGCCGTTGCTGAAGGCCCCTTCCCCATACAGCACGCTGCAGCGTTTCAGGAAGCCCACACCTTCCGCAGCTCTCACAGGGTTGATGATCTGCGCCGCCGAAGCCACTGTCAGCAAAAACAATGCCGCACCGCAGGCACGCACCATAGGATATCTCTTTTCCTCATCAGCCAGCATCCAGATGCAGTAAACAATCAAAAATACAGGCAGCAAAATGCCGCCGAAGCCAAGAATACCTTTGAAAAAGCTGCTGATGAGCCCGCCGATGATGCCCATTTTATCTGTCAAAAGGCTCACGAATACCACGATAGACACCACAATGATCAACAGCAGGATGATCTCATCCAATATACTGTCCCCAAAGCGTGCCGGCTGTGCCGTCACCTTTGTTGTCTCTTTTTTCGCAGCAGGTTCTGCTTTTTTTGCTCCACTTTTTCCACCGCTTTTTGCACCAGTCTTTGCAGTGGAAGTCGTCTTTTTCACCGTCGGTGCTTTTCCAGTGGTTTTGGCAGTTCTTTTGCTATTTTTTTGTTCCGCCAAATTTCTCACCTCATCTATTTTCATATCGTAAGATAAAATTTTCTAGATTTTTATCATACCATAAAATGCTTTTTCAAGCAAATATACCTTGGTTTCCATAAAAAACCAAGGTATATGTAAGCTTCGTTATTTCGATCGCAGCGACAAAGCCACTACCGTGCCCAAAATCAGCACAAAGCCTGCCAGATCCATCATCTGGAAAGCTGCGCCGAGGAACACCAGAGAAACGATAACAGCCGTAATGGGTTCTACCATCCCCAGCAGGCTGCCCATGAAAGGTCCCACAAGGCTGACACCCTTTAGATACAAAGAAAATGCCACAGCCGTGCCGATGACAACAACCCCTGCCGTTGCCAAAATCGTTTCCATATCATAGACCACAGCATATCTCCAGGGGCGCACGAAGATGACCATAGCCACCCCAGCGATGAACATGGCATAGCCAACAACGGCATATACTCCATATTTCCGCAGCAGATCCCCGGAAAGCAGGTTATAGGCTGCCGCACTGGCTGCCGCCCCCAAGCCGAAAAGCAGTGCCAATGTGGTAATACTCATACTGTGGATATCCCCGTGGGTACTCAGCAGAAATACCCCAAAAAGCGCACAAAAGATGGCCCCTGTTTCCAGTTTGCGGGGCAGTCGTTTTTCCTTCATGCAAACGATGCCCAAAATGATCACAGGCGCTAAAGACTGCAGCACTGTCGCCGTACCGGCATTGGAATGTTGGATGGCGGCAAAATAAGTATACTGACAAGTCAGCATCCCGCCGATGGCAAAGATCAGCAATCGTTTTTTATCCGCAGATTCTTTCCAAACATCCCCCATTTTCTTTTTCGTCAAAATCAGCCCCAGCAAAATCAGCAGCACGCCTGCAAAAACCAGACGCACCGTTACCAGCCATTCCGCCGTGATGCCCTTTTCCTGAAATAAATATTGCCCGAAGCAGCCAGAGAGCCCCCAGCACATGCCGCCCGCAAGGGTATAGCAGATGCCGACGGTCCGTTTGTCTTTTGTTTTTTCCATTTCTTTTCACCTCAAAGAGTAGGATAATATATTCTCCTGGTTTTTTCAACAAAAGAAATGGGCTTGGACGATTCTCCAAACCCAAATTCTTTTTTTCTTCCGATGCCCCAATGCAACGCTGCATCCCACTTTTCCCGCAAATATTTTATGCTGATTATGCCAGCCCTTTGATATAGCAATATAAAACAACCGCAAGAATGATGGTAACAGCAATATAAATCACGCAGATTGGTTTTCTATGATGTTTTCCAGTTCTTACCGCATCAAATAAAAACAACATAGCGATACAGAATGATGCAAGTAGGCAAACAAACATGATTTCAATGATGGGAGAAACATAATAATACATCATTTACACCTTTACCCCTTAAATATTTTTCATTTTACTGAATTGTAATTCCACCATTACCCAAATCATTGATAGAATGATATTCGTTATGATACGTACAATGACCAGCTAAACCAATAGCAGAAAATCTCGCTTTTGTTTGATCTGTTGGAATATCGGCAATACCCAATGTTGTTACACCAGAAGCCATTGGCATATAAAGATTAGTCAAGCCTGTACCAATTTCCATATATACAGGAAGTCCTAAATTTGTGTCTCTTGTTACTTTAACTTGTTTAAATTTAATTTCATCAATGACAACATTTCCTCCAATAAAATTCAAAACTGTAGTTACAGACGTAGAGCCAGGTTTTGCACGTATTAAAGATATCTTAAAAGCTCCAGCTTCTACAAACGCTCTGGTTTGTGCAACATCAGCCATAGTTTCTGCAACACTTTTTTGATATTCTTCCATACTATCATAAATATCTACTTCCAACTCTATGATATTATCTTCTGTAATTATATCGTTTCCAGTAACATAATCCTCCTCTGCAAATGCAACAGAATTAAAAATCAGAGTCAACATTAACAAAAATCCGAGGAATCTAATAAATTTTTTCATAATATCCACCTTCCTTTTCTCATTGCATTTCACTCATCTTACTATATTTACATAATTCTGTGAGGTGATTAAATATTTAATCAATTTAATTGTATATGTAACGAAAGTGGTTTGTCAACAAATTTTTGTAATGATTTAAAAAAAACAAAACCACCCTCATTTATGAGGATGGCTTTGGGTTGTTGAAATATCAGATCGTATAGCCTTTTGCTTTCAGAGCTGCAACCATTTCTTCGTAGTGTGCTTTGTTTCTTGTTTCAACAGCTACGTTTACTACTACGTTGCTTACTGCTACACCTTTTGCTCTTCTGTCGTGGTTAACATCCAGGATGTTAGCACCTGTGCTGGAGATGATCTGCAGCAGCTGGATCAGCTGACCGGGTTTATCAGCCATCATTACAGAGAATTCAGCGATTCTGCCGTTTTCCTGCAGGCCTTTGTCGATGATTCTGTCCAGAACGTTAACGTCTACGTTACCACCGGATACTACGCAAACTACTTTCTTGCCAGCGATGTCTACTTTGTTTGTCATAGCTGCTGCTACGGAAACAGCACCAGCGCCTTCAGCTACCATTTTGTGTTTTTCCAGCAGCATCAGGATAGCGGAAGCGATTTCAGCTTCTGTTACTGTTACAACGCCGTCAACATATTTCAGGCAGTTTTCAAATGTCAGATCGCCGGGTTCTTTTACAGCGATACCGTCAGCCATTGTTGCAACGCTAGCCAGCTTTTCAATTTTCTTATGTTCCATGGACTGCTTCATGGAAGGAGCACCTGCAGCCTGTACGCCGTATACTTTGCAGTTGGGGTTGATGCTCTTGATTGCGCAAGCAACACCAGAGATCAGACCGCCGCCGCCGATGGGAACGAATACAACTTCTGCATCAGGCAGTTTGTCCAGAATTTCCAGACCAACTGTGCCCTGACCAGCCATTACATATTCGTCGTTGAAGGGGTGCAGGAATGTGTAGCCGTGTTCTTTCTGCAGTTCAACTGCTTTTGCAGCTGCGTCATCATATACGCCGGGAACCAGAACAACTTCTGCGCCATAGCTCTTTGTAGCTTCTACTTTTGCCAGAGGTGCGCCAGCGGGCATGCAGATTGTTGCTTTGATGCCTTTTTTCTGAGCAGACAGAGCTACGCCCTGAGCGTGGTTACCTGCAGAGCAAGCAATTACACCTTTTGCAGCTTCTTCTTCTGTCAGGCTGTTTGTTTTTACATAAGCACCTCTCAGTTTGAAGGAACCTGTGAGCTGCATATTTTCGCATTTGATGAATACGTTTGCGTTGGGGTTGATGAAAGCGGATTCGTACATAGGTGTTACTCTAGCTACGCCTTCCAGTGTTTTTTTTGCATCCTGAATCATTTCCAGTGTCAGCATTTTTTCTTCCTCCTATTTTTTATATATCTTTTTCTTTTTATATCGTTTCTATCACAAGGACATTTGTTTCTTTTTGTCCCTCTCTCAAATACAGGTAAATTATATCCCTCTCCCCCTATGTAGTCAACGTTTTTTTGCGATTTTTTTAACATTTTTTACGTTTTCGTCAGATATTCCAGTGATTCCACAGGACGTGTACAATTTTCCATACACTGTAAAATTTTACCTCTGTTCATTGTGCGTTTTTCCCCAAAAGCAGCCTTTCCAGGCAAAAAAAGAAAGCGTCAGAATACTGCTTTGCAGTATTTCCGACGCTCTTTCTTTCTCTATTATGATCCGAACACCCCAAAGGGGGGCGTAAAAACCATTCTTTCAACTATCTTTTTTAAGCGGAAACTCCCGTTTTGCTGCTTTTGCGTTTCCGCATCCGCTGCAGTGGCTGTCTGTTTTCGTTATAAACATATTCAGGTTTTTCTTTTCCACCCACAACAGCTTCTGTGATGATGCAGCGTTCTACTGTCGTTTCTGTAGGAATTTCATACATGATGGGGTTGATGAATTCCTCTACGATAGAACGCAAACCACGGGCACCTGTTTCCCGTTCCATGGCTTTTCTTGCGATGGCTCTCAGGGCTTCTTCCTTGAATTCCAGAATAACATCATCCAAAGCGAAAAGATATTCATACTGCTTTGTCAGGGCATTCTTGGGCTCTGTCAAAATATGCACAAAGGCATCCTCGTCCAGATTATCCAACGTCACCACTACAGGCAGACGACCGATAAATTCAGGGATCAGGCCATATTTCAGCAGATCCTGAGGCATCAGGCTCTGCAGCAGTTCATCGTTTGTTTTATCCAGCTTGCTCTGTACTTCCGCACCAAAACCGATGACCTTGTGACCCATACGGTTCTGAATAATCTTTTCAATACCACCAAAGGCACCGCCGCAGATAAACAGGATATTTGTGGTATCGATCTGGATGAATTCCTGATGGGGGTGTTTTCTGCCGCCCTGAGGGGGTACGCTTGCCACAGTACCTTCCAGGATCTTCAACAGTGCCTGCTGTACACCTTCACCGCTGACATCTCTTGTAATAGATACGTTTTCACTTTTCTTTGTGATCTTGTCGATCTCGTCAATATAGATGATGCCCCGTTCTGCCCGTTCGATATCATAATCCGCCGCCTGGATCAGCTTCAGCAGGATATTTTCCACGTCTTCACCAACGTAGCCTGCTTCTGTCAGGGATGTGGCATCAGCGATGGCAAAGGGTACATTCAGCACCTTCGCCAGTGTCTGGGCCAGCAGAGTCTTACCGGTACCCGTAGGGCCTACCAGCAGGATATTGCTTTTCTGCAGTTCCACATCCTCTGCTTTCGCATCCATATAAATCCGTTTGTAATGGTTATAAACGGCAACGGCCAAAGCCTGCTTTGCTCTGTCCTGACCAATGACATATTCATCCAGTGTTTCTTTGATCTCCTTAGGCTTGGGAACGTTCAGTTCTTCATCCTTGTTTGCCAGCACATCGTATTCTTCATCGATGATGTCCGCGCAAAGGTCGATGCATTCATCGCAGATATATACATTGGGTCCCGCGATCAGTTTTTTCACCTGATCCTGTGTTTTGCCACAAAAGGAACACCGCAGTTTATTCATATCTTCCGTTTTACCTGCCATTTATCCTCTCTCCTTTGTCTGAGGTTTTGTGATGACATCGTCGATCAGGCCATAAGCCTTTGCTTCCTCAGCACTCATAAAGTTATCCCGTTCCGTATCTCGTTCGATCTCTTCATAGGAACGGCCTGTATTTTCTGCCAGAATCTCGTTCAGCTTTTTCTTGGTGCGCAAAATATTTTCTGCGTGGATACGGATATCCGTTGCCTGCCCTCTTGCGCCGCCGCTGGGCTGATGGATCATCACTTCTGCATTGGGCAGAGCATATCTCTTACCCTTTGCGCCGCCTGCCAGCAGAAAGGCACCCATACTTGCCGCCATACCGATACAGATGGTAGATACATCAGGTTTGATATACTGCATGGTATCGTAAATCGCCATACCGGCTGTTACAGAACCGCCGGGGCTGTTGATGTACAGGTTGATATCCTTATCAGGGTCTTCCGCCGCCAAGAACAGCAGCTGCGCTACCACAAGGCTCGCT
Source organism: [Eubacterium] saphenum (assembly GCA_004557645.1). Lineage (GTDB taxonomy): Bacteria > Bacillota > Clostridia > Lachnospirales > Anaerotignaceae > Anaerotignum_A. Next base: position 6,234 of record SFGI01000022.1, on the reverse strand, counting down.
GTCACGTCGTTGACTTCTTCCCCCAGGAAAATGATTCTGTCTTTCAGCAGTCTGGAATAAATATCATAAGAACGTTCACCACGGTTGGACTGTTCTACGACCATAGGTACTAAACTCATTATGATTCCTCCAATCTTATATTATCTAAATAGGCACAGTTTCCTGTGCCTATCTGACTTACAATATTTCAACTTGGAGACCCCGTCTCCAAATTAGCAGCTCAACTGCTAATTAAGCTTCTTTGAGGATAGCTGTATCTTCGATCACTTTCATTGCTGCTCTTACCAGCATATCCTGTCTCAGAGCTTCTTTATCTTCATCCTGGATCATTTCCAGCATTGTTTTGCCGTCTACACCATAGCTTTCGCCGTATTTGCAAACTTCAGCATCCAGATCTTCATCGGAGATCACCAGGTTTTCAGCTTTAGCGATTGCTTCCAGCATCAGTCTTGCGTCAACGCTCTTCATGGATGTATCTTTGAAAGTTTCTCTCATTGTTTCTTCGTTTGTGCCCATGTACTGATAGTAGATTTCCATGGACAGACCCTGACGAACGATGTTTTCTTCGAATTCTCTCATCATGCTGTCGATCTTGTTATCGTACATAACCTGAGGAACTTCCATTGTGCAGTTTGCTACTGCTGCATCCAGCAGTTTGTCGCCCTGCAGCTGTCTTGCTTTTTCTGTTTTTTCTGTTGCCAGTTTAGCCAGAATATCTGCTTTGTATTCATCCAGTGTGGAGAATTCGGATACATCTTCCGCAAAAGCATCGTTCAGTTCGGGCAGTTCTTTTGCTGTGATGGCATTCAGCTTGATTGCGAATACAGCAGGTTTGCCAGCCAGTTCGGGTGCATGGTAAGCTTCGGGGAATGTTACGTTGATGTCGAATTCTTCGCCGATGTTGTGGCCTACGATCTGTTCTTCAAAGCCTTCGATGAAGGAATGAGAACCCAGTTCCAGGTCATGGCCTTCTGCTTTGCCGCCGTCGAAAGGTACACCGTCAACGGAACCCAGGTAGTCGATGTTTGCAACGTCGCCCATCTGTGCTGCTCTGTCTGTTACTTCAACTTTTCTTGCGTTCTGTCTCTGCACTTTTTCCAGTTCCATCATAACGTCTGTGTCTGTTACTTCAGCGGAAACCTTTTCTACTTCCAGACCTTTGTACTGACCCAGTGTTACTTCGGGTTTTACTGTTACGTCAACGATGAATTTTGCGCCTTTGCCGGATTCGATGTATTCGATGTCCAATGTAGGTGCGGATACAACTTCCAGACCCAGTTCTTTTACTGCTTTCATGTATTCTTCGGGGAAGATGTGGTTGATGGCATCTTCGTAGAAGAATGCTTCGCCGTACTGTGCTTCGATCAGTTTTCTGGGCACTTTGCCTTTTCTGAAGCCGGGCAGGGACAGATTGTTTTTATGTTTGTTGTAAGCGAATGCCATACCCTGTTCCAGTACTTCTGCAGTTACTTCAAAGGAAAATTTTACTGCTGTTTTTTCTTTGTTCAATAATGTTGCGTTCATTGTAAGAAGCTCCTCCTTAAAAATATTCGTTTTATGACAACCTTGTCTTATTTTCTATGGTGCTGCCATGTTGAAATACAGTACACGAAAACTGCACAATCACAGTTGATTATAACACACTGATTTTTGAAAATCTACAGGTAAATGCAAATTTTCCGCAGGTTTTCAGCAAAAAACATGGCTAAAAAACCTCATATTCCGCAGAAAGAAGTTCTGCCTCCGTGTTTTTCTCCATAAAATCCAGAATATGCTGTATCATGCTGTCGGCATGGTGCCTTTCATTGGTGACACAGGCAAAGCCAATGACGATGGTTTTATGCTCATCCTGCCTGTCCACCTCCGCCACGGAAACGTTAAATTTATGTCTCGTCTTTTCCACCAGACTTTTTACTACCATCCGCTTTTCCTTCAGGCTGGAGACCCAATCTGCCCGAAAGGTGACCTCACAAGTCCCAACGATCATGGCATCCACTCCTCTGATTTATTTTATATCAAGAAAAGCCATTCGTATGGCTGCGCCACACTTATGTATTTGCTGCGCAAACCCTGCTTGAAATGCCTTTGTCCCCTTGTCCTGCCCGCAGTCCAATCTGCCAAAGTCTTTCATCAGCTTTTCTCCGTGTATGCAAAAAAATCGGTCTTGAACTTTTCAAAACCGATTCTTTCAAGCGCGAGACGAGATTCGAACTCGCGACCCTCGCCTTGGCAAGGCGATGCTCTACCACTGAGCCACTCGCGCACTTTATGAAGTTTTGTCGAAAAAGAAGCGCGAGACGAGATTCGAACTCGCGACCCTCGCCTTGGCAAGGCGATGCTCTACCACTGAGCCACTCGCGCATATTTTTTTCGACGAGATGTATCTTATCAGACTTCTTTCTGATTGTCAACACCTTTTTTATTATTTGCTCTTCTTTGAAGAAGAAAAGCGCGAGACGAGATTCGAACTCGCGACCCTCGCCTTGGCAAGGCGATGCTCTACCACTGAGCCACTCGCGCATATATGGTGCCCAGAACCGGAATCGAACCAGTGACACGTGGATTTTCAGTCCACTGCTCTACCAACTGAGCTATCTGGGCATAAAAGATATTTTTTTATGAAGCTGCCCGAGACCGGGATCGAACCGGTACGGGTTTTACCCCGCAGGATTTTAAGTCCTGTGCGTCTGCCAATTCCGCCACTCGGGCAAATCTTGAAATCTTGCGTTGTTTTCAGCCGCTCAATTAATATACCAAATGAAACAAACTTTGTCAACAACTTTTTTCAATTTTTTCAAAAAAGTTTCCCTGCCCGAAAAAAGAACAGGGAAAACAAGAGCTATTCTGCAGTTGGAGCAGTGATAAAAGGCTTCGTTACCTCTTTCGCTTTTGGCGTAAAGCTGCCGCTTCGCAAGGACTGTGCCAAGCCCCCATCCCCAATGGTATAGAGCACCTCTCCGTCGGCATTTCTGCCTTCTTCATAAGCATCATAGTTTTCCGCCCCATCCAATCCTGTTTCACAGAAAAAGAATCCATCCTCCCCTATCTGGCAGCTATATTCCTGCCAATTTTGTTCCAAATCATTTCCTGCAATACAAAAGATTTCTGTTATATTCGGATTCAAACATAAGCCTATGTATGTTCCATCCTGCATCAGATATCCGTCAAATTCCTTCTCAACGGGAAACAAGCCGTTCACGCCTCCGCTTTTCATTCTCCAGAAAATCCCCAGATGCTTTTCTACGGATGCAACAAACAGCCCTTCCTTTTGCCTGCCAACCAAGAGCAAACCACCATCCTCCTGTACGAATTCCTGAACGATTTCCTCAGAAGGGCCGCACCGCAGTCCCCGCTCACAGGCATAAAACACTTCTTCTGGACTAAAAAACAGCTTATTCAGACGGACATAGGTAAAAGAAAGCAACCCAATCAACAGGATAAACACTATCGTCTGCCATTTACGTTTCCGCATTATCCGTCACCTCTCCTGTTTCCAAATCCACCGTTACCGTCAAATCGGAATAATAAATTTCCAACCACTTTGCCTCCCGTGGTACATCCTGCTGACTTTGCCAGCCAATGCCGTTATATCCTCCATTTTTAAAGCCGCCGCCTCCTTTCGGAAGCTTATCTCCTTCCTCTGTAAAAAGCCCTAAAGAAATCATGGAACTCCAATGGATGCTTTTCGCAAAAGGCTTGTATTTCGTCCGATAAACCACCGTCAGCGTACCGTCCTCATAATAATAGATATCCTCTAAAATCAACGTATCATCATATACCTGATATTCTCTGTCCAACTCCATGTGCCAGACCTCAGCACTTTCCGATTGGGGTTCATATTTTTGAAACAGACCTCCCGCCATTCCTCCAACCAGATGAAACAGGGGCATAAAGTTCACCACAATCAAAAGGATCGCCAATGCCCTTGTGATCCTCCAGATCCACCCCAGCACCACCCCATGCTCCTGATCCAGTGCCTTGCCAATCTCCGCCGCATCCCCCATATAGGCCACCGTCATATATGCCGCCACAGCTTCATCCATACCTTCCGCCATCAAATCCTCCCGCAGGTCCTCCATATGCTCCGTCAATTCCCTCCGGATGGCCTTGTGGTCGTATTTGAATTTCACGAAAGAAAGCACTTCATTGATGTAATTCTCCCATTTTTTCTCTTCCATCCTTTCACCCCTCTCAGGCGAAGCCTCTTGCCCCAATGACCCGATTCACAGAGCCGCTGAAAACCTCCCATTGTTCCTTTTCCGCCGCCAACTGGGCCTTCCCTGCCGCTGTGATGCGGTAATATTTCCGCTCCTTGCCGGTTTCCGCCTTCGCGCGGTAGGACTTCACATATCCCTGATTCTCCATCCTGTGTAGAACAGGATACAGTGTCCCCTCCTTGAATTGGAATACATTCTGGCTCCGCTCCTTCAATTCCTTGATGATTTCATACCCATAGCAGTCCTTTTCTTCCAGCAAAGCTAACAGCATCAACACTGTGCTGCCGCCAATCAAATTTTTGTCCATAGCCTTCCCTCCTTATTGCACTTCCTCGTTATTCACAAAGCTTCTGCCCTCGTTATCGATTCCTTGACGATACAAAATCTTTCCATTCTTGTCTCGACCTTCTAAATAAGTTGTTTGGATCAGCATTTTTCTTCCTTTCTCGTCCACCGATGCTCTGCTTTCGTCTACTTCCTGATAAAAGAAGCCATCTTCCCCTATCGGATATGTGGCCTTTCCCATATCAAAGGTGACCCAATTCCCCTCTGCGTCCTCCATCCAATGTCCCCATTTCATCGTCACTTCTGTAACCTCCGGATGTAAGCAAAGTCCCAGCATCATCTTCATATCCTCCTGATAGTAAGCATCAATGGGTACAATATGAAAATACTCTGTGCGAACATCTTCTGCGCGCCAAAGCAAGCCCTTTGCCAATTCCACAATAATCAGATATCCCTCTTTATCATAATATACAGGAAGCCTTTTAACTTCTTTTCCAATCATTGCTTCCTGTTCATCTATCATAGAGACGAACTCTCTTTTTTCCGGCTGTTTCCCCAAACCCACATAATATCTTCGTCTGTCTCCCAGCTCCGAATCCTTCTGCAAAAGTATCTTTTCAAAAGGATCATATCCTTCCAGCCTCTGGGCGTCAAAAGCTGCTTTTTCCGGATCGATATACAACCCATTTGCTTTCATTGTCAGAAATACCATAAAAAGAATCGCCAAAACGCAAAAGATGATCTCTACTTTTCTTCGCTTGGCATTGATCGTTTTCTTCATCTTTCTCCCCCTTCCGAAAGATCGATTTCAATGTAATCACAGCCAGATTTATCATAGCCAATATACAGTTTCTTTACATCTTCGGGAAAGTTCTTTATGAAGATCTGATTCTTATAATAAACTCCAGAACCTAATTTATTTTCCACTTCTCCATAAGAATCCTTCATGATTACGTTTTCTTCTGCATCTTCATAGGCAAAATTCAACTGAAATCTTGTGATATCGTTTCCGCCGCTAGGGTTCCACTTCTCATTCCAGTTCAAATAGCTAAATCGAATCTCCAGCACTTCATCCTCATAATACAGAATCTCGTCAAAATGCAGCTTTGCATCATACCATTCCACTGTCTGATCCACGTCCATGGTATAGACCAACGGACTGACCACCCGCCCCTTATATTCGGCAAAAACGCTTTCTGCAATGGCTTTAATGGTTCCACCCCCATACCATGCCATGCATACCACAAACACTGCCACGACCGCCCAACGGCTCACTCTCCAGACCCACCCCAACAGCGGGCTATGCTCCTCATTGAGGGCCTTGCCAATCTCTGCAGCATCCCCCATATATTCCACCGCCATGACCTCTGCCACATGGGCATCCATGCCTTCCGCCTGCAGATCCTCGTACAGCTCCTCCATATGTTCCACCAACTCCTGCCGAATGGCGTTATGGTCATATTTGAACCTGACTTCCTTCAAAACTTCACTAGCAAATTTGCCCCATAATGCTGACGCCATATCCCCACCTCTTTCCATACCTAGAATTTCTATGTATTTTTATCATACATAGAAAATCTAGGTATGTCAAGAAGTAAAAAAAGAACAGGCTGTTAAGCCTGTCCTCATTTTCTGGGCGGAGAAGGATTCGAACCTTCGAAGCTATCGCAACAGATTTACAGTCTGCCCCCTTTGGCCGCTCGGGAATCCACCCACATAAGAAAAAAGCCGA
>SFGI01000021.1 GCA_004557645.1 [Eubacterium] saphenum | reverse complement strand
AAGTAAGATCCCTTAAAGATAATGAGGTTGATAGGTTGGAGGTGTAAGCACGGTAACGTGTTCAGCTGACCAATACTAATAGATCGAGGGCTTGACCAATAAATTCGATTGAGATTGCAACTTGTGTTCAGTTTTGAAGGTGTTAAGAAAACATCTGAATAAAAAAGATTTCTGGTGATGATGCGCTTGGGGGACACACCCGTTCCCATTCCGAACACGACGGTTAAGACCCAAGCGGTCGATGGTACTTGGTGGGCAGCTGCCTGGGAGAGTAGATGGTCGCCAGAATCCAGTAAAAGCTCTTGGATATTCCAAGAGCTTTTTTATTTGATGTTGAAAGGATAAAAAATAGACACATTTTTTTAAGGTTTTGTTAATTCCCTGAGAATGTGTTGAAAAAACATATCAACAGAATTATACTGCCCATAAAGAAGTACCAACTTCGGAGGAGTTTCATGTAAGTTAATTTTCAAAGAATAGGATGATAACAGATATCGGAACCTAAGGATGGAAAGGATGAGGAACAATGTTATTTCAAAATGGAAAGAAAATTTTATCTCTGCTGATGGTTTTTGTACTTTCATTTGCATTGTGTTCCTGCGGCGGAAACGCTGCTGATGGGAGCGCACCGGCTGATACAACCGATGAAAACGAAGTGATTTCTTCGGAAAACAGCGAAATTACGGAAGATATGCTTTCTGATCTGTTCAAAGAAAATGTTCATTGTATGGTAAATGTATTTTCTATTAGCCATCTGCCCTATGATGAGAACACGATGCAGGACGGTCATATCTGCAAAGTTTCTGATGAAAGGTTTGCAAGCTATGCTGATTTTGAATCCTATATCCGCAGTGTATACTGTGCAGCAGAGGCTGACATGCTGTTAAATCATTACCCTTATGAGGATTCTCCCATGTATTTGGATGTAGATGGTGAGCTTTACATTGATTTGAATCTGGCAGGGGCAAAAGGCTATTATGTGGACTGGACAAATTGTGAGATCACAATCGATTCCGCAGATGCAGAAAGATGCGAATTTACGGTAAAAGGTTCTATTGAGGAGCCTGCAGAAGTTCCCGTACAGGAAGATTATTTTGCAAATGGCACAGCTGTGTTTGAAAATGGCAAATGGATCCTTGAAAAAATGATTTATTGATGAACGGCTGATGCAGACCTACAGGGATGTAAGAAGGCTGAAATGATTGGAAGCACTCTGTTTGTGAAAATAGCGAAAGCATTTGACAGACAGGGTGCTTTTCTGCATGATAACGTTTGTTTTTGGACGAAAGAACTCTGATGTATGATAAGGTACATATTTCTTTTTGATTGATAGCAAAAGCATTTTGTCTGCTGACAGTTATGATTGTATTGGATTCGTAAATTTGGTATACTAGATATAGTATAACGAAGGGGGAATCGATATGGCATTTTTGCCTGTAACAAGAGAAGAAATGCTGGAAAGAGGTTGGGAACAGCCCGATTTTGTATATATTTGCGGGGATGCCTATGTGGATCATCCCTCTTTTGGTGCGGCCATCATTTGCCGTGTGCTGGAAAGTCATGGCTATAAGATCTGCTTTGTGGCACAGCCCGATTGGAAAAGTACAGAGGATTTTACCCGTTTTGGGGAACCCAGACTGGGCTTTCTGGTCAGTGCGGGGAATATCGACTCTATGGTAAACCATTATACCGTTGCGAAAAAGAGACGGAAAAAAGACTTTTATTCCCCTGGTGGGGAAATGGGGCTGCGTCCTGACAGAGCGACTATTGTTTACTGCAATAAGCTGAGAGAAGTTTATAAGAAAACACCCATCATCATCGGCGGTGTCGAAGCCAGCCTGAGACGCTTGAGCCATTATGACTACTGGGATAATAAGGTGCGCCGCTCTATTTTGTTGGACAGTGGTGCGGATTTGCTGCTGTATGGCATGGGCGAGCATCAGATCGTGGAAATGGCAGATGCCCTGAACAGTGGTATCCCTATCCAAGAATTGACGTTCCTGAGAGGCTCTGTATATAAAACAAAGGATATTTCCAGGGCCTATGACTATATCATGCTTCCGAAATATAAGGAAGTTTTGAAAGACAAGGACAAATATGCCGACAGTTTTTTGATCCAGTATCAGAATACCGATGCAGTGACAGGCAAAACACTGATCGAAGAATATGACGAATGGACGGTGGTACAGAATCCACCTTCTCCACCTTTGCGGACACCTGAGTTGGACAAGGTATATGCCCTGAATTTTGAACGGAATTACCACCCCATGTATGAGGAAAAGGGCGGTATCCCTGCCATTGAGGAAGTAAAGTTCAGCCTGGTAAGCAACCGTGGCTGCTTCGGCAACTGCAATTTCTGTGCGCTGGCCTTCCATCAGGGTAGAGTGGTAACAGCAAGAAGCCACAACTCCCTTGTGGCGGAAGCTGAAAAAATCACTTGGGACCCCGGTTTCAAGGGCTATATCCATGACGTTGGGGGCCCGACGGCTAATTTCCGTGGCCCTGCCTGCAAAAAGCAGCTGGAGCATGGTGCGTGTCGGGACAGACAGTGTTTGTGGCCCACAAAATGTCCTAATCTGGATGTAGATCACATGGATTATGTACGTTTGCTGCGGAAAATCAGAGAAATTCCCAGAATCAAAAAGGTATTTATCCGTTCCGGTATCCGCTACGACTATCTGATTTACGATAAAAATGAAACATTTTTCAACGAACTGTGCAAATATCATGTCAGCGGGCAGCTGAAGGTGGCCCCGGAGCATGTTTCCGAAAAGGTTCTGAATAAGATGGGGAAACCAGCCGGCGATGTTTACCAGAGATTCGTAAAGAAATATTATGATATCAATAAGAAACTGGGCATGGAGCAATATCTGGTGCCCTATCTGATGAGCAGCCACCCCGGCAGTGACTTGGATGCGGCCATCGAATTGGCGGAATATCTGCGGGATATCCACCATATGCCCGAACAGGTGCAGGACTTCTATCCCACACCCGGTACCCTTTCCACAGCCATGTATTACACGGAAATGGACCCCAGAACCAAGGAAAAGGTCTATGTGCCCAAATCACCCCATGAAAAGGCCATGCAGAGGGCATTGATGCAGTACAGACTGCCTCAGAACTACGATCTGGTCTATGAAGCATTGAAAAAAGCCCACAGAGAAGATTTGATCGGCTTTGACAAGCATTGTCTCATCCGTCCCAGACAGATGAAACGGGATTTCCAGTATAAAGGCGGCAAGCCCGGTGAAAAGGGCGGTGCAAAGGGACAGCCCAAAGGCGGACAAAAAGCAAATACAGGGAAAAAGAAAACGATCAGAAACGTTCATAAAAAGAAGGGCTGATGATAGAGTTTGTCTGCGCCGTTTGGTGCAGACTTTCTTTTTTAGGAGGAATGAAGAATGACAGAAAAAGAAACAAGGATCGCACTCATTGGTATCATTTTGACCAGCCATGAATCTGTAGGGCAGCTGAATGAATTGCTGAGTGAATACAGCGAATATATCATCGGGCGAATGGGTCTGCCCTATCGGGAAAAGGAAATTTCCATCATCAGTGTAGCCATGGATGCGCCCAATGATGCCATCAGTGCCCTTTCGGGAAAACTGGGAATGCTGCCCGGTGTCAGCACAAAAACGATTTACGGGAAAACGGTTTGATAAAATGCCTATGAAAAAGTTGATCGAAAAATTGGAGAGAGAACAGACCCTGACAAAAGAGGAATGGGTGCGCCTGATCGAAGGCAGAACAGAGGAAACAGATACATTCCTTTTTGAACGGGCGAGAAAAATACGTCAGCAGCACTACGGAAAGGATGTTTATATCCGTGGGCTCATTGAATTCACTAATTTTTGCAGGAACAACTGCTATTATTGCGGCATCCGCAGAAGCAATCAGAACCTGCATCGCTACCGCCTGACGGAGGAGGAAATCCTCGATTGCTGCAGGAACGGATATGAATTGGGATTCCGTACCTTCGTGCTGCAGGGGGGAGAGGACGGCTGGTTTACACAGGAAAAAATGATGGACTTGATTAAAAAGATCAAAGGAGAATTCCCTGATTGCGCCATCACCCTTTCCGTGGGGGAAAGAAAAAAAGAAGAATATGAAGCCTATTTTAAGGCAGGGGCAGACCGTTTTTTGCTGCGCCACGAAACAGCCAACGAAGAGCATTACAGATTTCTGCATCCCAAAGAACTGAGCCTGCAGGAACGGAAGGATTGCCTTTGGAACCTGCGAAACATTGGTTTTCAGGTGGGCAGCGGCATTATGGTCGGTTCCCCGGGGCAGACGGCGGAACATCTGGCAGAGGACTTGCTGTTTTTAAAGGAATTGAACCCCCACATGGTAGGCATCGGGCCCTTTATTCCCCATAAGGATACTCCCTTTGCCAAGGAAACGGCAGGAACATTGGAACTGACCCTATTTCTGCTGGGGGCAGTGCGGCTGATGCTGCCCAAAGTGCTGCTGCCTGCCACAACGGCCTTGAGTACCATCCATCCCGATGGGCGGAAAATGGGTATCCTTGCGGGGGCAAATGTGGTGATGCCCAATCTTTCTCCCAAGGAAAATCGGAAATTTTACAGCTTATATGACAATAAACGCTGCATGGGCGATGAAGCCGCCGAAGGGCTGGCACTGCTGCAGGCAGAAATGGAAGAGATCGGTTATCGTGTAGTATCTGCCCGCGGGGATTCGCTGGTGGAATAGGAGGAGCTTATGGGATTGAATAATACGCCGATGGCGGAACGGATCCATATTGGGATTTTCGGCAGGCGGAATGCGGGAAAATCCAGCATCATCAATGCTATGACAGGGCAAAATCTGGCCATCGTTTCCGATGTGGCGGGAACGACCACAGACCCTGTCCTGAAAGCCATGGAATTGCTGCCTTTGGGGCCTGTGGTGATCATCGATACCCCTGGTCTGGATGATGAAGGGGAACTGGGAAAGCTGCGGGTGCAGAAGGCTTATCAGGTGTTGAATAAAACAGATATCGCCGTAGTTGTCATCGATGGTTCCGTTGGCAGGACGGCGGCGGATGCGGCTATCTTGGAACGCATCCGCGAAAAAAACATACCTTATATTATCGTAAAGAATAAATCTGACCTGCAGGCGGCGGAGCAGGATGAAGAAAATGAAATCTCCGTCAGTGCCAAAACGGGTCAGAATATCTACGAATTGAAGGAGCGCATCGCCGCCCTTGTGCCCAGAGAAGATATGACACGGAAAATCGTAGGTGATTTGCTGGAACCCAATGATCTGGCAGTTTTGGTGGTGCCCATCGATTCTGCGGCACCCAAGGGCAGGCTGATCCTGCCCCAGCAGCAGACCATTCGGGATATCCTGGAGGCGGGAGCAGTTTCTGTTGTCACAAGGGATCATGAATTGCAGGAAGCCTTGCATTCCCTTGGCAGAAAACCGAAGCTTGTCATCACAGACAGCCAGATATTCGGAAAGGTTTCAAAAGAGGTGCCTGCGGATATTCAGTTGACTTCTTTTTCTATTCTGATGGCGAGATATAAAGGCGATTTGGAGCCCAATGTAAAAGGGGCAAGAGCCTTGGAACAGCTGCAGGATGGGGATACCGTCCTGATTTCCGAAGGCTGTACTCACCACCGCCAGTGCGAGGATATCGGCACGGTGAAGCTGCCTCGCTGGATCAGGGAACATACGGGAAAAGACCTGCAGTTTGCATTTACCAGCGGCACAGAATTTCCCTTGGATTTGTCGCCCTACAGGCTGATCGTCCATTGCGGCGGCTGTATGCTCAACGAAAGAGAAATAAAATATCGCCTGAAATGTGCAGAGGATCAGGGGATTCCCATGACCAATTACGGCATCTGTATCGCCTATATCAACGGCATTCTGGAACGGAGCCTAGCACCTTTCGGGATTTAAAAAAGTGAGGAATGAAAATGAAAAAAGTTGTTCTTGCAGCACTGAATGCGAAGTATATCCATTCTAATCTGGCATTGCGCTATCTGAGCCGCTTTCAGGATAACAATAAAAAACATAACGTGCTGACACGGGAGTTTACCATCAATCAGCGGTTGGATTTCATTGCGGAGGAATTGTTTCGCCTGCAGCCCGATGTGATCTTGTTTTCCGCATATATCTGGAACGTGGAGATGCTGCGGCAGCTTTGCCCTTTGCTGAAAAAGATCCTGCCCGATTGTATCCTTGGCTTTGGCGGGCCGGAGGTCAGCTATGAAAGCGAAGCTTTCCTGCGGGAAAACCCTGCGGTGGATATCGTCCTGCGGGGAGAAGGGGAGATTGTATTCAGCAAGCTGCTGAATCATTTGGATTTTGATGCGCCTGCCTCTTTAGAAGAGATCGGCAGCCTGACCTTCCGCAAAGGGGAAAAAATCATTTCGACCATGCAGGAAGCGCCTTTGGACTTGGCGCTGCTGCCCTTCCCCTATGAAGCAGATTTTTCTGATGTGGAAAACCAGATCATCTATTATGAATCCTCCCGTGGCTGCCCCTATAGCTGTGGATATTGCCTGTCCTCTGTGGAGCGGGGGGTGCGGTTCGTTCCTTTGGAAAAGGTGCTGCCCGACTTGCAGAAATTCTTGGATGCAGAGGTGCGGCAGGTCAAATTCATTGACAGAACCTTCAACTGCCGCAAAAGCCACGCCATGGCGATCTGGAAATATCTCCATGAGCATGACAATGGCGTGACCAATTTCCATTTTGAAATGACCGCAGACCTGATCGATCAGGAAACCATCGATTTTCTGAAAACGGTACGAAAAGGGCTGTTCCAGTTTGAAATCGGCGTTCAGTCCACTAATCCCCATACCATCCAAGCCATCAATCGAAATGTGGATTTTGAAAAACTTTCGGGCATCGTGAAGCAGATCAAAGCCGGGGGAAATATCCATCAGCATTTAGACCTGATCGCAGGGCTGCCCTATGAGGATTATGCTTCCTTTGGGCGTTCCTTCAACGATGTGTATGCTTTGGAGCCGGAACAGCTGCAGCTGGGCTTTTTGAAGGTGCTGAAGGGGTCTATGCTGCATCAGAAGCAGAAAGATTTTGATATCGTTTATCACGATACTGCCCCCTATGAGGTTTTGACGACCCACATGCTTTCCTTTGAAGATACGCTGCGCTTGAAATATATCGAAGAAATGGTGGAGACTTATTACAACAGCGGCAAATTCCTGCATACGCTGGCTTATCTGGTGCCCTTGTATGAAAGCCCCTTTGCCTTCTTCGAAGCATTGTCTCAATTTTGGCTGGCGGAGGGCTGTCAGTATAAATCCCTTTCCAAGCTGGGGCTTTGCGATGTGCTTTGGGATTTTGTGCAGAAAAATGAGAAAGTGGATTTGCAGAAATTCCAATGGGCATTGAAATTCGATATCGCTTTGCATGAGAAGCCGAAAAAATTGCCTGTATGGCTGAAAGTTGGCGGAAATGGGCAGGAATATGAGCGGATCACGGCAAAGCTGGTACAGAAATATATTCCTGGCTATGCCGATGCGGAAAAGAAAGTCCTCATCAAGCAGACCTATCTGGATGTGTTTGGGGAGGAGGAGCCGAAGGCAATCCTGCTGGATTATGGACACAAAGACCTGTTGGGGAATGCCGAATATCTGGTGATCTCCATGGAAGAAGTGGAAGAACTGCTGGCGCAGGAAAGAAAATGAACAAAGAAAAAGGCTACTGTTTTTTGCAGCAGCCTTATTTTTATGTTTTTTACAGTTGTACCGTTGTCCAATCCTCGCAGTTCCAAACTTCTGTCACCACATCACGGTAAAATTCCGGTTCGTGGCAGATGAGCAGGATGCTGCCTTTGTAGGCTTTTAATGCCCGTTTCAGCTCCTCCTTTGCATCTACGTCCAGATGGTTGGTCGGTTCGTCCAGCAGCAATACGTTGGTTTCGTTATTGATGAGCTTGCACAGGCGTACCTTCGCCTGTTCGCCGCCGCTGAGCACTTTTACCATGCTTTCGATATGCTTTGTGGTCAGGCCGCATTTTGCCAGAGCGGAGCGGACTTCATACTGGGTATAGGAGGGGAATTCCTTCCAGATTTCATCGATGCAGGTCACGTTTTCTGTATACTTCTTTTCCTGTTCAAAATAGCCGGTATAGAGATAATCGCCCAGTTCTGTTTTGCCGCTGAGGGGAGGGATCTCACCAATGATGCTTTTCAGCAGAGTGGTCTTCCCGATCCCGTTTGCGCCCACCAAAGCGATCTTCTGTCCCCGTTCCATGGAAAGGTTCAGGGGCTTGGAAAGGGGCTTATCATAGCCGATGACCAGATCTTCTGTCTGGAAGATATATCTGCCGGAGGCACGGGCTTCCTTGAAATTGAATTCCGGCTTGGGTTTTTCCTTGGCCAGTTCGATGACATCCATTTTATCCAGCTTCTTCTGTCGGCTCATGGCCATATTTCTGGTGGCAACACGGGCTTTGTTTCTGGCAACGAAATCCTTCAGGTCTTCGATTTCCTGCTGTTGTTTGCGGTAGGCCGCCTCCAGCTGAGCTTTCTTCATGGCATAGACTTCCTGGAATTTATCATAATTGCCGACATATCTAGTGATTTCAGAATTTTCCACATGATAGATCAGGTTGACAACGCTGTTCAGGAAGGGGATATCATGGGAAATGAGAATAAAGGCGTTCTCATAATCGATCAGGTAGCGTTTCAGCCATTCGATATGGTTTTCATCCAGATAGTTGGTAGGCTCGTCCAGCAGGAGAATATCGGGTTTTTCCAGCAGCAGCTTTGCCATCAGGACCTTTGTTCTCTGACCGCCGGAAAGCTCTGTCACATCTCTGTCGAAGCCGATATCCGCCAAGCCCAAGGCACGACCGATTTCTTCTACCTTGGAATCAATGATATAGAAATCATGGTGATCCAGCATTTCCTGAATACTGCCGGTTTCTTCCATCAGAAATTCCATGCGGTCTGGGTCAGCTTCTGCCATTTCCGCATAGTAGGCATTCATTTGGGCTTCCAGATCGAAGAGATATCCGAAGGCGGACTGCAGTACGTCCCGAATGGTCTGGCCTTTTTCCAGAACTGTATGCTGATCCAGATACCCAACACGTACGTTTTTACTCCATTCAATTTTGCCTTCATCGGGCATCAGCTTGCCGGTGATGATATTCATAAATGTGGATTTGCCTTCGCCGTTGGCACCAACAAAGCCGACATGTTCGCCTTTCAGCAGGCGGAAGGAAACGTCTGTGAAAATCGCTCTGTCGCCAAAGCCATGGCTGAGCTTCACTACATTCAAAATACTCATTCTAAAACTCCTTTTTGCTCTATGATTTGTTCTAATATTTTTGCTGCGCCAAAATCATTGCAGTCATCGGCGATCAGATCTGCCGCATTTTTTACGTGTTCTTCGCCATTTGCCATGACAACACCGACCCCTGCGAAGCGGAGCATGGGCAGGTCGTTATCCCCATCGCCCATGGCAAGGGTATTTTCCCGTTGGATGCCTAGCACTTGGCAAAGCTTTTCCAATGCCCGTGCTTTGGTGGCATCCTTCGAGGTGATCTCGATATTTTTCGGGGAGGATGCCGTCACAGAGGCGTGGTCTTTGGACTGCAAGAAATCCCAGGTCTGTTTTCTCAGCTCCATATCACTGAAAACCAGATTGATATTCTCCAGAGCGGATTTGTTTCTTTCAATCTCGCCAAAGAAATCCTCAACAGGGATGCGGGTGGTCTTTATGTAATGGATGTGGCTTTCCGTCAGGTGATAAGGGGAGAGGTCATCGAAAACCTCTTTTGCGATGTATGCCTTGCCGTCTTTGAAAAATTCTATGATAACAGGCAACTCCTTTGCGATCTCCAAAGTGATATCCACCGCTTCGGGAGTCAGAAAATTCTGCACGATATCATAGTTTTCCTGAGCATCATACACGGAAGCACCGTTGCTGGTGATGACGTATTTTAAAAAGGGCAGCTCTTTTACATCCCGGGGGAGAGAACCGAAGGGTCTCCCTGTGGAAGGGACAAAATAGATGCCCATTTCATCTATTTTTTTCAACGCCTGATATAAACGGGGCGTGATCTCTTTTTTGCTTGTCAATAGTGTGCCGTCCAAATCGGAGGCGATCAGCTTGATTTTTGTCATAGTCCCACCTGCCTAACATTTTTATTTTACCAAAGAAACAGGGTTCAGACAATAAGCAAGATTTATGGAAGTTACAGTTTCGGTTCAATATACTTATTTTTTGCTAAAACTTTTCTCTCACAAGAAAAATCTCTGATTTATGGGGAAAGCTAATGGAAAAGCTGGTTTTCTCAGGTGAGAAGGTCTGGAATAGGGCATTTCGAATAAAAAATCCTTTGAGAAACGGGTTTTTTATCCGAAAAATCAGTGAAAATAATGGTATAAATTACCAGTACTGTGCAAACCGCCATAAAGTGAGCAGATGCTTTTGTGGTTTTCTACGAAAATGCACAAAGGGGAATTGACAGTGGGACAAAAAGTTGCTATCATAAAAATGTACTTTCTGGAAACGTTCCCGGTAACGTTTCTGGAAACGTTTGCAAAATCTATTTTACGAAAGAAAAGAGGTGGGGCACAGTGACGATCAAGGATATTGCAGAACGCTGCGGCGTATCTGTCAGCACGGTCTCTCGTGTCCTAAATCATCATCCCGATGTCAGCGATGCTGTCCGGGAAAAGGTCATGCAGGTGGTGCAGGAAGTGCATTATGTGCCCAATAACAGCGCAAGGGATCTGGTAAAGCCCCAGTCTAATACCATAGGTTTGGTGGTGCGCGGTGTTGGCAATCCTTTTTTTACAGATGTGATCCGTTCGATTGAAAATGCAGTAGAACGGGCAGGATATACTTTGGTATTCCATCAAATTGCCAGCGGGGAGGATGAACTGAGCGCAGGGGCAAGCCTGGTGCAGTCCAAAAAGCTGAGAGGGCTCATCCTTTTGGGGGGCTGCTTCGACTATTGCAAAGAGCAGATCGCGGTGCTGCAGGTGCCTTTTGTTTGCTGCTCCTATACCAACAGCTTTGGCGGGCTGCAGGAAAACGACTATTCTTCTGTTACCATCAACGACCAGAAGGAAGCCTATAAAGCAGTGGAATATCTCATCAAGCAGGGACACAAAAAAATCGCATTACTTTTGGATTCCAAGCATGACCATTCCATTGCGGAGCTGCGCTACAGAGGATATTGTCAGGCTTTGCGAGACTATGGCATTGAACCAGATGAAGATCTGGTGGAGGAAACGGAAAGATTCGATATGGAATCCGCTTATGAAGCCATGGGCCGTCTGGCAAGACGCAGAAAGGATTTCACAGCAGCTTTCGTTATTGCCGATTCCATGGCAGTGGCAGCTATGAAGGCCCTTTCTGATGAAGGCTGGCGGGTGCCGGAGGATTGTTCTGTCATCGCCATCGATGGCATCACCATGTCGGCATATACGGTGCCTACCTTGACAACACTGGTGCAGCCGGCGGAAGAACTGGGCGAATATTCCGTGCAGATTCTTTTGGATATGGCAGAAAAGAAAGCGGGGCATCGCCATTTGGAATTGGAGACATCCCTGCGGGCCGGGGGCAGTGTCTGCAAATTAAATTGATTTTTATATCCTGAAAGAGGATATGGAAATATATTTTTAAACAAAATAAAGAATGAAAGGGAGATGTAACATGAAAAGAGTATTTGCACTTATGATGTCTCTGGTTATGTGTGCAGGGCTGGCAGCATGCGGCAGTTCTGAAACAGCATCCAGCGACGACACAGCAAGCGTATACTACCTGAACTTCAAACCTGAACAGGATGCACAGTGGCAGGAACTGGCAAAAGTATACGAAGAAGAAACAGGCGTGCCTGTAACAGTCGTTACAGCAGCATCCGGCGATTATGAAACAACACTGATGGCAGAAATGGGTAAATCCGATGCACCCACACTGTTTCAGGTAAACGGCCCCGTTGGTCTGAAAAACTGGGCAGATTACTGCTATGACCTGACAGGCAGCGATGTGCTGAGCCAGCTGACAAGCGATGCGTATGCACTGAAAAACGAAGATGGTTCCGTAGCAGGTATCGCTTATGTAATCGAATCCTATGGTATCATCACAAACAAAACACTGCTGGAAAAAGCAGGCTACTCCGTAGAAGATATCACATCCTTTGAAACACTGAAGGCTGTTGCAGAAGATATCACAGCTCGTAAAGACGAACTGGGCTTCGCAGCATTCACTTCCGCAGGTATGGACGGTTCTTCCGACTGGAGATTCAAAACACATCTGGCTAACCTGCCCATCTACTTCGAATATCAGGCAGACGGCATCGGTGCTACAGATGCGATCAAAGGCACATACCTGGATAACTACCGTGCTATGTGGGATCTGTATATCAACAACAGCACATGCAGCCCCGCAGAACTGTCCGCTAAGACAGGGGATGACTCCAGAAACGAATTCCTGGCTGGCAAGGCTGTATTCTTCCAGAATGGTTCTTGGGAATATGGCAACCTGGTTGGCGAAGGCAAATTCACAGATGATGATCTGGTTATGATCCCCATCTACTTCGGCGTTGGCGATGAAGCAAATCAGGGCCTGTGCACAGGTACAGAAAACTACTGGTGTGTAAACAACAGAGCATCCGAAGCTGACATTCAGGCTACACTGGACTTCATGAACTGGTGTGTAACCAGCGAAGTTGGTACAACAGCGATGTGCGGCGGCGAAGGCGCAATGCCCAGCGGCGAAGCAGGCATGGGCTTCGTAATTCCTTTCAAGGGCGCTCTGGAATCCTCCAACCTGTTTGTAAAACAGGATGCTGAAATGACAGCAGCAGGCAAAACACCCGTATCCTGGAACTTCCCTACAATGCCCTCCGAAGAATGGAAAAACGGCGTAGGTTCTGCTCTGACAGCTTATGCTGCTGACCAGACAGACGACAACTGGGCTGCAGTTGTTTCCGCATTCGTTGATGGTTGGGCAACAGAATATCAGCTGGCAAACGGCTAATATTTCCGACGAACGACACATTGTGTAAAAGAAAAAGAGTGGGGGAGCAGCAGCTTCCCCATTCTTTATAAACAAGCATCCCCTGAAATTCCAAAAGAAAGTGAGATGAACTACCGTGGAAAAAGCTTTAAAAAGGTGGTTTCCTATATTTGTGGCACCCACACTGGCGGCCTTTTGTGTAGGGTTTATCTGGCCCTTCCTCCATGGCTTATACCTGTCCTTCTGTCAGTTTACGACAGTAGACAATGCCAAATGGGTCGGCCTTAGCAACTATGCGAAAGCATTCGCTGATACATCCTTTATCGATTCCTTCTGGTTCACAGTAGCCTTTGTGATCGTGGCGACCACTATTATCAATGTGACAGCCTTCGCCATCGCTCTAGCACTGACAAAAGAACTGAAGGGCACAAATATTTTTAGAACTGTTTTCTTCATGCCCAACCTGATCGGTGGCATCGTGCTGGGGTATATCTGGCAGACATTGTTCAATGCGGTGCTGATGAAAATGGGTCAACCGCTGCTGGCTCTGAATACACAGGCGGGCTATTGGGGTTTGATTATCCTGCTTTGCTGGCAGCAGATCGGTTATATGATGATCATTTACGTTGCCGGTCTGCAAAACGTGCCTCCCGATCTGATGGAAGCAGCTGCCATCGACGGTGCGAATAATTGGCAGACATTGCTGAAGGTAAAACTGCCTATGGTCATGCCTTCTATCACCATCTGCCTGTTCCTGACGATCACCAACGCATTCAAGCTTTTCGACCAGAACCTGTCCCTGACAGCAGGTGACCCTGCCCATACCACAGAAATGATGGCGCTAAATATTTACTATACCTTCTATGCCCGTGCCGGTGCAGCTTGGAAGGGGATTGGTCAGGCAAAAGCCGTGATCTTCTTCATTCTGGTGGTTATCATTGGTTTGACACAGCTGAGAGTAACCCGTTCTAAGGAGGTGCAGCAGTAATGAACAAGACAAAAAAATCCTTGGGCAGTACACTGGGCACGATTTTCTTTTCCATCATTTGCGTGCTGTATATGTATCCCATTGTTATGGTAGTTATGAACTCCTTCAAAAAGGAAACTGCCATTACCACAGCGGAAACCTTTACCCTGCCCAATGCGGAAACCTTCGCAGGCTTTAAAAACTATATCAATGCACTGGGGGCTCAGGGCTTTTTGCAGAGCTTCGGCTACAGTGCCTTCATTACCATCTCCTCTGTGGCACTGATTCTTTTATGCTGCTCCATGTGTGCGTGGTATATCACAAGAGTAAATTCCAAACTGTCGAAATTGATTTATATGCTTTGTGCATTCTCTATGGTCGTACCCTTCCAGATGGTAATGTTCACCCTGTCCCAGACAGCGGATAGTTTGAATATTTTTGGTCTGCGGTTCAATACCCCTTGGACCATCTGCTTTATCTACCTTGGCTTTGGCGCAGGCTTGGCGGTGTTCATGTTCTCCGGCTTTGTGAAATCTATTCCCTTGGAGCTGGAAGAAGCGGCAATGATCGATGGCTGCAACCCTTTGCAGACCTACTTCAAAGTGGTATTCCCTCTGCTGAAGCCTACCATGATTTCTGTTGGTGTGCTGGAAACTATGTGGGTATGGAATGACTACTTGCTGCCCACACTGGTATTGGATATCAAGAAATATCGTACCATTCCTATGCTGATCCAGTATTTCCGCGGCAGCTATGGCCGAGTGGAAATGGGCCCTATGATGGCATGTATCGTTATGACCGTCCTGCCTGTGGTTATCATCTACCTGTTGGGTCAGAAACACATCATCAAAGGTGTTCTGGCAGGTGCAGTCAAAGGCTAAGGAGGGGTGGCTATGGAAAGAAGTTCCGGCATTTTGCTGCCGATTTCTGCATTGCCTTCTCCCTACGGCATCGGTTCTATGGGGAAAGCTGCCTATGATTTCATCGACTTTCTGGTGAAAGCCGAACAGAAATGGTGGCAGATCCTTCCTGTTGGGCCTACCAGCTATGGGGATTCTCCTTATCAGAGCTTTTCTACCTTTGCAGGCAACCCTTATTTCGTTGATTTGGAGACCCTCTGCAAAGAAGGTCTGCTGGAACAGGCGGAGATCGATGCTGTGGATTGGGGCAGCGACCCTGCAAAAGTAGATTATAAGAAAATTTATGAAGGCCGCTTCGATCTGCTGGCAAAAGCAAAGCAGCGCGGCTGGGAAAAAGATGCAGAAGAAATCAAAAGATTTACAGAAGAAAATAAAAGCTGGCTTCCTGATTATGCCCTGTATATGGCACTGAAACGGCATTTCGGCATGAAAGCATGGACAGAATGGGCGGATGAAGATATCCGCCTCAGAAAAGAGGATGCTTTGGCAAAATACCGCCGGGAACTGGCAAAAGATATGGAATTATTCATCTACATCCAGTATCTGTTCTTCCGTCAGTGGAACGCATTGCGGGCTTATGCAAAGGAGAAGGGCATCGGCATCATCGGGGATATGCCTATTTATGTGGCTATGGACTCTGCCGATGTTTGGGCAGAACCGAAGTTCTTCCAGCTGGATGAAAAGAATGTGCCCCATGAAGTTTCCGGTGTGCCTCCCGACGCCTTCAGTGCCGATGGGCAGCTTTGGGGCAACCCTCTCTACGATTGGGATGCCATGAAGGCCGACGGCTATGGCTGGTGGATCCGCAGAATCGATGGGGCAGCAAAGCTGTATGATGTTTTGCGTATCGACCATTTCCGTGGATTGGAAAGCTATTGGGCGGTGCCCTATGGCGACACCAATGCGAAAAACGGACATTGGGTGAAAGGCCCCGGCATGGACTTGGTTTCTGTGCTGAAAAACTGGTTCCCCAACGTTTCCTTTATTGCGGAGGACTTGGGCTATCTGACACCGGAGGTACAGCAGCTTTTGAAGGATTCCGAATTTCCCGGGATGAAGGTTTTGGAATTTGCCTTCGATTCCCGTGAACCCAGTGACTATCTGCCACATACCTATACATCCCATTGTGTATGCTATGTAGGCACCCATGATAATGAAACCGTGATGGCATGGAAGGATGCCGCAGCCCCCGAGGATATCGCCATGGCGATCAAATATCTGGGCTTGGACGAGGAGGAGGGCTTCCATTGGGGCATCCTCAGAGGCGGCATGAGTTCCGTTGCGGAGCTGTTTGTGGCACAGATGCAGGATTTCCTGGGGCTGGGCGCAGAGGCACGCATGAACACCCCCAGTACCTTAGGCGGTAACTGGCAGTGGAGATTGACAGAAGGCCAGATCACGGAGGAACTGACCGCAAAGATCGCCGAAATGACTCGGCTTTATGGAAGGAGCAGTAAAAAATGGCAAGCGTAACGCTGAAAAATATCAAGAAAATTTATCCGAACGCACAGAAAAAGAAGAAAAAAGGCGAACCTGAAAAGAAATCCAACCTGAAGATCACAGCGGAAGGCGTTGTGGCTGTAGAAGATTTCAATCTGGAAATTGCCGATAAAGAATTTATCGTATTGGTTGGCCCTTCCGGCTGCGGGAAATCTACCACACTGCGTATGGTTGCCGGTCTGGAAGAGATCAGCGGCGGGGAACTGCTCATTGATGGCGTAAAAGTCAACGATGTAGCCCCCAAGGACAGAGATATTGCTATGGTTTTCCAGAGCTATGCGCTGTATCCCCATATGACTGTATACGATAATATGGCATTTTCTCTGAAAATGAGAAAGCTGCCCAAAGATGAAATTGATAAAAAAGTCCGTGAAGCAGCGGAAATTCTGGACATCACACAATATCTGGACAGAAAGCCCAAGGCCCTTTCCGGCGGTCAGCGTCAGCGTGTGGCCATCGGTCGTGCCATTGTAAGAAACCCCAAGGTATTCCTGATGGACGAACCCCTGTCCAACCTGGACGCAAAGCTGCGGAACCAGATGCGTGCAGAAATCATCAAGCTGCGTCAGAGAATCGATACCACATTTATCTACGTTACCCACGACCAGACAGAAGCCATGACACTGGGCGACAGAATCGTTATCATGCGGGACGGCGTGGTGCAGCAGATCGGCACCCCTCAGGAAGTATTCGACCATCCTGCCAATAAATTCGTTGCGGGCTTCATCGGTATGCCCCAGATGAACTTCTACGATGCAGAACTGGTGAAAGAGGATGGCAAATATGCGGTGGTTCTGGATGGGGCCAAGGTGGTTCTGTCCGAGGATAAACAGGCAAATCTTGCGAAAAACGATGTAAAACCTCAGTCCATTACATTGGGTGTTCGTCCCGAACATATCCAGCTGAAGGGGGATGTAAGCCAGATGATCCATGGTACAGTGGATGTAAGCGAAATGATGGGCTCTGCCATCCACCTGCACGTGAATGCCTGCGGTCAGGACAGCATCGTCATCGTACCTATGAACGATATCCATGAAGAAGGAATGGATTTCTCCATTGGCGCACCGGTTTCCTTTACCTTCCGCGGCAAAAATGTAAATATTTTCGATAAAGAAACAGAGAAAAACCTTGAGTTCTGATAAATGCAGAGAAAACCAAGGCATAGATCCGGAAGGGTCTATGATATTTCTAAATGATATACGTCTCTTCCTTTTGGCGGGAAAGCTTGTTTTTGACAGGCTTTGCCGCCCTTTCTTTTTTGTGGAAAAAAATATACAGATGTGATATGCTAAAGGAAGAATGGAGGGATGAAACATGGTATTTACACCATATAAAATTCGGGATTTGAAATTGAAAAACCGCTGGATCATGCTGGCGATGCACACAGGCTTCGCCGAAGGAAATGCATTGACAGAGCGGGATTATGCCTTTTATGAAGAAAGAGCCAAGGGCGGCGCAGCGGCAGTGACCTGCCTTTTGGCAGTCAATGAAGCAGGTGCTTTGAAGGGTATGTATGATGCGGAAACTGTGGATCGGGAAAGCCTGAAAGCATTGGCGGAAAGAGTCCATGCCCATGATTGTAAGCTGATCGTGCAGTTATTCCATTGCGGACGCAACGAAAGTGAAAAGAATCATGGCGAAAAGCCTCTGCTGGCTCCTTCTGCGGTGGCTTCTCCTATTTTTAGAACAGAGCCCAAGGAAATGACGACAGAGGATTTGGCTGATACAAAGGAAGCCTTTGCAAAGGCGGCGGCTTTGTGTAAAGAGATTGGTGCGGATATGGTGGAAGTGAGTGCTTCTGCCGGCTATCTGCTTTCTGAATTTTTCTCCCCTCTGAGCAATCTGAGAGAGGATACCTATGGCTATAAAAATGAAAACGGCATCACCTATCCCTTGGAAGTGCTGGCAGCGGTGCGGGAAGCCGTTGGGGAATACCCTGTGCTGGTGAAGGTTTCCGCGGCCCAGATGGTAGAGGGCGGCTATGAGCTGACGGATACCCTGCGTTTCTGCAAAAAGGCGGAGGAGGCTGGCAGCATTGACGGCGTGACAGTCACCGGCGGCTGGCATGAATCTCCTATCGAGCAGATTTCCTACCATGTCAGCAAGGGGGCATATGCGCCCTTTGCAGGTGTGCTGAAAAAATATCTGTCTGTACCTGTCATCGCCTGCAACCGCATTCAGGACGAAGAAACGGCAGAGCGGATTCTGGCGGAAGGCCTTTGTGATTTCTGCGGCACAGCCAGAGCATTTCTGGCAGACCCTGCCTTTGTCAACAAGATGAAGGAAGGCAAGCCTTACCTGCCTTGTCTGGGGTGCAACAAGTGCATCATGGATGTATTGAAGGGAAAAGAGCTTTCCTGCGCCTTCAACCCTGAAGCAGGCAATGAACATTTCGAGCATCAGCGCAGAAAGATCGCTACCAGAAAGGAATGTGTTGTCATCGGCGGCGGCCCTGCAGGTATGGAAGCGGCGAAGAAATCGGCGGAAAGAGGCTTTAAAACCACTTTGGTCTGCAAAGAGAAGGAATTGGGCGGTCAGCTGCGGTTGGCGGCTCTGCCTCCCAAGAAGGGGGATTTCCTGAAATACATCGATTATATGAAATACACTTTGGAAGAATTGGGTGTGAATATCCTGACGGAAACAGAGGCCACACTGGAGCTTGTGAAGGAAAAGAATCCTTATTTCACTGTTTTGGCAACGGGCAGTGTGCCTGAAAAACAGCCCATCGAAGGATTGCCGGAGGAACAGTATTTCACGGCCCAGGAAGTTCTGCAGATGGAGGAAGAAAAGATCGCAGAGCTTTTGAAGGGTGAAGTGGTTATCCTTGGCGGCGGTGCCATTGGTCTGGAAACGGCGGCATTTTTGGCAGAAAGGGCAGAAGCGCCGGAAATCAAGATCATCGAACCCAAGGAAAAGATGGGGATGGATATGGGTGCCATGGCCCGTCCTCTGCTGAACGACCTGAAGAAAAAAAACGTCAGCTTTTTGACAACGACCACAGCCGCATTGATGGAAGGCAGAAAGCTCTTTGTAAAAATCGGTGCTATGACCATGTTTGTCTCCGCAGATACGGTCATTTGGGCAGGGGGCAGCGCATCCCATGTGGATACGGAACTGACCATGTGGCTGATGGATGAACGGATGAGCTATGCCATCGTAGGGGATGCCAACGAGGTCGGTGACGGCGGCAATGCTATCCATGATGCCTATGAGCTTTTCACTCGTATGTATCTTGCATGACAAGAATTGTGAATATTGTATTTTTTTAATCTGAAAATGAAATATTTTTCATCAGATATTGTCAAATCCAACCCATTGTGCTATATTAAATACAAGTGTTAAATAATTGCCAATGTTGGAAAATGCAGGAGCATTTTTCTGGGAAGAATCGCAGTAAAATTCCCTTGGCAATGAAAAAAATACTGGGAAAACGAACCATTTTTTCTTGGAAAGGAAGCGGAATTTATGGATTTTATCAAAAGAACATGGGCAGAAATCGATCTGGATGCACTGGATTACAACATTAAGAGCATCAAATCTAAAATGGCTCCCGAACACAAAGTTATGGGTATCGTAAAAGCTGACGCTTACGGTCATGGCGATGGCTTCGTAGCACGCAAACTGCAGGCTGGCGGCTTCGACTGGTTTGGTGTTTCCAATATCGAAGAAGGTATGAGCCTGAGAAACGAAGGTATCACAAAACCTATCCTTGTTCTGGGCTACACACCTGCAAGCTGTGTTGAAATCCTGTGCCAGATGAGCATCACAAACGCAATCGTTGGTATTGAACACGCAAGAAGCCTGCAGGAAGCAGCAGCAGCAGCAAACGTTGTTGTAGAAGGCCACATCAAACTGGATACAGGTATGACACGTGTTGGTTTCCAGACAGATGATGCAGACTTTGAACAGTCCCTGAAAGATATCATTGAAGTAAGCAAAATGCCTAACGTAAAGATCACAGGTATCTTCACACACCATGCAGTAGCTGACTCTTACACAGGCGATCATCCCGATTTCACAAAAATGCAGTTCGATCGTTTTGACAGAATGGTAAAAGCACTGCAGGATGCAGGCGTAAACGTTGGTATCCGCCACTGTGCAAACAGCGCAACAACCATCGCTTATCCTGAAAGACACATTGATATGTGCCGTTCCGGTATCATTACATACGGTATGCTTCCTTCCGGCGAATGCGAAGGCATGATCGACCTGAAACCTCTGATGACAGTAAAATCTACTATCGGTCTGGTGAAAAAAGTTCCCGCTGGTTCTCAGCTGTCCTACGGCAGAACATATACAGCAGAAACAGAAAGAATCATCGCAACAGTACCTATCGGCTATGCGGATGGTTACAACAGAGCACTGTCCAATAAAGCAAACATGATCGTAAAAGGTCAGTATGCTCCCGTTGTTGGTCGTGTCTGCATGGACCAGCTGATGATCGACGTTACAGATATCCCCGGCGTAAAAATGGGTGACGAAGTAATCGTTGTTGGTACAGATGGTGACAAACACGTAACATTCGATGATCTGGCAGCTATTCTGGGCACAATCAACTATGAACTGCCCTGCGTACTGACAAAACGTGTTCCTCGTGTTTACAAAGAAAACGGCGAAATCGTTGGTGTGGTAGACCACGTTCTGCATCAGTACAAATAAGATAGAACAAATGAAGAGGAGCCATTGCTCCTCTTTTTTTGTGCAAAAAAGACCTCGGACCAAATGATCCGAGGTTATTTTATGGGAATTTAAAATCTATATTTCTCATATTTTTTTACGAAGCAAACACCCGTTGTGCCGGGGCCGGTGTGTGTTGCAATGGTAGCACCGATCTGGAAGGGGGGCAGATAGTCCATCGCTATCTTTTCTTTGAGCATTGCTTCGAAATCTGCCATATCGTCCCAGATATTGGTGGTGCCGGCTGTGGCGATATAATCGGCAGGGTTTTCTCCGCTTTCTTTAAAATGCTTCACAGTTACATCCACGATCTGAGAAAGACCTTTCTTTCTGCTGCGGCAAACACCGCCAACGCCGATCTCGCCGCCTTTTAGGATGATGATGGGTTTGATCTTCAGAAGGCTGCCGGAAAGGGTGGCTACTTTGCCTACACGGCCGCCAATCTCCAAATAGCTCAAATCGCCTACCATAAAGTTGATGCGGGCATCTTCCTTGGCTTTTTCCACATAGGCAGCTACCTCTTCCATGGATTTGCCGTTTTTCTGCATGCGGGCCATTTCCATCAGCAGCAATGCCTGGGCACCTGTTGCCAGCCAGGAATTGATGATAACGATCTTTGCTTGGGGAAATTCTTCTTCCAGCATAGATTTGGCTGTCATGGCGGATTCCAAAGAGGCAGTCAGCGTGCGGGTCATGGTGATACAGAGGATGTCTTTTCCTGCTTCCAGAGCGGGACGAAAAGCATCGATATAATCCTGGATAGAGGGAAGGGAGGTTTTGGGATAGCCCTTTTCTTCTGTCATATAGCGATAATACTCATCCAAAGAGATCTCTAAAATTTCTTTATGGTAGTTTTCGTGGTCGATGGAAACATAAAAGGGAATCAGCTGGATATCCAATTCCTTTGCTTTTTCAAAGCCGATATCACAAGCACCATCACTAAAAATCTGATAGCCTGCCATTGTATCCTCTCCTTACTTTTTTGCTCTGTGCATTTTATTCTGAATACAGGGTTTTCTCTGCAGAAAAATATTTCATTGTCTTACCAAATAATATAGCAAATAAAACTAAAAATTTCAACATCTTGGAACAGATTATATAGTATAAAATACTACGAGCCGTCATCCTTATACCGGATTTGAATATTTTTTTCGAGAATTGGGAAAAATCTGGGAAAGGAGGGGTTCTATGTTTGAACAGGGGCAAAAGATCATCTATCCCATGCATGGGGTGGGGATCATAGAAAGAATAGAAGAAGGATATTATATCATCCATATTCCTCATGGAGATGTGCGTATTCGGATCCCTTTGGCCAATGCAGAGCGGATCGGTCTGCGGCCGCTGCTGCAGCGGGAAGAGATTGAAGCACTCCTGCGGGAGATGGCTGCCCGTGGAGCCGTTGGAGGGGAAAACTGGAACCAGAGATACAAAGAAAATATCCAGCGGTTGAGATCGGGCAAACTGGAACAGGCGGCGGAGGTGGTAAAGCTCTTATTGGAGAGAAATGAAAAAAAGAAGCTTTCTGTTGTAGAAAACCGTTTGCTGGCTATGGCGTGGCAGATCGTTTTGAGCGAGATCATTTCTGTATATGAAATTAACGGGAGGGAGGCAGAAGAACTGCTTGCCAAATGGATGAAAATAGGATAAAATTTCATTATGGTAAAGTAAGGGAAATCTATCCATTTCTCTGTTTTACCCAAATCTATACAAAAAAAGGAGGTGAAACGGATGAAAAGAGCATTGGAATTGATCATGAGTTTGATCGTGACAGCGGCTACCTATGCATTGATGCATGTTGTGCTTTTCATGGACTTATTCAATCTTCAAAAAAAATTGCCTGTTTATGTGCCCACAGCCATATCGGTGATTGTCGGATTCATTTTTTATTTTATTTTTTCTTCGCTACTGTCGGAACTGCTTATGAAAAGGATCTCTCAGACAGAGGATCGTTTGTCGAAGATGAACTTGAAGGAACTGGCCCTTTCTGTAATCGGCTGCTTTGTTGGTCTGGTTTTGGCGAATCTGATCGGTCTGGCCTTTAACGGATTCGGTGCTTTGGGAACCTTTATCGTTGTTCTGTTGAATGTTATTTTCGGTATTTTGGGGATCCGTGTGGCAAGGCGGAAAAAGGATGACGTCAATGTTCGTTCTCTTAAGGAAGTGCTGATGACGACACCCCCCAGTACCACAGAGGATTCTATCTATGGCAGACCGAAGATCTTGGATACCAGCGTGATTATCGATGGGCGTATTCTTGACCTGCTGCAGACGGGCTTTATTGAAGGAAAGATCATTATCCCCGATTTTGTGCTGGAAGAACTGCGGCATATCGCCGATTCTGCGGACAGCCTGAAACGACAGAGAGGCCGCCGTGGTCTGGATATTCTAAATGAGATCCAGAAACAGCTGGCAGTCCCCGTAGAGATCAAGGAATTTGCCACGGCACAGCCTATGGAAGTGGATTCCATGCTGCTGAAAATGGCAGACAGCATGGATGCTTTTGTTGTAACGAATGATTTCAATCTGAATAAAGTAGCGGAATTTCAGGGCGTTCGTGTGCTGAATATCAATGAGCTGGCAAATGCCATCAAGCCGGTGGTGCTGCCCGGGGAAGAGATGAAGGTGACCATCATCAAAGCCGGCAGAGAAGCAGGACAGGGCGTTGCCTACTTGAACGACGGCACCATGATCGTTGTAGAAGGCGGCAGCAAACATATTGGTGAAACGAAAACGGTCATTGTTACCAGCGTGCTGCAAACAGCAGCAGGCCGTATGATCTTTACAAAAATGATCGCTGCGGCGTAAAGAAAAATTTGTGAAGGGCTTCGGGGAGATCCTCAGGCCCTTTTTCTATGAAAGGCGGGAGAGGTATGAAACCCATCAGCACGGCTGTTATCGTGGCAGCGGGAAAGGGCAAGCGCATGGGGACGGAGATCAGCAAACAGTTTTTGCCCCTTGGCGGGAAGGAAATTCTGGCCCATACGGTGGAAAAATTCCAACAGGCGGCAGCTATTCGGGATATCGTTTTGGTGACAGGGGTGGATTCTCTGCAGGATGTGCAGGATATGGTGCAGGAATACGGCTGGAAAAAGGTCGTTTCCGTCACGGCAGGGGGTAGGGAACGGCAGGATTCCGTTTATAATGGGCTGAAACAGGTCAGTGAAGATACGGAGATCGTCCTCATCCATGATGGGGTGCGCCCTTTTGTCACAGAAGAGATTTTAGAGGATTCCATCGCAGTTGCCCTGGAAATGGGCGGCTGCGTGGCAGGTGTGCCGGCGAAGGATACCATCAAGGTCTGCAATGGAGAAAACATTGCCGTTGCCACCCCGGACAGAAGCACTCTTTGGCAGATCCAGACCCCCCAGACCTTCCGGAAAGATCTGATCTTACAGGCATATGAAGCAGCTAAAGCGGATGGTTTTATTGGAACAGATGATGCTTCTCTGGCGGAACACAGCGGCTATTCCGTGAAGGTCATCATGGGCAGCTATCGCAATATCAAAATCACCACAAAGGAAGATATGCTCATTGGCGAAGCATTTTTAAAGGAGGAGACCCCATGAAAACAGTGACGATCTATACGGACGGTGCCTGTTCCGGCAACCCCGGTGCAGGGGGCTATGGCGTGGTGCTGCTGTACGGCACAGCCAGAAAGGAGCTTTCCGGCGGCTATCGGCTGACTACCAATAACCGCATGGAGGTGCTGGCAGTCATAAAGGGGCTGGAAGCCTTGAAGGAGCCTTGCAAAGTCAATCTTTACAGCGATTCCAAATATGTAGTGGATGCCATTGAGAAGGGCTGGGTCGTAAAATGGAAACAAAATGGCTGGATGCGGAATAAAAAGGAAAAGGCATCCAACGTTGACCTTTGGGAACGGCTGCTGGTTTTACTGCAGAAGCATCAGGTCTCCTTTATCTGGGTGAAAGGTCATGCGGATAATCCGGAGAATGAAAGATGCGACCAGCTGGCCCGGGCAGCCATCCAAAGCGGGGATCTGCTGGAGGATGAAAATTACGGCATTGCATGAGAAAGGCCTGCAGACTGGCCCCTTCCAAAGGGCGAAAATCCGCGGGTATTGTCGTGCGAATCCCAAGCGGGACGCTAGAAATCTGATTGACACTTGCGGAAATATATGTTAGTATCAGTCTGTAACAAATTTTTATTTATTTATGTAGGAGGATTTTAAAGAATGAAAAAAGGTACAGTAAAATGGTTTAACGCAGAAAAAGGTTTTGGTTTCATCTCCGTACCTGGTGAAGACGATGTATTCGTACATTTCTCCGCAATTCAGGCTGAAGGCTACAAAACACTGGAAGAAGGCCAGGAAGTAGAATTCGAAGTTGTTCAGGGCGCGAAAGGCCCTCAGGCTGCAAACGTAACACGTGCTTAATCGATTTTAATTATAGACCGTAATGCGAAAGCATGCAGATATATACATTTGATTTTGGTTATGCAAAAGAGGCTCTCCGTTTTTTGGGGAGCCTTTCTTTTATTGTTCTCGTTTTCGTGCGCAGATTTTGCAGTTTTTTTCGGCGGAAAGATTGCATGGCAGAAAACTGTGTGCTACAATAAAGTGTCGTACGTAAGAGAAATTTGAATGTGAATGGAGTAATCATAGTATGAATCAGAATATTGAAAATATCAGAAATGTTGCCATCATTGCCCATGTTGACCATGGTAAAACAACCCTGGTGGACCAGCTGCTGAGACAGAGCGGTATTTTCCGTTCCAATCAGGAGGTACAGGAAAGAGTCATGGACAGCGGCGACATTGAAAGAGAAAGAGGTATCACGATCCTTTCTAAAAATACAGCTGTAAACTATGGCGATATCAAGATCAACATTATCGATACACCCGGTCACGCAGACTTCGGCGGCGAAGTTGAACGTGTCCTGAAAATGGTAGACGGTGTTGTTTTGGTGGTTGATGCCTTCGAAGGCCCTATGCCCCAGACAAAATTCGTTCTGCGCAAGGCTTTGGAACTGAATCATCCCGTTGTTGTTTGCGTAAATAAAGTGGACAGACCTGAAGCACGCCCCAATGAAGTCATCGATGAAGTTCTGGAACTGTTTATGGAACTGGATGCCAACGACGACCAGCTGGATTCTCCCTTCGTCTTTGCTTCCGCAAGAGGCGGCTATGCCTCCGAGGACCCTACAGCAAGGGAAGGGGACATGAAACCTCTGTTCGAAGCCATCATCAACCACATCCCCGGCCCCAAAGGTGACCCTGAAGCCCCCCTGCAGGCGCTGATCTCCACCATCGACTACAGCGAATATCTGGGCCGTATCGGTATCGGTAAGATCGAAAACGGTGTCATCCGTGTGAATGACGAAGTTGTCGTTTTGAATATGCACAATGAAGAAACACAGAAAAGAGTACGAATCTCCAAGCTGTACCAGTTCGAAGGTCTGCAGAGAGTGGAAGTAAAGGAAGCAGGCGTCGGCAACATCGTTGCCCTGAGCGGTATCGAAAATATCATGATCGGCGATACCATCTGCTCCCCTGAAAAGCCTGAACCTCTGCCTTTCGTAAAGATTTCCGAACCAACATTGTCTATGAACTTCTCCGTAAACGACAGCCCCTTTGCCGGTCAGGAAGGCAAATACGTTACATCCCGCCAGATCAGAGACAGACT
The DNA here is from genome assembly GCA_004557645.1 of [Eubacterium] saphenum. Classification (GTDB taxonomy): domain Bacteria; phylum Bacillota; class Clostridia; order Lachnospirales; family Anaerotignaceae; genus Anaerotignum_A. The sequence continues at coordinate 8,683 of SFGI01000021.1, read as the reverse complement.
GTTTAAGGAGCTGAACACAGACGTCAGCCTGCGGGTGGAAGATACGGATAATATGGACAGCGTGAAGGTTTCCGGCAGAGGCGAACTGCACCTTTCCATCCTGATCGAAACCCTGCGCCGGGAAGGCTATGAATTTCAGGTTTCCAAGCCTGAAGTTCTGCTGAAAGAGATCGACGGCAAAAAATGCGAACCTATGGAAGCGGTTACCATCGACGTGCCGGAAGAATTTGTCGGCAATGTCATTGAAAAGCTGGGCAGCAGAAAAGGTGAAATGACAAATATGTATCCCGCAAAGGGCGGTTATACAAGAATCGAATTTTCTATCCCTGCCAGAGGCCTGATCGGCTACCGCAGTGAATTTATGACAGATACCAAGGGCAACGGCATCATGAACTCTCTGTTCGATGGATACGAACCCTACAAAGGCGATATCGTGACACGTTCTCAGGGCTCTCTGGTCGCTTTTGAAAGCGGCGAAGCCATCACCTATGGTCTGTATAACGCCCAGGAACGGGGCGACCTGTTCATTGGTGCAGGCGTGAAGGTATACGAAGGTATGGTAGTCGGCAGAAATTCCAGATCCGACGATATGGATATCAACGTCTGCAAGAAAAAACAGCTGACAAATACCCGTGCCAGCGGTTCTGATGATGCACTGAAGCTGACACCTCCCATCCAGATGTCTCTGGAACAGTGCATGGAATTTATCAGCGACGATGAACTCCTGGAGGTAACCCCCCATAACCTGCGTATGCGTAAAAAGATTTTGGACAACACACAGCGCAGAAAAGCGAGAAACCGTGCAAATAGTTAAGAAGCATTGAAAGATAAACAGAGGTGCACCATGGCAGCAAAAGCAAAGAAAAAAGGCGGATCATTCATCAAACAGGCGGCGATTTTGGCAGCGGCCAGCTTGCTTGTGCGCTTTTTAGGCTTCATTTATCGCCTGCCTCTGACCAATATGATCGGGGACGAGGGGAATGCCATCTATGCCGGCGGGTATTATATCTATACCTTCCTGCTGATCCTTTCCTCCGCAGGGCTGCCCGCAGCCATTTCCAAGCTTGTTTCTGAGCGTATCGCTTTGAAGCAGTATCGAAATGCCCATCGGGTGTTCCAGGCGGCATTGGTCATCTCTACCTCTTTGGGGGCATTTTTCGCCATTCTGCTGTTCCTGACAGCAGATAAAATGGCGAATCTCATTGGCATCCCCGATAGTTATTATTCTATACTCACCCTTTGCCCGACGCTGGTCATCGTAGCCATCATGTCTGTATTCCGTGGATATTTTCAGGGGATGCACACCATGGTGCCTACTGCCATTTCCCAGATCATCGAGCAGGTGTTCAACGCCTTTTTCAGCGTCTATCTGGCGTGGGTATTCCTGAGTGTGAATCTGCCCGAGGGGCTGACGAAAAATATCCCTCTGGCTTCTGCCGGCGGTACCATGGGTACCGGTATCGGTGCTTTGGCAGGTCTGGTCGTGGTGGTTTTCGCTTATAGCCTGATCCGTCCCTATCTTTTGTGGCGGGCAAAACGATGCAGACAGCCCTATGAAGAAAGTAAACGCCAGCTCATCGGCAGAGTGCTGCAGACGGCATGGCCCATCATTGCCGGCACAGCGGTATTCAGCATCACAAACCTGATCGATATGGGCATGGTAGTGAATATCCTGCAGAAAACAGGCTTTTCTGAAGCAGAGGCCAGTGCGTTGTATGGGCAGCTTTCCGGCAAATATGTCACATTGACCACATTGCCCGTAACCATCTCCACAGCCATTGCAACGGCAGTTTTGCCCAGCATTGCGGCATCTGTGAAGCTGAAGGAAAGGAAACAGGTGCGCCGGAAGATGGCTTTGACCTATCGCATTTCCATGATCATTTCTGTGCCTGCGGCAGTGGGCATCAGTGCCCTTGGTCCTCAGATCATCCAGATGCTGTTCCCCAGAGCCAGCGACGGCGGTATGCTGCTGACAGTGGGCGGTATCTCCATCATCTTTTTGGCTCTGTGCCAGACTTCTACAGGCATCCTGCAGGGCATCGGCCATATCAAGGTGCCTGTGGTGGGGGCGATTTTGGGTGCCATTACCAAGGTCATCCTGAATCTGCTGTTGATCCGGATTCCATCTATCAACGTATTGGGGGCAGTCCTTTCTACCACAGGCTGCTATCTGGTGGCGGCGGTATTTGATGTGATCATGCTCTCCCGTAGAACAGGGACGAGATTTGATTTCATGGGCAGCTTCCTGAAGCCTGTCATCGGCTCTATCGCCATGGCGGCAGGCACATTGGGCAGCTACCATCTCTTCTTTGCCCTCATTGGCAGCAATACCATTGCCACATTGCTGGCCATCTGCGTGGCGATCGCTGTGTATGGTCTGGTGATGCTGCTGATCAAAGGCATCGTGGAAGAAGATCTGCAGACAGTGCCCGGCGGCGGCAAACTGATTCGTATTTTGAAAAGATTACGTTTATTATAAATTGTTGATGATATAAAATAGAGAAGAGAACGTTTTGCAAACAGGCGTTTTTATGAGAAACAAAAGGGAGAACCTGAAAGAAAGGCTCTCCCTTTTATGCAATAGAGAGGAAAGAGGTGAAATCTATGTTTGATATTCAGGAGGAATTGAAAAAGCTGCCCCAAAAACCCGGGGTCTATCTGATGAAGGATGAAAATAGTCATGTCATTTATGTGGGCAAGGCTGTCAACTTGAAAAACCGCGTGCGGCAATATTTCCAGAGCAGCCGCAACCAAACTGCCAAGACCCGTTCCATGGTGCCGAATATCAAGGAATTTGAATATATCGTGACGGATTCGGAAATGGAAGCATTGCTGCTGGAATGCAACCTCATTAAAAAATACCATCCCTATTACAATATCCTGCTGAAGGACGACAAGACCTATCCCTATATCAAGGTGACGGTGCAGGAACCATTCCCCCGTATTTTTATCACTCGCAGGATGACGAAGGATAAGGCGAAGTATTACGGGCCTTTTACGGATGTGTTAGCCATGAAGGAGACGGTGGAGACTTTGCATAAGTTGTTTCCCATCCGAAAATGCAAAAAGGTATTTCCCAGAGACATCGGGAAGGAACGTCCCTGTCTGAATCACCATATCGGTCAGTGTATCGCCCCCTGCAGCGGGAATGTATCTGAAAAAGTCTATCAGGGGTATATCAAGGATGCCATGGATTTTCTGGAAGGAAAGCATGAGGGCATCCTGAAAAAAATGGAGCAGGAAATGATGGAAGCGGCGGAAAATATGGAATTTGAGAAGGCTGCTTCCTTGCGGGATAAGATTCGCTCTATCAAAAGCGTGGCAGAACGGCAGAAAATGTCCAATATGGGCTTGGGAGATGCAGATGTCATCGCTTTTGTCCGTGCTTTTGAGGAATGTCTGGTGCAGGTATTCTTTATCCGCAGCGGCAAAATGACAGGCAGAGAGAATTTCACCCTGACTGCTTTCGAAGATCAGAGCCGTGCAGAGATTCTGACTGCTTTCGTGAAGCAGTTCTACAGTGGTACGGCTTATATCCCCAAAGAAATCATTTTGCAGGAAGCATTGGTGGAAGAGGAAGCAGAGCTGATTGCGGCCTATCTTTCCGAACGGCGGGGCAGCAAGGTGACCATGACTGTGCCTGTAAAAGGGGAAAAACATAAGCTGGTGGAACTGGCCCATAAGAATGCTATGCTGATCTTCGAACAATTTGGAGAAAAGCTGAAACGGGAGGAACAGCGTACCAAGGGCGCCATGGAAGAACTGCGGCAGGCTTTGGGCTTGCCGGGAGAGCTGAAACGGGTGGAAGCCTACGATATTTCCAATACCCAGGGCTTTGAATCCGTTGGTTCTATGGTGGTTTTCGAGGATGGACGTTCCAAAAACAGCGATTACCGCAAATTCAAGATCAAAACAGTAGTCGGGCCCAATGATTATGCTTCCATGAAGGAAGTCATCACCCGCCGCCTGAATCATGCCCTGAAAGAGAAAACGGAAGGCAAGACCAGCAGCTTTACCCGCCTGCCCGATCTGATCCTGATGGACGGCGGCAAGACCCAGGTACACGCAGCGGAGGAAGTTTTACTGTCCTTTGGTATGGATATCCCCGTCTGCGGCATGGTGAAGGACGATAAGCATAGAACCAGAGGGCTTCTGTTCCATGAGAAAGAAATCCACATCCCCCTGACCTCCGAAGGCTTCAAGCTGGTGACCCGTATCCAGGATGAAGTGCATCGCTTTGCCATCACCTATCATAGAAAGCTGCGGGACGAACGGAATCTTCATTCCATTTTGGATGATATCAAGGGCATCGGGCAGGTGCGCCGAAAGGCTCTTATGCACCATTTTGGCAGCATCGAAAAGATCGCCGAAGCGGAAGTGGCAGACCTGCTGGAGGTGGAAGGCATGACCATCCCTGCGGCGGAGCAAGTATATCTCTTTTTCCATCAGGAGGAATTGCAAAAGGGATGATTTTGGGGTATGCTATACTTAGGAAAGAATTTGGTTTTGATTTTTAGCATGAAAGGGGGAAACCCATGTATTCTGCGGAATTAAAGAAGATCGTAGAAGCCTTTGAGCTTGAAAATATGCTGCCCGAGCTGGACTTGGAGGGGCGTTCTGTCATTCGAAAAGAGATCAACCGCCCTGCTCTGCAGCTGGCAGGTTTTTATGAACGCTTCGACAGCGACCGTCTGCAGGTCATCGGTCGGGTAGAATACAGCTATCTGCTGAGCTTGAGCGAGGAAAAACGCAGGGAAGCCATCCATCATCTGTTTCAGTATCGGATCCCTTGTCTGATCGTCTGCAAGAACCTGGAGATTTTTCCGGAAGCGTTGGAATATGGCAGGAGATATAACGTGCCCATCTTCCGCACCGCCCAGACGACTACCGATTTTACGGCGGAGCTGATCTTTTGGCTGCGGGAAGAACTGGCCGACCGTGTCATGATGCACGGGGTTTTGGTGGATATCTATGGGGAAGGTGTTCTCATCACCGGTGCCAGCGGTATCGGGAAAAGCGAGACTGCTCTGGAACTGATCAAAAGAGGACATCGTCTCATTGCCGATGACGCAGTAGAGATCAAACGGATCGCCGACAGACGGCTGATTGGTTCCTGCCCGGAAATCATCCGTTATATGATCGAATTGAGGGGCATCGGCATCATCAATGTAAAAGAACTGTTCGGCGTTGGTTCTGTCAAAGACCAGAAAACTGTCGATCTTGTCATCAAGCTGGAGGTTTGGGACGGCAAGACAGGCTCCTATGACAGGCTGGGGCTGAATGAAGAATATATGGAAATTTTAGGGAATAAGGTGCAGTTGAACACCATTCCTGTGCGCCCCGGCAGAAACGTGGCGATGATCTGTGAATCTGCCGCCATGACAAATCGTCAGAAAAAAATGGGTAAGAATACGGCACAGGATTTTGCGACCCGCATCGGGAAATGAAAAGAAGGTGAAATGATGGAGCATTTAATACAGGAACTGCAGAAGAGACTGGGGGAAGAAGGTCTGAAGCTGCAGGAAATGATGAAAGAACATACGACCTTCCGTGTGGGCGGCCCTGCGGATCTCTTCCTGCAGCCTAAGGATGCAGAGGAACTGAAGGACGCCATCGGGATTTTAGAAAAATATCGTGTGCCTGTGATGGTCATTGGCAATGGCAGCAACCTGCTGGTGCGGGATAAAGGCATCCGCGGCGCAGTGATCCAGATCTACAATCGTATGGCAGATATCTCTGTAGAGGAAGATATCATCGTGGCAAAAGGCGGCGCACTGCTCAGTGCAGTGGCAGCGAAAGCGGCAGATGCATCCCTGACAGGGCTGGAATTTGCCTCCGGCATCCCTGGCAGCATCGGCGGGGCTGTGGTGATGAATGCAGGGGCCTACGGCGGTGAAATGAAAGATGTTCTGGTCAGCGTAGATGTACTGACAAAGGATCTGGAGATCAAAACCATTCCTGCAGAGGAACTGGAACTGGGCTACAGACACAGCATCGTGCCGGAAGCGGGGTATATCGTTCTGGGTGCCAAGCTGAAATTGCAAAAGGGCGAGGAAACAGCCATTCGCAGCCGCATGGCGGAACTGGCAGAGCAGAGAAGGGAAAAACAGCCTTTACAGTATCCCAGTGCAGGCAGTACCTTTAAACGCCCGGAAGGCTATTTTGCAGGGAAACTGGTGCAGGATGCAGGGCTGAAGGGCAAAACCATCGGTGGTGCCCAGGTTTCTGAAAAGCATTCCGGTTTCCTCATCAATATCGGTGGGGCAACAGCGCAGGATATTTTGGATCTGATCGCTTTCTGCCAGAAGGAAGTCAAAGAACAGTTTGGCGTAACGCTGGAAACTGAAGTGAAGATCGTTGGGGAAGTATAATAAATAACAGAAAAAGAGAAGGGCTGGTGAAAGATCATGAGATTTGTAATCGTTACGGGGATGTCCGGTGCAGGGAAAACCTCTGTGCTGAAATTTTTGGAAGATATCAATTTTTTCTGTGTAGATAATCTGCCGCCTGCTTTGCTGCCCAAATTTGCCGAATTGTGCTACGAGCAGGAAGGGGAGATCGAGAGAGTTGCCCTGGGGATCGATATCCGCGGGGGTAAGCTGTTCAACGATCTTTTTCAGGTGTTGTCCAGTCTGCAGGAGAAAGGCTATGAATATGAAATTCTTTTCTTAGATGCTTCTGATGAGGTGCTCATCAAGCGGTATAAAGAGACCAGAAGAAGCCATCCTCTGTCCAGAAATGGCTCTATCCAGGAAGGCATCCGCAAGGAAAGGGAAATACTGAAGGATGTGAAAACCAAGGCGACTTATATCATCGACACCAGCCAGATCTTGACCAGACAGCTGAAGGAGCAGATCAACCGTATTTTCGTGGAAAACCAGTCCTATGAAAACCTTGTCATCACCATTCGCTCCTTTGGGTTTAAATATGGGATTCCTGCGGACAGCGATCTGGTGTTTGACGTACGTTTTCTGCCCAATCCCTTCTATATCCAGGAATTGAAGGAAATGACGGGCAATGATGAGCCTGTCAGCAGCTATGTCATGGGCTTTGAAGAAAGCCAGACCTTCCTGAAAAAACTGGTGGATATGGTGGAATTCCTGATCCCTCTTTACATCAAAGAAGGGAAGAACAACCTTGTCATCAGCATTGGCTGTACCGGCGGCAAGCATCGTTCCGTCACACTGGCCAATGCGCTGTATGCATCCTTGGACAAGGACAAGCACACCCTGCTGCTGAAGCATCATGATATTGAAAAGGATGCCAGACATAAAAAATAAGAAAAAATTTGAGTTTGAAATGGGAATAGAAAGGGGGGGCAAATTTGTCATTTTCGTCTAAGGTTAAGGGTGAGTTGTCCCTTCATTTTGGAAATGGGCGACATTGTGAAATTGCAGAAACGGCCGCCTTTGTCAATATCTGTGGACAGACTGGGGCCTTTGAAGAAGATTTTTGTATAAAAATCCAAACGGAGAATTTTTTTGTCGCGAAAAAGTGCTTTACATTATTGCAAAATACTTTTAATATTATAGCGGATGTATCTGTACGAACCAGCGGGCTGAAACGACAAACCAGAGTGTATACACTTTTTGTAAAAAATCCCGCCCAGGCGGAAACAATCCTTCGGGCAACGGGGATGTTGTTTGAAGAGAATGGACAGAAAAAACTGGTGAAACGGATCTATGGGCCCGTTGTCAGCAGCATTTGCTGCCGCAGGGCATATATCCGCGGGGCGTTCATCTCTGTCGGTTCCGTAAATGATCCGGAAAAGAATTACCATCTGGAATTCGTTCTGGCAGATATGTCATCCGCTGAACAGCTGCGGGATCTGATCAACGCCTTTGGACTGGATGCAAAGGTGGTGGAACGAAAGGAACACTACGTTGTCTACCTGAAGGAAGGCGAGCAGATCGTAGACCTGCTGAACGTGATGGAGGCACCTTTGGCATTGATGAACTTGGAAAATGTCCGCATTGTCAAGGAAATGCGCAACGACATCAACCGCAAGGTCAACTGCGAAACGGCGAACCTGAACAAGGTGGTCGGTGCAGCTGTGAAACAATTGGAGGATATCAATTTTATCGAAGAGACCATTGGCCTTTCCCAGCTGCCGGAACAGTTGGAAGAGGTGGCAAGGCTTCGGTTGGAATATCCCGATAAAAGCTTGAAAGAACTGGGTTCTTTCCTGATGACGCCTGTGGGAAAATCCGGCGTCAACCATAGACTGCGTAAGATTAGCAACATTGCTGAAACGCTAAGAGAGGGTAAAGGTGAGGTAGAATGACACAAAAATCAATTATCATCAAAGCACCCCTGGATGCAAGACAGGCTGCGTATTTTGTGCAGACAGCAGGTAAGTTTGAATCTGAGATCCAGGTGAGCATTGATGAAAAAAGAATCAATGCCAAAAGCATCATGGGCACCATCGCCCTGAATATGCAGGAAGGTCAGACAGCATTGATCACAGCAGAAGGTGCGGATGAGACAGCCGCAGTGGAAGAACTGGCAGCTGTACTGGCATAATTTCAAACCGCAATCATACATATATTTATTTATTCTGAAAGAAAGCCCCGCATCAGCGGGGTTGTTTTATTACTTTAGTGCTGAAGACTGCGAAGCGGGCTTTAACAACCGCCCGCTCTGCGGGTGAGATTAAAGCTTAAGCAAAAGAACAAAAAGCATC
>SFGI01000020.1 GCA_004557645.1 [Eubacterium] saphenum | reverse complement strand
CATTCCTCTGGTCTTTCAACCCTTCTACCACCCTACAAATGACCATTGAATTTGTAATAAACATGACTTCTGCCAAAAAGGTCCGATTGACCAAATGAGCAATGGCACCTGCACTGCTGGACCCCCTTGCCACAGTATAAACTGAATTGGCAACATATCCAACCGTACCAATATGCTTCAGCACCACCTTGATGGCCTCTTCGTCATACGCATTATCCGGCTCTTTGACACATTTCAGTCTTTTGCCGATTTTAAAGGGTTTCCTGCCGTAGTAGTGGTCAAAACCTGTGATCGTGATATAATGTTCTTTCATTTTTATTCCTCCTTTCCAGACATCTTTCTTTTGTTGCTATTACTGTAACAAAACAGATGTCCGGAAATCCGTACATTCAGAAATAAAAACTTGTTTTTCGAGATAAAAAATCCCCCTCGATTCCATAAAACCGAAGGGGGGTGATGTCATTTCTTATCTTTATCTTTCCAAAAGCTCTGTAAAATTCCCATCTTTATAGCCAGTTACTTCCTTCATCAGCCCCGTCAGGCTCTTCCCCTGCCTGCGCAAATCATCCATCCGCACATCGGCGGCAATTTTCCCATCCTTCAGGATCAGCCCGCGGTCGATGAAGTTTTCGATCTCATCGATCTCATGGGTGGTGATAAAAATGGTTTCTTCTCCCGTCAGGCTGCCTGCCAGTGCCTGCATGAAATCCTGTCGAGTGAACATATCCTTGCCGATGAAAGGTTCATCCATAATCATATATTTTGCCCGTTTGGCCATGCCGGCTGCCACTTCTGCTTTGGCCTTCTGCCCTTTGGACATATTTTTGATGGGCTTATCCTCCAATTGGAAATAGGCTACCAGTTTTTCATAGTAGCTTACATCAAAATCAGGGAAGAAATCCAGCAGAAATGCCCCAAATTCCTTTGGTGTCAGGTCCTTGAAATAGCCACCTGCTTCGCTGATATATGCCACCTTCCCATAGGATTCCTGCACAGGTTTTCCCTCTATGGAAATGCTTCCGCCTCTGGGGGTCAGGATACCTGCCAGCAGCTTCAGCAATGTGGACTTGCCAACGCCATTGGCACCAAGCACCCCAACGATCTCTCCTGTTTCCACCTGAAAAGAGACTTCCTTCAGGATATCCATTCCGACCAGATAAGAAAACTTCAAGTCTTTTACTTCTACCATCTGCCTTCCTCCTCCCATCTGCCTGCGATATAACACTGCAGATATCTGTTCAGGGTATGATCTCCAGACATAGTCCCCTCTTTTTTTCGAATATAGCCTGCCTTTGGCGCATTGTCTACACCGGCAAGAAATTTCAGGTCATCCTGCCAGAAATCTGTTTTTATCCTGCCTCGATAGAGAAGCTCTCCGCTGTTTTTCTCATAGACCTCCAGATACGCTGTTTCCGGTGTGCCATAGCCCAACACTTCATCGATCGGCTCCCCTTCTTCCGCTGTTCTGCTGCTGAAGCACAGCACTTTGTCCCCACGGACGATCGACTGCCCTCCTTTGCCGCCGAAAGAAATTTCTTCTATCTTTCCTCCATTGTCGATCCAAAGGAGGATGCTTCCCGTGGTCATGCCGGCTCCGCCATAGTGCTGGTCGTTTTCTTCTGCCTCCAAAAATCCCTGCACACTGATCTCCACAGAAGTGCCTTCTTCCCATGGAACGATATTGGATGCAACTTCATCGGCGATGCGGAAATCGCTATATACATAAGTCATATCTTTTTTATACTGCTCTGATTCATCCAAAAGCTGCGTACTGCCGCTGCTCAACAGCTTCCCTGCGGTATCATAAACATCCACGATGAAGGTATTCCCTTCTGTACGATAGAGCAGCAATAGGTCTTTTTCTGCGACAGCATCCAAACCAACCACTTTGCTTTCTGTCGGATCAGGAACAGGGATCAGCGGAACAGCTTCCCCTAATACCGTTCTGTCTTGGGCAGTTTCTGCCAATGTTTTTTCTTCATACATATTCACAAACAGTTCCCCATTTACAGAATCATAATCATCAAGAGCCAATCGATATACATAGGTCTGCCCTTCGCAGCGTTCATCGGGGGCTGTCACTGCATAAACATCGTCTCCGATTTCTGCCAGATAGGTACGCAATCTCCTGCCTTCCTGCCCATCCTCAGCATAATTATAATTATCCATGAAAAAATGTTCCTCATCCGCAGTATAAAAATATTCTTTATCCCGAAGGATCAGCCCCGTAGAATATCGTGCGCCGATCCATTCTCCCTGCCATCCGCTGCCTTTTCTCTTCAAATACTTCCAATGGTCGATTTCACAGAAAACCTCAGCCGCATCCATGGCAATAGTCTGCCCTGCCATCCCTTCGATGCCATTTCTGCCTTCGAAAAGATACATGGAGGACGTGTCTTTTTCTTCCACATTTGCCCCTTCTGCGGCAACGATCACCGTCTGGTCAAAATATTCTTCCTCCGGCAGAGTAGAAACAAAATTTGCTTCCAGTGAAGTAAGACCATATTTTTCTCCCTTCATCTTCGTTTCCAGTTCCGCAACGCCGCAGGGATAAAACGCCGTTTCCAGATTTCCATCTAAAATCGAGAAACGGAAACTACTCACTTCGTCGCCGCCGTGACCTTCCAGGGGGAAATCTGCCAGATATTCCCTGTCCCCTTCCAAATCCTCCAGCTGAAAAGTCCCGTTATCCTTTGCCTGCATCATATAAACCCCAAAGACCACAAAACAAACAATGGCACACAGAATACTCTCCATGACCCAACTTCTTTTTTTCATATCTCTTCCCCCTTTCTATGCCACATATTTTTTCCGCATATCTTTTACAGAAAGCAAAACCACACCGATGGACAATACCACACAAAGCACTCCCATAACGATGCCCGTCCCCGTCACAGTCTTTGCATAAGAGTAATATTGCAGGATGCCTTCTCTCCAGAGCAATGCCAGAACCATCGTATAGCCGCCGATCAAAGTACCGACACAAGCCAGCGTTCCTGCTGCAAAGGGTTCTGCATGATGCAGACCCGCATAGAGGATGCTTGTTAAGATCAGAAAAAGACCTCCAACCAAAGACAGCCCTCTGACGAGGCTCCCGGGAAAGGCTGCATACAAGAAAACACTTCTCTGAAAGGCCAGATACAGCCCGTTTGTTCTGGCGGCATCCAGTCCTTTGATGGTCACATCAGGCGTCACATAGAAAATTTCCTCTGCCGCCACCTTCGTATGACTTAACATCACGGGAAAATATGCTGCAACGATCAGAATCAGCCATGCCATAAAATACAGCAGGAGCATGGCCATTCCCGAAATCAGAAAGGCAAAATAAACCTGTTCCCGTTTCATGGGCAAAGTCAGCAGGGTATAAATCCCCTTGTTGTTGATGTAGAAGCTCTTTGACTGCCAGAAGATCATAACAAAAAGAACCACTAAGCCTGCCAGAAACAAAATCGGGATGCCGCTGCCGTCTATGATCTCCTCATAGGGCAAAAATGCCTTGGGGAAATGGCTCCTGTCCAGTTCTGTGGCAGCCTGTGTAAAGGAGCCTGCCAGCAATAAGATACCGCCAAAGGCGATGCATCCGCCCAAAATTCCTTTCCCGCCTTTTTTCATCATCCAGGAAAAGAGATAGTTGCTTAATTTCAATACATTCTTCATCTTTCATCCCCCTTTGCCCATTCATCCTTCAACAATGCCATTACCATATCCAAGGTCAGTCCATTTGCTTTTGCCTGCGCCACAAAATCCACGACCAGCCCCGCTGTCAGTTCCTTTTGGATCGCAGCATAGATCTCCTCATCCCAATGGATGATGCTGACAGCATTGGGCGGTGTCACCACAAGCCCTTCTTCTTCCAACAGGCGAAATGCCTTCTGCACCGTATTGGGATTGATCTTCAAAAGTGCTGCCATTTCTCTGCGGGAAGGCAGGGACTCTCCCTGTTCTACAGTCCCGATGAAAATTTGCCGCTTCACAAAGGAAACGATCTGCAGATACACCGGTTCCGATGGGTTTAATTCCAATTTCTTAAAATCCAGCACCTTTTCATTCCCTCCCTTCCAGCTGTATTATCACTATAGTACACTTCTTAAGTGTATCATAGCAGTAATACACTTTTCTGTCAATATCTCTTTTCCAATCAAAAAAGCGTTCCTGTTCTTACGTCTTTTCGACGCAGTCAAACAAAAACGCTTTTATTATCCATACATACCATTCCTATATCGCCTGCAGGTTATTTCTGCTCACATACCTCTGCCGCCAGCTGAGCAATGGTCTTTTGGTATATGGGATGACGTTTGTTGGGTGCGATTTCACTCAGAGGCTTCAGCACAAATTCCCGCAGGTGCATTTCTACATGGGGAATCACCAAATCCTCTGTTTCCAAAATTTCATCATCATAGAGAAGGATATCCAGATCCAAAGTTCTGGGGCCCCAGTGGATCACCCGTTCTCTATGAGCTGCCTGCTCGATTTCATGGAGCCGTTCCAATAATTCCTGAGGAGGAAGAAAGGTCTTTAAAATCAGGCATGCATTTAGAAAATCATCCTGCTCCACGCCTCCATAGGGCTCCGTCACCAGATAGGAAGACACCTTTTCCACTCGGCATCCCCTAATTTCGTCCAGAGCTTTCACCGCCTGATCCAGATAGCCCTTTTTATCGCCCATATTGGAGCCAAGACCAATATATGCCTTATGCCAGAATCTTGTGATCTCCACGGAAACCGTTTCCAGGGGCAGCCCTACGGGTGCCCAGGGCTTTTTCAGTTCCAGTGTAATGCCCTCTAAAAGGGGATAGCGCAGCAGCAATTCCTCCGCCAAGCTTTCTGCCGCTGCCTCGATCAATTTGCAGGGATGCTCTTTCATATAGGCAGTCATAAAGCTGCTCACTTCTCCGTAATTCACCGATTTTTCCAGATCATCGGCTTTTCCCGCCCTTCTGGTATCCAGATACATGACAAGGGAGATCAGAAATTTCTGTCCCAGTCGGGTCTCTTCGGGAAATACGCCATGATTGGCAAAAACCTCCAGATTTTTAATTTGTATTTTATCGTAATATTTGGATCTCATTCTTTTCTGCCTTCTCTCAAAATCGCCTGGGTCATGCGGATGGCTCTCATATTTTCCTTTACATCATGCACACGGATAAATGCAGCCTTTTTCTGTACGCCCAGCACAGTCGTTACCAATGTTCCCTCCACTCTCTGATCCGTGGGCAGGTCAAGGGTCAGACCAATGACAGATTTTCTGGAAGTAGCCAGAAGTACCGGATAGCCCAAATCTACCAGACGTTCCAGATGATGGATCGCCATCAGGTTGTGTTCATAGGTTTTGCCGAAGCCGACCCCGGGGTCCAGAATGATCTGCTGATCGGCAACGCCTGCCTGTTTTGCGATGGAAACAGATTCTTTCAGATCACGGCACATATCCTCCAGAAAATCGTCATATACCGCAGCCTCCCGATTATGCATCAGACAGCAGGGTACCTGATAGCGGGCGATCAGATCTGCCACCTTTCGGTCATATTTCAGTCCCCAGATATCATTTACCAGATCCGCACCTGCTTTCAATGCTTCTTCCACCACAGGGCTTTTATAGCTGTCGATGGAAACGGGAATATCGAAATTCTTTTTGATCATTTCAATGACAGGCACCACCCGTTCGATCTCCTCCTGTATACTGATCTGCTGGTGGCCGGGTCGTGTGGATTCGCCCCCAACGTCAATAATAGAAGCCCCTTCTTCTATCATATCCGCAACGTGTTTTTTTGCCTTTTCCAGGTCATTCCATTTGCCGCCATCGGAAAAAGAATCCGGGGTAACATTCAAAATCCCCATGATATAGCAGTCATTTTCCACATCAAACATGCGGTTCCCAATTTTCATCATATTGTTCTCCTCCAAAATCAAACGAAACAGCATTCTGCTTCTATATTAAACAGTAATGATAAGATTTTTCTTTTCTCTATCCCAATTACACTCCTGAAAAGCGGCACAAAACGCACAGTTTCTCGATTTCTTGTCCGCCCGATAAAGGATTCCCGCCAGGTTATCGGCAAATCCGGTTTCCTGCATTCTGTGGGCTTGGATGGCTGAGAGGATCTTTTCCTGCTCTTCTTTTTCAAATCCACATTCTTTCAGAATTGCTTCTGCGATCTGAAAGCTCCCCTCCTCATGGGGGATGCCTTGGGTATATTCCAGATGCCTGCCAATATCATGGAGCAGGGCTGCTGCATAAATGATTTCTTTTGAAAGATGCAGATCTTTTTCCAGCGTTTCAATATAGGCGATCCTTGCCACATCCAAAAAATGTTCTATGGTATGGCGGCAAAAAATACGGTCCTGCTCCAGCTCCTGTATTTTTTTCAGGCTGTCCTTCCAAAGGGGATGACTGCAGATTTGATTTACTCTCTCCATCGAGCCCATTACCTCCGCTCCAACATACGATAAAAACTGTTCTGCAGTTTTTCATTGCCGTCAAATACCCCTCTGGTGACCACTGTAACTGTTTTTGTCCCCGGTTTTTTAATGCCGCGCATGGTCATGCACATATGTTCCGCTTCGATCAGAACCATGACCCCCTGGGGCTTCAGTTCCTCCATGAAAGCATCTGCCACCTGTGCAGTAAGGCGTTCCTGCAGCTGAAACCGCTTCGCAAAAACTTCAATGGTTCTGGCAATTTTGCTCAGCCCCACCACTTCTCCATTGGGAATATAGGCTACCGCAGCCGTTCCATAAAAAGGCAGCATATGGTGTTCACAGAAAGAATAAAACTGAATATCCTTCTCCATGACCATATCATTTTGATCTACATGAAACCTTTTTTGCAGATGTGTCCCTGCGTCATCCGTATAACCGGCCGCCAGTTCCTCATACATTTTTGCGATCCTGTCCGGCGTTTCCAGAAGTCCTTCCCGCCGAATATCTTCCCCGATCCCTTCCAGAATCAGTTTTACGCCTTCTTTGATTTTTTCTTTATCCATCGTATTTCCCCCGTATATATGGTCTCATCCGCTTCTCCGTATAAAAAAGGAGTGCCAAAAAAACACGGTTTTTCTTTTCCGAAGCAGATAAACATCGTTTTTATCTCATTCGTCAAAAACTTTTTTCTAAACTGCAGCACATACAGTGTGTCAAATATTTTTTTATTATAACACGTTTTGACATATTTCGTATATACCGGAAACCCAAACTTTTACAAGCCATTTTCACCATCCTTGACACAGGAAAGATCTGACACAAAAAAAGAAGTCCGTTTTGCCGATGCATAGCATCCAACATGGACTTCTAAAAACCGTTCTTTTGATTGATCGAGCAGATAACTTGTCCCTTTGAGAGCGTTACCATGGGTCTTTGGTGCTGATCCCCGCTCCCTCAGGCCTCCTTCCCGTACCATTCCAGCACATCCGCCAGATTTTTCTCCCTGACGCAGCTGCCCCCATGGGTCAGCAGTTCCAGCATCACATCCTCGTCAGGGGTTCGGTCCTTCTTTTCTGCCAGACCCTTTCGGCTTCAGAAAGTGGGTATACGGGCAAGCCCGTCTTTTCCCCCAGTAATCTGGCATACTGTTCGGTAAAACCGGTATTCGATGTGTATACGATCGCGTTTGGTTTCATGACTGTCACTGTTCCTTTCCGCAGCTTTCTTTCGCAGCCATGTTCCATAAAGAGCCAACAGAAATATCATAAGCACAGCTTTCTTCCAGCTCCGCACCATAGCGGAAGACGAAAGACGCCAGGATCATCACAATGCCCAGCGCCACGCCGGTCATATTGTCCCACTCCACTACCGGGGCAGAATACAGATCAAAACCTTCGAAAACCAAAGAGGCAAGAATGGCAGCTACAAAGAGCATGGCAATGGTCTGGATCCCCAGACATTTGATCTGGTCGGCGCCGCTGTGGGTAAAGGGTGTCCCATCTTCCTGCTCCGCCTTGAAATAGCGGAATGCAAACAGCAGAAGAACGCCATTTGTCAAGGCAAATATCATTTCAGAAAGCAGTACGCCCAGCATTTGGTTCGGCGCGACGTGCAAAGGGAAGGACAGCAGCGTTTCCTGGTTCATTCCCATTACTGTGCCGCCGCAATACCAGGCGATGGCGCAGAATGTGCCTGCCAATGTCACACCTGCCCAAATAAAGGACAAGATCATGGCAATTCGAGACAAAATCATAAATATCTTAAACGCTTTTTGAATGGTATTCAGATGAAATTCCTCCGCCAGAACAGAAAGGCTGACTTCCTCCCCCAGAACAGAAAGGCTGACTTCCTCTGCCAGATGCTCCTGCAGATACCGAGTGATGCCCGTGATGACACGCTCCTCCTGCTCCTTCGGCTCCTCTGCCGTGGCAATCCGCTGTTCAAACAGAGAGATTTTCAGATTATCGATGCAAGTCCCAAATTCCTCATAGTTCACAGGCTTCAGGATATAATCTGTGATCTGCAGCCGCAATGCCTGCTGGCAATAGGAAAAATCATCATAGCCCGACACGATCACATAGGCGATCTGAGGGTGTTTGATGCGGCTGAGCTGGATGACCTTTAATCCGCTCATAATGGGGATGTTGATATCCATGATGACGATATCCGGGCGAAGGGTGTCGATCTGAGCCAAAGCCTCCATGCCATCGGCAGCCTCCCCTACCACTTCGCAGTCGTGGGCTTCCCAGTCGAACAGACGCTTGAACCCCTCGCGGATCATGATCTCATCATCCACCAGCAATACTCTCAGCTTTTTCATTTTTCTCCCTCCTCCTCGGTGATGGGCAGCAGCAGATGGGCAGTCAGACCGCCTGCCGCATTTTCTGTGTACCACAGACCACAGTCCCGGCCGCAGAGCAGCTTGATCCGCTTTTGCACATTCAAAATGCCGATACTGTTTCCTTCCAGCTTTGGTGCCTGCTTGTCATAGTGCAGGAGCAGTTCCTCGATCTTTGCCTTTGCCCCATCGGAAAAGCCGCTGCCCGTATCAGCCACCTGAATTTCCATGCGGTCTTTGCACTGCTCCGATTTTTGCGCCACAATGCGTACTTCGCCCCGATAGCCTTTGTTTTTCAGTCCGTGGAGCAAGCTGTTTTCCACGATGGGCTGCAGGATGAAGTTGGGAACCAGAACGCCGCCCAAGTCCGGGTCGATATCGTAGCTGCAGACCAGCTCCGGATATCGGTAGCACATCAGTTCCATATAAGCCTCCAACAGTTCCAGTTCATCATCCAGCGCCACCATCTGCCGATCCACCTTCACGCTCAGCCGGAAAAAGTCCACCAGCTGCATCAGAAGGTCAGCCACCTGTTTGTCATCGTTCAGCTGGGCCTGGATGCGGATGGTGTCCAGGGTATTATAAAGAAAATGAGGATTCACCTGACTTTTCAGATACAGCATGGACATTTTCTGTTCTGTCAGTTCCGCCCGAAGGATATCTGGATTTTCCAGGGTCAGATAGAAGGACAGGGTCATCAATGTCAATCCCATGCCGCTGATGAGCCAGGTAGGATTGATTCCCTGCAGAAGAGACACACATACCTCTATGGCAAGGGCTGCACCGATGGCAAACCTCTTCTTTCGGTCGATCTGCTTCCAGCTGCGCAGCAGCAGCCACACACAAAGAAAAAGATAGAAGGCCATGCTGACATAGCAGACATTGGCGTGAATCCCGTCGGAATAATTTCCTTGCTCTGTGATGTCATAGTGAACCGGCAGAAGCATTGCCCCCAGTTCTGCCGCCGCCAGATAGATCCTTGCGGCAAGGTCAAGGCGTCTGGGCTTTCCCGTCTCCTCTTCCACCAGAATGGCAATATATTGATAAAACAGATACACTACCAGCACCATAGACCCGATAAAGAGCCGATGCAGTAGATTGTTCAAAGGCAGCGGCACAGTATCCAGATGGTTGACCGTATAGATCGTTGCACCGTCAAATGCCAGATGCACCAGTATAGCGATCAGCAGGACGGAAAACATTTTGTGCAGGGGCGTGTGTTTTCGCCCGGCGGAAAAATAAACAAAAGCCACAAAGGCAAGAATCAGGAACAAAGCGATCTCCATTCGCAGCATATTTCTCACTCCTTTACTGATATTGTAGCCGGCATACGATTTCAAATATAGGCAGATAATCCAGTGAAATGTGTCAATTCTATAGATGTCATGGCGACATACTATCTGGCTTTTATCATACCATAGTTTCCCAGGCTTTGTGTGAACAATCTCTGCATTTATTCCCAAGAGGAAACAGTCCCCTACCCCCAGAAAGGCTGTGTGAGTCCATAGTCCCTCGCTTTTCTCTCTTCTCTGCAGGGGTGTGCAGATATTCAAACTGGATTGGGTCATGATGAGTGTCATCATCCTTGCCATCCTGGCAGCGGTGATGTATCAGGCCATTGCCTTGCTGGAAAAACGGTTTACCAAATGGTAAAGATACCAAAATTTCCGCACATTCGATTCTACTGGCATAAAAATATGCTTTCATATAAAAACCACCTGGACATTCCTGTCCAGGTGGTGATAGCAACAATATTTCCTTAACGATATTCAACTCTTTCCACACCCACATCTGAAAGAATTTCAAAAAACCGTTCCATTCTCTCTTTCGTTGGTGTTGCGAATTCCTCCGCAGGCAAAGGCAGCCCCAAAGCTTCATATTTTCCAAAACCGAATTTATGATATGGCAGCAATTCCATTTTTGCCTTTGGCAAATGCTCTTTTACGAACATCGCACTTTTCCGAATATTTTCTTCCGTGGCATTGACCCCTTCGATCACAGGGATACGAATCACGATCTCTGCACCCGTTTCTCCCAGCCGCTTCATATTTTCCAGGATCTTTTCATTGGGTACTCCCGTGAATTTCTGATGGATCTGACTGTCCATATGCTTCAAGTCCATGAAAATCAAGTCCATCCGTTTCAAAACAGGCAATACCCTGTCAAAATCAAACCATCCACAGGTTTCAATGGCCAAGCTAAAGCCCCTATCATACAGGCGTCTGCTCAGATAATCCAAAAGCTCCGGCTGAGAAGTGGCCTCTCCTCCGGAAAAGGTGATACCGCCGCCGGAAGCTTGATAAAACATGCTATGCTTCTCCGCATCGGCAATGATCTGATCCGCATCCGCATAGGAGACCAGCTGTTTTCTGGCACCCTTGGGGCAAGCCGCCACACAAGCACCACAACTGATACATTTTTCTCTTTCCTGATTCAGGTCGATCCCAATTCCTTGGGGGCAAGCCTTTGCGCAGGCACCACAGCCGATGCAAAGCCTGTGATAAAACCCGACCAAAGGGGCTTGCTGAAAACCTTCCGGATTAGCGCACCATTTACAGCGCAGAGGGCAGCCCGGCAGAAAAATCGTTGTGCGGATGCCATCTCCGTCGTTGACAGAAAAAGGCTGCAGCTGCATCAGATACCCTTTCACAGACATCATTTCTCCACCTTCCATTTTTCAAACAAAGCAGTAATGTATCAGAAGGATTCATGGGCATTTCTTGCCATGATGGATTCCTGCATAGACTTGGACAGGTTTACAAACTGTGTGCTGTAGCCTGCCACACGAACCAGAAAGTCCTTATAGTTTTCAGGATGTGCCTGGGCATCCTTCAGGACTTCATTGGAAACCGTATTGAACTGTACATGGAAGCCGCCCAGGGCAAAGTAGGACTGCAGCATTGCGCCCAAGTTTGCCCGCCCGCGAGGGGTTGCCACCAAGTCATGATTCAGGCGCAGATTCAGCAGTGTGCCGCCGGCATGGATATCATGTCCCATCTTTGCAGAAGAACGCAGGGCCGCCAGACAGCTGGAAGTATCAGTGCCTGTGTAAGGAGATACCCCTTCTGTGATGGGTTCTGTTGCCTTTCTGCCATCGGGTGTAGCCCCCAGCACCTTACCTGTGGGCAGATAGTTGGAGATGCCCATGAAAGCAGTTGTGAAGGTATGACCATAATAGTCCTTGTAAGAGGTTACATCGCGGTAGTAATAATCTGCCAGTTCTTTTGCGATGCTGTCTACATAGTCGATGTCATTGCCGTATTTGGGCACAGCCTGGGCTTTTGCCCGCAGTTCTTCATAGCCTTCCCAGTTTGCATTCAAGGCATCGATCAGTTCGCTCATGGTCGTCACTTTATCTTCAAATACCAGCTTCTTGATCACTGCGAAGCAGTTTGCCGTAACAGCAAGGCCACAGCCTGTGAATACAGGGCCGATATTGTATTTTGCGCCGCCGTCAACCAAGTCTGCACCGTTTTTCAGACAGAATTCATTACATGCGGACAGGAAAGGACGAGGTGCTTTCTTCTGATTGATCTCCTGGGCGGTGATCAGGCTGATGACACCATGTTTTACCATATAAGAGAACTGTTTGAAATAAGCCTCTTTGATCTCTTCATAGGATGTAAAGGTTTTGGGGTCTTTTTCAGGCAGTGCCACCTGTTTGCCCGTCAGTCTGCTCTTCCCTTCGTTCAGGGCAAATTCCAGAGCAGCTGTGAAGCTGATATTGCAGGAAGAAGTCCATTCGAAGGTTTTTCTGGAATGGGGCACAACGCAACCGCAGTTGTTCCAATCCTTTGCATCTTCCGGTTCGCAGCCCAGATTTCTCAGCATCTGATAGCCCACACGGTCGCTATGGATGGCAGGGAAGCCACAGCCCGTGGATACCAATTCTGTTACCGCTTCCATAAATTCGGCAGGACAGTCGGGCTGGATACGGCAACTCAAAGTGGGCTGATGGGTTTTAATTTCCTTGGTAGCCTGAATTGCCATGTAGGAAATGGTATTGATCCCGTTGGTGCCGTCTGCCTTTGTGCCGCCAACGGTCAGATTTTCAAAGTTTGTATAGCCTGCGAAGAAACCGGCGGTATTGGAAGAAATGACCCATACCCATTCGGAATATTTCAGCCACAGGCATTCTACCAATTCCAAAGCGGTATCGTAATCGATCTTGCCTGCTTCTTCATCGGCTTTATAGTAAGGATACATGAACTGGTCGAAACGGCCAACATTCAGTGCCAGGGGGTTTTCCGCAATGATACCGCCCAGTTCCACGAACCATGCAAACTGGATGGCTTCCCGGAAGGATGTAGGAGGATTTTCAGGAACAGCAGCGCAGACTGCGGCGATCTCTTCTAATTCAGCCTTTCTGACTGCATCCGCTTCCTCAGCCGCCATTTCCTTTGCCTTCTGGCTGTAACGGTTTGCCAAAGTGATGATCCCATCGCAAACAAGAAGGATGGATTTGTAGAAATCCCTTTTCTTCATATCCGCAGGGTCGGTCTCGCTCAGGTCTTCCATATATGCCATGGCTTCCTTCTTGATGCCGCCGAAGCCCTTAGGGAACAACTGGTCAACATAGTCAGGGGAAATTTCACCGATGCCGCCCCGCCATTTGGGGTCTGTATCCAGGAAGCCTGTATCTACGCCGATTTTCTTTGTTTCCTCGGAAGCCCGTGCCAGAAAAGTATCTTCCACAGATTTGCCTGCCCAATAAGGGAAAATTTCCTTGCGGCAAAATTCTCTCTGTTCATCTGTCATATCATAAGGGTCCTGGGGACGGGTCGCAAAATCATCCATTTCATCATCGACCCATTTCCAGCCATATTCCGGAGTCAGAATACCGCATCTGCGGAATTCACCGCTGGCACCAACGACCAGCTCCCCTTCAAAAATAGTTACGGGCAGTTCATGGCAAGCATCGTAAAAGGCCTGCGCTGTGCGGATCTGCTGAGGCAGACCTTCTGTTCTTTTAAAGGATTCTGTCCAGATTCTTGCTCTTTCGCAAGAAATATGGGGTTTTTCATTCAGATAATTCTGGCGGATCTTTTCCACTCTGGGTGTAACGCTCATAAACTCACCTGACCTTCCAATATAGTCATCATTATTTTTTGTAGCAAATGACCATGCACAATTTGGAAGGAACACTGCCGGGATTTTCATAAATATGCGCTTTCGATGCGTTATAGCGGATACCATCACCCGCATGGATCAAATATTCATTTCCATCCACGGTCAGTTTCATCGTTCCTTCAAAAACAAGTACATATTCTTCTGTACCTTCCTCATGGGGAACGGATTCCGAACGAGAACCCGGTTCCATTTCAATGGACAGCATTTCAAATCTTCTGCTCTCATCATAAGGAAAAAAGGGGTATAAACGAAACCGTCCTTCATCACTCAGAAGAGCCTGCAGATCCTCTCGGGGAATGAATTTCGTCTCCTCAACTTCCCCTTCCAATAATGCCGTAAAGGAAATATGCAGGCCTGTGGCGATCTTCCAAAGAGTCGCAACCGTTGGGCTGGATTCCCCTCTTTCGATCTGCCCCAGCATGCTTTTGCTGACGCCTGTCATTTCAGCCACCGCGTCGAGGCTTAATTTTTTTTCTTTACGAATTCGCTTCAGATTTGCAGAAATCATACTGCTCATTGCATCCATAAGTTTCCTCCTATGTCCAAATGCGTACGTTATAACGCATCCTTAAGGTTAATTTAGCACCCAATATAAGACTTGTCAATCCTTTTTGACCGTTTTATAAAACAAAAATTTTATTATAACGCACAAAAATTCTAAAAATAAAAATGATGGTTTCTTTGGAAAGTTTTTATCGTATGTTTTAGTATATCACGATGTATCATATAGCGTCAAACAGCAGAAAGGCACACAAATTTCTTCCTAAAAATATACATAACCACACCTATACGGTGTGGTTATGATCGTTCCATTGATTGTGTTCTTTTTCATCCAATCTGCTCTATGTTTCCTGACTTCTGATTTCTGCCACATCTTTTATGATCTCATCATATCCGACCAATGCGGAAAATGGTGCAAACTGCGCCGCCCGATCCGCAACAGGCATCTGAGGATGACGAGAGGACTGGGGATGGGGCAGATGGATGATATCATCATATTGATGGGTATCCTGAAATTTTTCCCTCATCAAATCACTCCTTTCTTACGCCTTATGTCCGCCGATCTGTCCATTTCGGCTCACTGTCGTTGCTCCTTCCATCAGATTCACACCTTTCAGGATGGAATTTTTTCCATACTTCTTTTGTATCTGCAAAACCGCCTGCTGCAGCTGCCTTTCTTTTTCCAGAGCTTCTTTTTCTTCTTCCCTCTTTTTATCCTCCGTCTCTAAATCCGTAAACAGATCCAGCTGCTCATATTCCATTTCTTCTTTCACATCTTTTTCCGCTGCGATATGATTTGCTGTGATATTGACCCTTCGCACCAACAGATTTTTCTCTACGATGTGATCATACAATTCCATGACCTCATGGATGATCTGTCTGGCAGAATTGGTATGCATTTTCAGGTTCGCTGTCCCGTGGGCATGCTTCGGAATCTTCCTGCCATAATGATCTGTCACAACAGCACCTGTATACTGCTTCCGAATTTCCGGGTCTGTCAGGTTTTCCACATCAAATCCCACCGTCAGCGTCAGCTGGTCTGTCACCAGCCCCTTATCCACTAAGCCAAGGACCAGCATATCCGTCATTTCCCGCACGACCATTTTCGCCTGTTCCGCAGGATACGCGTAGGGCAGCACCTGTCCCGAACCCAGGCTGCTGCTTTCCGGCCGATAGGCTTTGATATCCGCCATGGAGCAGGGTTCCCAACCCCAGGCATGGTCGATCAAAAGCTCCGCATTCACGCCAAATAACCCATACAATTGATCTTCTCCCCGGGGGTCAAGAGAATATCGGGCAATATCCCCCATGGTATACAGCCCAAGGGCATGGAGCTTTTTGGTATAGCCCCTGCCTACCCGCCAGAAATCCGAAATGGGCTGATGGCTCCAAAGCAGCCGCCGATAGGACATCTCATCCAGTTCTGCAATACGCACGCCCTTTTCATCCGCCGGCATATGCTTTGCCATGATATCCATAGCCACCTTTGCAAGGTACAGATTCGTCCCCAAGCCAGCCGTTGCAGTGATACCGGTGGCATCATATACATGGCCCATGATTTTGGAAGCCAATTCACGGGCAGATAGGTGATAGAAATCCAAATAGGACGTCAAATCCATAAAAACCTCATCGATGGAATATACATGGATATCCTCCGGTGCGATATATTTCAGATAGATCTCATAGATCCCCGCACTATACTTCATATAATGGGCCATTCTGGGCACAGCTGTGATATAGGAAAGCTCCAGAGATGGGTCTTTCTGCAGCTCTTCTGTATCGTAAGAGGAATCCCGAAACACTTTCCCCGGTGCCTTCCCCTTTCTTGCATAATTCAGTTCCTGTACCTTTTGCACCACTTCAAACAGACGAGGCCGCCCGGGAACACCAAAGGACTTCAAAGCCGGAGAGACAGCAAGGCAGATCGTTTTTGCTGTACGGGACGCATCTGCTACCACAAGATTCGTCGTCATGGGGTCAAGCCCCCGTTCCACGCATTCCACGGAAGCATAAAAGCTTTTAAGATCGATACATAGATAGATGCGATCGGACATACCTCTCTTCTCCTTTCCTCTTTCAAAACAAGAACATTTGTTCTTATATTTTACAGTATCTTTCCCAAAAATGCAATCCTCCATCCAAAAAGAAAAACCCCGATTCCTTTGAACCGAGGTTTTCCATTTATATAAATTTTTCTGCCGAAAATGTTTCTTCGCAGCCCTTCTGGCTGCTCATGGGTTTGCTCCGCAAATCTCTTTCTATTTCCGTAAGCTTTTCTTCGCTTTATCACGCATTTTTGTCACCGATCTTGATTTTCAGATCGATGCTCTTCTGACCGTCTCTCACTGCATGGACATCTACCGTTTTGCCGATCTCTGTGCCATTCACCAGTTCTACCAGGGTATCCATATCCATGACTGTTTTGCCGTCATACTGGGTGATGACATCGCCCACCTGCAGGCCTGCATTTGCCGCAGGGCCATTTTCCGTCACTTCCATGATCAGTGCGCCTACGGGCAGTTTATACAGGGAAGCATTTTCCTCTGTGATGCTGGTACCTGTGATGCCGATATAAGGCTTGGGCTGTGTACCGGATTCCAGCAGTTCCTCAACGATCGGCTTGATATAGTTGCTGGGGATAGCGTAGCCCATACCTTCCGCCATGGAAGAATTATATTTCGCCGTATTGATCCCAATGACTTCGCCTTTGCTGTTTACCAGTGCGCCGCCGCTGTTGCCGCTGTTGATGGCTGCGCTGGTCTGCAATACTTTCAGGGCGTTGCCGTCCACATTGATGGTCTGCTCTTTC
The DNA here is from genome assembly GCA_004557645.1 of [Eubacterium] saphenum. Lineage (GTDB taxonomy): Bacteria > Bacillota > Clostridia > Lachnospirales > Anaerotignaceae > Anaerotignum_A. Next base: position 18,295 of record SFGI01000020.1, on the reverse strand, counting down.
ATGCTGATGATACCATCTGTAGCGGAAAGTCCCATGCCCATGGCATTACCGATGGCAATGACATATTCGCCAACTTCCAGGGCATCAGAATCGCCAAATGTAGCCGTTGCCACGCTGGTGATGCCTGCCGCCTTCAGATCATCCCAGGATACAGACAATACCGCCAGGTCAGATTCGCTCTTTGTGCCGATGACCTTGGCAGATACGCTGATATTGCCTTCAAAGGTAACAAAAATGGAGCTTGCCCCTTCAATCACATGATTATTTGTTGCGATAGCCACCTTGCTGTCATCGGAATAGAAGATGACACCGCTGCCTGCCCCTTCGGATTCATAAGGCACCGTATATTTGCCGAAATACTTGGCTGTGCCTGTCACCGTAGTGGAAACACTGACAACAGAAGGCTTTACCTTTTTCACGATATCCACCGTAGAAAGGCCATCTGTCAGAAAAGAGATTTTTTCTGTATCCGTTACATTTGTTGACTGCACGCCGCTTTCTTTCTGAAAATAATGCTGCACTGCACCATAGCCTGCACCGATGGAGCCACCGCCGGCGATGCTGACGATCAGGCAGCCGGCAATAAATTTCGCCCAGCCTTTTTTCTTCTTAGGCGTCTTTTTCACCTTTTCTTCGTAGTGATATTCTCTCACAGAGGGACGAGGCATTTCTTCTTTGGTCTCTTCCTGCGTTTCTGCCTGTTCTTCCAGGGTTTCCGCCTTTTCGCTTTCTGCTTCTTCCGCGGAAATTACTTTTGCTTCCATTTCGATGGATGCTTCGTCCTCCAATGGTTCGCTCTTTTCTTCCTCTGCGGAACCTTCGATACATTCTTGCTCCTGTTCTTCGTTTTCCTTTTTTTTAGGGTTTACATCATCAAAATCATACATATCTATTCCTCCAATGCATTTATCATTGTTCAATTTCTTTATGTTGCCATTATACTGCACGAATTTGAACGAAATGTGAACGCTGCATGAATAATTCTTGTTTTTGCTGAGAGTTTCATTAGAACAGCATTAAGGAAAAATCATCCATTATTGGCAAAGAAAAAGGACCTTGAAAAATCAAGATCCTTTTTTACAGTGCGGCTGGTGGGACTCGAACCCACACGCTGTCACCAGCGTCAGATTTTGAGTCTGATGCGTCTGCCAGTTCCGCCACAGCCGCAAAATCAACTGCTTGAATATATTATCACAAATCAATCAGAAATGCAAGCAGTTTTTTTATTTTATAAATCCGCCGTACAAATCTTTTTCAGCCGGCGCAGGCACTGCATCTTGTAACGAAATGCTGTGCCTGCCCGGTGGAAAACGTTTTTCTTCCCTTTGTTACATTTTTTCAGGTTCGGGATATTCTACGCCGAAAGTATCTACTGTAACTTTCACCATCACCTGATCTTCCATGGGACGATCCTGACGGTTTGTTTTTGTTTCAGCGATTTTATTGACAACATCCATACCTTCGATCACTTTGCCGAAAGATGCATACTGACCATCCAGATGAGGGCTTGTTTCATGCATGATGAAGAACTGAGAGCCTGCGCTGTGGGGGTGCATTGCACGAGCCATAGACAGAACGCCGGCTGTATGTTTCAGGTCATTTTTGAAGCCAGCCACGCTGAATTCACCTGCGATGTGGTAGCCGGGGCCACCCATGCCTGTGCCTTCGGGGCAGCCGCCCTGGATCATGAAACCACGGATGACTCTGTGGAAAATTTTGCCGTCATAGAAACCTTTCTTCACCAGAGAGATGAAGTTGTTTACTGTGTTGGGTGCGATTTCGGGATACAGTTCTGCTTTGATGATGCTGCCATCATTCATTTCAAATGTTACGATAGGATTCATTTGAATCTTCCTTTCTTTTTCATATTTGCGGAAATCTTCCGTATATTTTAATCAGTTTATCATAAATTCAAACATTCGTACAGTCTTTATTCCTGTTCCATCTGCAATGTCAGTTCAATGAGCTCAGGGCGATTGAAAATGCGGAAGGGAAACGTGCTGTTGCCCAAGCCCCGGCTCACCACCATCACCGTGCCATCCTTTTCATGCATCCCTTCCGTATATTTGGGGAAGAAGCCCTGATGGGGCGCAAAGATGCCCTGTTTCAAGAAAGGGATACGAATTTGTCCGCCGTGGGCATGTCCTGTAAAAACAAGGTCTGCCCCCTCTGCCACATAGGTTTCAAACAGCTCGGGTCTATGGGAAAGGAGGATATTGAAGCTGTCCCCCTGCCCTGCCATCAGTGTATGTAAGATCTTATCATAATGCTGGTTGACTCTTTTATCCGCCAGCCCCAGCAATGTGATGGTGTCGCCCTTTCGCTGGATGATGGATTTGCCGTTATTCAGAATCGTCACGCCTGTCTCCACCATTTCATCGGACAGTCTTTCCCATTCGCCGGACTGGTGTTCATGGTTGCCGGAAACGAAATACACAGGAGCAATATTCACGATCTCCTTGATAAATTCCATAGCGGCATCCACATCTGTTCTGTTTCGATCCAGCAAGTCCCCCGTCAAAACGATGATATCCGGCGCAGACTGCTCGATCTTGCGAAGGAGGGGTTCCTGATCTTTGCCGAAAACCTTATTTTGCAGATCTGCCACCTGCAGGATCTTATATCCATCAAAACCTTCGGGAATATCCCCGTGGTATGTCATTTTTGTCAGCATCAGCCCATCGTTCTGCCAATAGAGAAAGGCTCCTAAAAGAAGCCCCCCACAGATACAGCCGATGGTTCTTTTATATTTCATGGTATCACCTGCTTTTTCTTTTTTCTTCATTATAAAGGGAAACTCACATTCTTTCAATGGACAGCAGGGCAGAAATTTCCCTTCTTCCGTTGCAAGATGACAAATAACGTGATACCATATAAGAAAGTATGTTCGTTTTTATGGTGAGGAGGTGTTTCCATGGGCAGACTCATTTTTCATATCGATGTCAATAGCGCTTTTTTGAGCTGGACCGCCGCAGAACGCCTGAAAAAGGGTGAGGAATTGGACCTGCGTACCATTCCTTCTGCCATCGGCGGCAGCAGGGAAAACCGCCACGGCATCATCCTTGCCAAATCCACTCCCGCCAAAAAATATGGTGTCACCACCGGGGAACCCATCAACATGGCTTTGCAGAAATGCCCGGAACTGATGGTGGTTCCGCCGGATTTTCCTCTTTATTCCCGTTGCTCCCACGCCATGTTTGATATCCTTTCCGAATATTCCGACCGCATCGAGCAATTCAGCATTGACGAAGGCTTTTTGGATTACACAGGCATGGAACGTCTCTTTGGCCCTCCTCTGGAAACAGCAAAAAAGATTCGCACCCGTATCCGGGAAGAACTGGGCTTCACCGTGAATATTGGTGTCAGCTCCAACAAGCTTCTGGCAAAAATGGCAGGAGAACTGGAAAAGCCAGATAAGCTCATTACCCTCTTTCCTGAAGAAATGCCGAAAAAATTCTGGCCCCTTCCCGTAGAGGAGCTTTTCATGGTGGGCAAAAGAACGGCGCCCCGCCTGCGAAAAATCGGTATCCGCACCATCGGGGAACTGGCGAAATATCCTCAGCCTTTGCTGGAAAAGGAATTCAAAAGCTTCGGAAGGATGCTCCACGCCTATGCCAACGGCATCGACGACACCCCTGTGGCCCCCGCCACCGAAACCTATGAAACAAAAAGCATCGGCAACAGCACCACCACACCCCATGATGTAACGGACAGAGAAACGGCTCATAAAATCCTGCTGGCTTTGGCAGAAACCGTTTCCATGCGCCTGCGCTGCAGCAAGCTTTGCGCTCAGGAGATTGCCGTTACCCTGAAATCCTCCGATTTCAAGGTCTATTCCCACCAGAAACAGCTGCTCAACGCCATCGACTGCACCAACGCTGTTTATGAAACCGCAAAGGACATTTTCGATGAGGTCTGGAAACAGGAGCCTCTGCGTCTTTTGGGCATTCGCGCCGGAAAACTCTGCGAAGAGGATTGCGTGCAGCTTTCCATTCTGGAGGAAGACTGGAGCAAACAGAAAAAAGCCGATGCCGCCATGGATGCCCTTCGCCTGAAATACGGGAAAAATACCGTTCGCCGCTCCACCTTTGCCGACGGAGACGGACGAGACTATGAAGGCGGAAAAATGAAAATCAACAATCATATCTTAAAATAAGAAAAGCATGAAACCCTTTTAGGAAAGGTTCCATGCTTTTTTTGATTATCTTACGGCGCTTTGTCCGCTGTATTTCATAATCAGCAATTCCACTGCTGTTTCCTCTGCCGCTTTGCCCGATTTGATATCCAAATCCACCTGCAGGCAGTCCCGTACCGCATGTTTCCAGCCTTCCGCAGAAAAACGCTTGGATTGCCGCAGATATTCCTTCACGGCAAAATCTTGAATCTCCAGCCTTGCCCCAATGGCATCGTTGGTCATGCCGCTCTGGGAAAGGAGCATGGTCTCCAAGATCAGACGAAATTGTCTAGTGATAAGGGAAAGCACCATATAGGGAGATTCCTTCATAGAAAGCAGCGTACGATAGATCTGTACCGCCTTTTCGGGGCGTTTTTCCGCCACCGCCCGTACCAGATCGAATACACGAGCCTCTAAGGAAACCGTACACACAGCACGGATATCCTCCGCCTTGATCTCCTTTTCTTCCCCTTTATAGGCCATCAGCTTCTGCAATTCCCCATCGATATTTTCCATATCGTGGTCAACAGTCTGCAAAAAGAGGTTCAAAACACCTTCGCTCATTTCCATGCCGTTCTCTTTGCAGCGTTTCTTGATCCAGGTGCCCAGGTCTTTTTCCGTGGGCTTTTTAAATTCCACTGCCTGTCCGTATTTTGCAACGGCTTTATAGAGGCCATTGGTCTTTTCCGCTTTTTCCTCGATAAACAGCAGGCATACGGTCTCCGGCAGGTCAGCCAAAAATGCTTTCAGCTTTTCGCCTTCTTCTTTTCGCCCACCCTTCTGGAAAAATTCACTGTTTCGCACGGTCACCAGCCGTTTTTCATTCAGGAATGGCAGGGTCTCTGCCGCATCCATGATGGCTGCCGCCGTGGCCCGCTTTTCCTCGAAAATATCATGGTTCATCATTTCTGCCCCCTCCGGCAGGATCGCCTTCGTCAGGGCAGCTTCATACTCCCGAATGAGATAGGTTTCAGCGCCATAAAACAGATAGCAGCAGCTAAATTCATGGTTTTTCCAATTTTTCTTTAATGTTTTCATAAAACGGTTTCCTTTCCGTCATGGTTTCTATTGCAAATGTGCCATCCCGTTTCAGCTTCACCAGGATAGCCCCTTCCGTATCTGTACGATAGAGTTCGGCTTCGGCAGCCTGCAGCCGTTCTAGGGTTTCCCCGTGGGGATGTCCATACAGATTGTCTGTGCCGCAGGAAATCACTGCCGCCTTGGGCGAAACGGTTTCCAGAAAATCTGCATCGGAGCTATATTTCGAGCCATGATGGGCCACTTTCAGGATATCTGCCGAAACATCCGCTTCCTGTTCCAGCAGGAACCGTTCATCCGCCGCGGAAATATCCCCGGTAAAGAGAATTTCTGTCCCATTATAACCATATTTCAGCACCATAGAGCCGTGGTTATCATCTCCATCCCGGAAGGTCACGCCCTCCAAGGGATACAGACAACGGAACCCATCAGACCCATCGCCCGCCTTTACAGTATACAGTGGAACTTGGTTTTTTTCCACCATTTCTTTCAAAAGCAGAGTATCCTCCGTTTCCGAAAAAGGATAATCGGAAAGATAAAGCCCCTTTGTGGGGATCTCCTCCAAAACCTCCAGAAGCCCTGTCATGTGGTCGCTGTCCGGATGGGAAAGGAACACACCATCCAGTCGGGAAACCCCCAGAGATTCCAGATAAGGCAGCACAACATTCCTGCCAACATTTTTGCCCATTTCCTTGCCATAAACACCGCCGCCATCGATCAGATAGGTTTTCCCGTCGTATGCAGAAATGACTGCCCCATCCCCCTGTCCAACATCCAGAAATACAACGGTATTTTCCCTGCGGAACAGGGCATTTTCAAAAACAGCACAGAACATGGCGCCGCAGAGAACCACGCCCACCTTCCAGCTGCCTTTTTTCCCGCCAAATTCCATAAACCAGAGCAGGATGCCATAATACAGCAGAATGACCAAAGGCGAAGGACGCCCTGTCAAGGTATAGGCAAAGGGCAGTTGGGTCAATGCAGAGCATATCCCTTTGAATATCTGTAAAATACCATACACACTGCCCGCCGCAAAGACCCCTGCCGGCAAAGAAAACAGCCCCAATACTCCACTGAGCATGCCAAAGCCCAAAAGGAACCCGCTCAATGGCACGATGATGAGATTTGCCAAAATGCCCACCAGGGAGACGGAATAAAAATGATAGGCTACCATAGGAAAACTGAACAGGGAAGCATACAAAGATATCAAAACGCCTTCCTTCAGCCAACGGAAGCGTCCCCTGTCTTTCTTTTTCTTCTTTTCCAGTTTGCTTGCGCCAAGGCAAATACCGATGACTGTGAGAAAGGAAAGCTGAAAACCCGCATGGAAGAGATACAAAGGCTGTATGCTCAAAATCAGCAAAGCTGCCAAGGCAATATTGTTCATTCGGTCGGAAAGGCGGAAACAAATCCTCCCCACCATGACAATGCAGATCATTGCCGCCGCTCTCACAGAAGAAGGCGATGGTTCGATGAAGAGCAAAAAGGAAAGGACTGTCAGGATCGTGACTGCGGCAGAGGCCCTTCTGCTCCGCCCCAATATCTTCTCCATAAAAAAGGAAAGATACATAGCAAGGATGGACATATGCAGACCGGAAATGCAAAGCACATGGACGACCCCTGCCTTCGTATACAATTCGTAACAATCATCGGGGATATCATCCTTTTCCCCTGTCAGAACGGCTTTTAGGATGCCGCTTTCTTCCGCAGGGAGGATGCTGTCCAAAACAGTACGGAAACGTGTCCGCCCCCTAGCCAAGGCAGAAGAAAGGGAAGTATCCTCTTCCAGATGTTCCATTGCATCAGGATACATTTTATAATCGAAGTCCTTTGTCGTCAGAGACAGTTCTTCATCATAGCCGCCGGGATAGGAGGGCGTATAAAAGGGAACCAGTTCTCCGGAAAAGCTGACTCTTTTCCCTGCCTCGAACCGTTCTTCTCCCCTCCAAAGAACATAAAGCTTTACATCCTGCAGAGTCTCTCCCCTTTCATCCTCCAGATCGCAGAGGATCGTCAGTTTCTGATTTTGGGAAGCAGTCAGTCCTGTGTCTTTTATAACACCTTCCCCCTGCACCATACCATCCGGTATACTTTCATCTTGGTTCCCTTCCCAATGATATCCCGCAGACAGAAACCCAAATGCCACAAACAACAGCAGGAACAAATATCTTCCATTTTTGTCTTTTGTCACGAAATATAACATAGAGACCGCAATCAAAAGAAAAGAGACCAGACACATCATTTCTGATATGCCTAGTCTCATATAAATGCCACATATTGTGAAAATTGTTGCCCAAAGGGCCGGACGCCTCATGTTACCTTACCCCTATTTATCTTACCACTAATTATTGTATTTCTACTGTTTTTAAACTGCCGACTGCAGTCAATGGTGTTTTGATCTGCAGATTCCCCTTAAATTCATCCAGCTTCTTCCCTTCAATAAGGAACTGTACCCGATCGATATGATCCAGTTCACAAAGGGAATTGACAATGGAATAAACCGTCAGCAATTCTTCCTTTTTCCCGCCGCTATGCTTCACAACAAAATCTTCACTGAGGTTTACATAGCAGGTGCCGTCGTTAGTCGTCGTCACATCTCTGATCTTCGTTTCCGCAGGGATCGTGCCCACGCAATCCTTTTCTACAGGCCCGGCGATCAGCTGTTCCAGAATGGTTTTTTCCCGGGTCTGATTGGAATTTACTTCCACCACCCGTTCTTCCACAGCCAGATCCGTGCCGTCTGCATTGGCAAAATACAGCGTCAGGATCGCATATTCTGTCAGTTCCGCGGAGATCTCGCCCCCATGGATGACCACATTATTCCGATTCATGGGGCCAAGTTCTTCCCCCGTACCGGAAAGTAGAGGCGCTCCTTCAACGGTGATCTTCACACCATCTACAGCATCCAATGAAGTCAGCGTCCAGACGATAGAAGAACGACAGATCACTTCTTCTATATTTTTCATGTTTCGATATTCTTCGGAAACATCGATTATGGCAATATTATTTACCAGCCCCACAGAAAGGAAATCCACATCTTCGGGAACAGAGGGAGAGACCCCCTCCATCTTCGGCCCTTCCTTCAGGGTATGCAAAACGGTCACCAGCGTATCTTCCATATTTTCGCCGCGGATATTCTTTTCCACGGGCTTCATGCTGCCGTCGCTCGTCATATAGTAAAATTCGACCTTTTCCTCTCCCGATGCAATGGCTGCATCATAAAGCAATACGGAACAAGGAATCAATATGATCAATACAATGATCACCGCAATGGCTTTGCGAAAAAATTTCTCTCGGTTTGCCATGAATTTCCTCCTTCCTTACTGTGCTGCACTCTGCTTCAGAGGGATACGCACCAAGATCGTCGTACCTTCCTCTTCTTTGCTGTTTACCTTGATGCTGCCTTTGTGCATCATAATGGTGCTATGGGTGATGGAAAGGCCAAGACCTGTGCCGCCTGTCTCTCTGTCTCTTGTTTTATCTACACGGTAGAAGCGTTCAAAGATACGGTTCACTTCATCCTCAGGGATACCAATGCCCGTATCCGCCACGCTGATGAAAACATTCTGATGGTCTGCATCCAGCGACACTTTGACTGTCCCCTCCTCAGGGGTATATTTCACTGCATTATCCACCAGATTGGAGATAGCCAGGGAAAGCTTCATTTCATCCGCATCGGCATGTACCTCTTTCTGGGCTTCCCACTGCAGAGAAACGCCCTTTGCATCTGCCAACGGCTGCAGCCGTTTGATGATATCCTCCATCATGTGGTTCAGATCCGTTTCCTGGAAATTCAGGGGGATCTCCTTCTGATCCAGCTTTACCAGAGTCAGCAGGTCGTTGATGATGGCCGTCATACGGTCCACCTCGGAATTGATATCGTGGAGAAATTCCACATACATTTCCTTTGGTACATCCTCCTGCAGCAAAATAGATTCACTCAGCACCTTTACAGAGCTGAGGGGTGTTTTCAATTCATGGGACACATTGGATACAAACTGCTGTCTGGTGGATTCCACCTTTTCCAGCTGATCCGCCATTTGGTTGCAGGCAATGGCCAGATCAACGATCTCATTATGGACTTTTCCGCCAATCTTTAGCCGCTGTTCAAAATGCCCTTCGGACATTCTCTGGATGATACCGATCAGGCTTTTGACAGGCTCTGTAAAAACCTTGGAGATCACGATCATCATCACCAGCACCAAAATTACCAGTGCCCCCAGCAGTAAATATGCCTCTTTCCCGATATCGCCGATGATACTGCGCACATCCGTTAAACCGTCGGCGATCAGAACGACGCCAATTCGGCTATCCCCTGCACCTACGATGGATGCTGCCGCATAAACGGTCCCATCCTTCTGTTCCTTTGCGGTATCCTTATCCTGCAAAGCCTGAATGACTTCCGGCAGCAGGAAGGTTTTCCCGACATCCTCATACCCCGTATCATAAATCACTGTACAGGAATCATCCAAGATCAGCACACGATAATCCTCATCCTGGCTGGTCTTCAGAATGCCTTCTTCCAAATCGCTGCGGTTTTCATCATGATAGAGAAAACCGGAGGAAGTCACCTGCCCGGAAATGACATTGGCCTGACTGAGCAGTTCCTTCTTTCTTTCTTCCACGAAATAGCCCTGTACAGAATGGAGCATGGTGCTGGCCAGCAAAAGCAAAGGCACGATACCGGCTACCAGATAGGCCCCCAGCAGGATCCAGCGCAGAGAGATGAACGGGAGTTTTTTCTGTTCCTTCTGCTTAGTTAAAATAGTAACCAACTCCCCATTTTGTAAAGATATATTTCGGTTCACTGGGATTTGCTTCGATCTTTTCCCGCAGACGACGTACATGTACATCTACGGTACGCACATCGCCGGGATAATCATAGCCCCATACGGTATCCAGCAGTTTTTCTCTGCTGTAGACCTTGCCGGGATTTTCCATGAGCAGTTCCAGCAGGTCAAATTCTTTTGCTGTCAGGTTCACTTCCTTGCCGCTGATGAATACTCTTCTGCTGTCGAAGGAAAGCTCCAAATCTCTTGCCTTCAGCACGTTTTTCGCCGCGGATTCTGCGGGTGCCTTTTTCACGCTGCGGCGCAGGATCGCCTTGATGCGGGCTTTCAGCTCCAAAATATTGAAGGGCTTTGTGATATAGTCATCGGCACCGTATTCCAGCCCCATGATCTTATCCATATCTTCGCCCTTTGCCGTTACCATGATGATGGGCACCTGAGAAAATTCTCTTGTCTGCTGGCAGACTTCCAAGCCGTCCATCTTGGGCAGCATCACATCCAGCACCACCAAGTCGAAATTCTTTTCTTTGATATACTGCAGAGCTTCTTCCCCATCGTATGCCGTTGTCACTTCCATGCCATCCTGTTCCAAAGAAAATTTGATGCCCTTCACGATCAATTTTTCATCATCTACTACCAAAATCTGATAAGCCATTTCCAGCCTCCTATTCTCCCACCGTGATCTCTTCTTTTATCTTTTCGAATGTCTTTTCCCCGATACCGGATACCTTCATGATATCCTCGATACTGGAAAAACCTCCGTTTCTTTCTCTATATGTAATGATATCTGCCGCGCGCTTTTCCCCAATGCCGGAAAGGCGGATCAGTTCCTCCGCTGTGGCGGTGTTGATATCCAGTTTGCCCATCATTTCTTCCGCGTAAACCGTCGTTTCTTCCGCTGCGCCGATCTCCTCCGGGGAAATGGGCGTACCCATATCCAGCCCCCCTCCATAAAAGCTGTGGCTATAGAGGATGCCGCTCAGCAAAAAGAAAACCACCACCGCCAAAAACTTGAGCCGTTCTATTCCAAATTTCTTTTCAACGCTTTTTTCATGCAACTTTCATCTAAACCTCTTTTTCTTCATTTCCATTTCTGATATAATGGAATACGTTGTGTTTCATTTCATCACAATATTTTGATTGCATATTGATTTATTTACCATGTCTGCAGGAAAAGGAAACGGCGGCGCAGCCGACATTTATTTTTCCAAAGCATGGTATGAGCAAGCTTTGCTTGCGAATTGTATGATCCGCTGTGAAACAGCGGCAAGACGCTGCAAGCGACTGCTCCACAAACTCTGTTTGTGGATATCTTACCATAGAAATAGAATTTTTTCAAATCAACAGATAGGAGAAACCCATGAAAAAAAGATTTCTGCCATTTCTGATGGCACTTTCCCTGATATTCCCTTCTTTTTCTGCCTTTGCAGAAGAAGCGGAAACTGCCCCGGAAGAGAATATTACCGCCGAAACCCAAACATCCGACCTTACCCTTGCCGCAGAAACCGCCGTTCTGATGGATGCTGCCAGCGGTGAAGTATTATATACTAAAAATGCCGACCAGAAGATGTACCCTGCCAGCATCACCAAACTGATGACCATCCTTTTGGCTTTGGAACACGGCAAGCTCACCGACGAGATCACCTTCTCCCACGATGCAGTCTACAACATCGAGCCGGGCAGTGCCCATATCGCCATCATGGAAGGGGAAACCCTGACATTGGAACAGGTCCTTCGTGCCATCATCCTGCGTTCCGCCAATGAAGCCTCCAACGGCGTAGCGGAATATGTGGACGGCAGCGTAGAAGCCTTTGCAAAGCACATGACAGAACGGGCCAAAGAACTAGGCTGTAAGAACACGAATTTTGTCAATGCCAATGGGCTCCATGACGAAAACCACTATACAACAGCCTATGACATGGCTCTCATTGCAAAGGAACTGCTCACCCATGAAGAATATCGTTCCATGATGAGCGAAACCTATTACGAGATCCCCCCGACAAACAAACAGACGGAGACTCGCTATCTCCACGGACAGCATCAGATGCTGAATCCCAACTCCATCTATTATTATGAAGATGCCACCGGCGGCAAAACCGGATTTACCTCCGAAGCCCTGAATACCCTTGTGACCTATGCTGAACGGAACGGTATGGAGCTGATCGCCGTGGTGATGAAATGCAATGGCGCAGAGCATTATACCGATACTGCTGCCCTCTTCGATTATGGTTTCGAAAATTACGAATCCGTCAAACTGCTTTCCGCCGCAGACCATACGACTACAGTAAAAGTTACAGAAACCTATAACGATAAACCTGTAGAGCTGGGTACCATCACCGCAGCCCCTGCGGAGGATGTATATCATACGCTCCCCAAGGGCACAGATACTTCCCAGATCAAAGTGGAAACAGATTGCCCGGAAACCATCGAAGCCCCCGTCACAGAGGGACAGACCGTAGGCACGCTGAAAGTCTCCCTGGACGGCAAAACCATTAAAACCGTGGATCTAAAAGCGCAGAACGCTGTGGATGCGATGACCGATGAACAGAAAGCAGAGCTGGACAAATCCTCTATTTCAGGCATCCTGAAAAAAGTCGGTATCGGCGTTGTTGTTGTCATTTTGGCTTTCCTCATCCTGATCTGTATCACCCGCACCATCGGGTATTATCAGAGAAAGAAACGCAGACAACAGCGCAGAAGACGCACCAGACGCAATCGCAGAGGCCGTTTTTAAGCAAAAATGAACCCCTCGTGAAAAGAATCGATATTTTACCGCTTCTTTCCACGAGGGGTTTTCTTTTCTGTATTTATATCATTTTCCGAAGATTTCCCGGAATACCGGCTGCATCTTGGCAATCCACTCATTTTCTTCCCGATCATAAAATTTTGTATCGGAATTTACCGCAAAAGGGATCCCCGCCTGCTCCAGGCTCTCTCTCATATATCCCGCAAAAACAATCTGCTCCTCAATGGTATAATCATCCCCATCGTTATAGTTGCCGGGCATCCACGCCCCCACCCAATTGGGCACGCCTGTTTTCTTCTGCTAAGCCAGAGCCAAATCTATTTTTTCCTGAATCAACGCTTTTTCCGCCTTTGTTCCTGTGGTCCAAAGCTTTCTTTCGTTGGTCTTGCTGGGACCTGCGGCATAAAAATGCCATTCTGCCATCAAATATCCATTAGACTGGCTGGGAATCTCCAATTCATCAAGATATGCAGCGTCAGAACGCAGTCTGGGGGAAATGATGAGGATTCGTTCGGGATTTGTCTTGCGAATCTCCGCCGTTGCCTTTTCAAAATATTCGTTCAATGTATCCGGCTGCTTATTCAGCGCATCCGTTGCCTCAATCAGCAAGTCGAAGGATAGCAACGGAGAAGCATCCTGATATCTTTTCGCAACCGTTCCCCACCACTGTACCGCTTTTTCCATGTTTTTCTGATTGGGATTATTTTTAAAATCATCCGCCTGATAAGCAATCACAGGAATGACGCCATGCTTCAGGCAATCTGCAATCTGCTGATCCAAAAGCTCCAGCAATGCTTCATCGGCATCCTCGGAAATGCGGATACGCACATGGGAAACCCCCGCTGCCGCAAAATCCTTCACCGCCTGTTCGGTGTAGTTCTCTCTGCCGCCTTTTGTCTTGGACCAATCCACATCCATACCTTTTCCCAGCATACTCTGATATTCCCAAGGGGAAATGGCTTCGCTTGCTTCTGCTTCTGTGGAAATCAACACCCTTCTGTCCCTTTCCCGCCAGCCAATCTCGAATCCCAGTGCCTCTCCAAGGTCGCGCAGCTTGAAATAAGTATATCCCCCTATATTGTATGCCTTCATATTCACATAGCTTCCATCGATATAAACAGGGGCAGCCGAGGGCACCGCTTCATAAGAAGCACTGTCGAGAACCGGAGAGGCTTTTTCCGACTCCGTTCCCACTCCCGATGTGATAACGATGGCGTTTTTTTGGCTGTTCCAATCCACCCGAAAGGCTCCGTTGGTTCCCTGCATCATCCCTGCAACATCTCTCAGCTTAAAATAATAATTTCCTTCAATCAAATAAGAAGGCAGTGCATGTGCTTGCCCATCTACTTCAATAACCGCCATGCTGGCAGAGACCGGTGCTGCCTGTATTGGCACAGTGCAAGCCATGCTGATTGCCAAAGAAGAAAGAATCATTCTTTTCCGTTTCATGTTATCCTCCTAAAATCCGTTTATTCCCCATAGCAAGAGTTCTCTCCTTGAGACGGCGTGCAACGCTCGTTTGTTCCTATATTCAAACATTCTTTTTTACACAAAAAAAGCGGATAAGAATCCGCCCTTTTGTCAGTTACCACATTCAATACTGATGGATGTGAAGATATCCAGAATATCGTCTACCTTTGTCTTTTCTTTTTCTTCGCCGCCCTTATCCAGCACGATATGACCTTTATCCATCATGATCAATCTGCTGCCATAATCCGTAGCATAGCGCAGGTTATGGGTTACCATCATGGCTGTCAGCTTCTTTTCTTTTACCACCTTATCTGTCAGCTCCATGATGATATCCGCTGTCTTCGGGTCGAGGGCTGCAGTATGTTCATCCAGAATCAGGAATTCAATGGGCGTTAAGGTTGCCATAATCAATGTAGCTGCCTGTCTCTGCCCGCCGGAAAGAGCCCCCAGCTTCACATTCATCTTATTTTCCAAGCCCAGCCCCAGAATGGAAAGCTGTTCTTTATAGTAGTCTTCTCTTGCTTTATTGACACCTCTGCCCAGACCAAAGGGTTTCCCCTTATTATCCGCCAGGGACATATTTTCCAGCATGGTCAGATTGGGGCATGTGCCTGCGGAAGGGTCCTGATACACACGGCCGATGGTGCGGTATCTCTGAAAATCCTTCATTTTTGCGATATCCTTGCCGCCGATCAGCACTTCGCCCCCCTGAATGGGGATGCTGCCGCAGATGATATTCAGCATGGATGTTTTCCCGGAACCATTACTGCCAACGATGGAAACAAATTCACCATCAGGCACATTCAGGTTGAAATCTTCAAACAGAAGGGTTTCGGAAATCGTGCCGGGATTATAGATTTTTTTGATATGTTTGAGCTCAAGCATGTTCCGCACCGCCTTTCTGTCTGTTGCCCAAGATCAGGATGATAAGGAACAGCACTGCTGTTGCCAGTTTCATCAGGTTTGCGGGCAAGCCAAGGCTGATAGCGATCTGGATACACGCTTTATAGAACACGCTGCCCACCAGAACAGCTGTCGTCCCTTTTACAAAGCTTACTTTGCGGAACAAAGTGGTACCGATGATAACTGCCGCCAGACCAAATACCATCTGCCCGGTACCCATGGTGCTGGAAAAAGCTCTCTGTTCCATGCAGACCATAGCGCCGGACAGGGCCACCAAAGCATTGGCAATGACCAGACCAACGATCTTTACAATGCCTTTATCCTTTGCCAGCGTGGTTACCAGCATACTGTTATCGCCAACGGCACGCAGCAGCATACCGCTTTTGGTACTCAGATACCAGTCCAGAATGAATTTGAAGATCAACGCCACTGCCAGAGACATGACGAATTTCCGCATCATCAGGGAAGCATTTCCCATGACAGCCATGATAGGGCCGGAGGTGAAAATGGTATCGATGGCACGTTCCACCGCTAGATTGGAGCCGGCGATCTGCAGGTTGATGGAGAACAGTGCTGTCATGGTGATGATACCTGCCAGCAGGTCTCTCACGCCAAATTTGACATGGATCACACCTGTCACCAGCCCTGCCACTGCGCCTACGGCGATGGCCGCCAACAGTGCCACAAAGGGATTGACCTCCTTCACCAGAAGCACCGCAGCGATCGCTGCCCCCAGAGGGAAGCTGCCATCTACGGTCAGGTCAGGAAAATCCAGTATTTTATAGGTGATATAGATGCCGTAAGACAACAGGGCATAAATAAAGCCCTGTGTCAACGTGCTGATAATCAGATCAAACATAGCTTAACCTCTTTCTATCACAGCAAGATCATTCTGCTGTTACATCGATGGCATTTTCCACTGCTGCATTCAGGTTCAGTGCGGACATTGCATCGGGATTTACATAGATTTCAAATGCAGTGATTGTTTCATAAGGCATATCTGCTGCAGCTGCTTCCCCTCTCAGGATCTTTGCTGCCATCATACCTGTCTGTTTGCCCAGCGCTACATATTCGATACCTGCGGAAGCAACACAGCCCAGTTTTACCTGTTCGATTTCGCTGCCGTAAACGGGAATGCCTGCATCGTTTGTTTTTTCCAGAATAGAGGGCAGTACACCTACTACGTTGTTGTCTGTCAGGTTTGTGAAGCAGTCAACACCTTTGGAGATCAGGGTATCTGTTGCCTGGTTTACTTCTGCCTGTGTCATAACGCCCAGTGCTTCGATGGTAAAGCCATAATCTGCTGCTTTTGCCTGATATTCTTCTACTGCAGAAACGGAGTTAGGTTCGCTTGTTGTATAAAGGATGCCGATGGTTTTTGCATCGGGCTGCATTTCACGGATCAGCTGCAGCTGGCCTTCGATGGGCAGCTTATCGCTGGTACCTGTGATGTTGCCGCCTGTCAGTTTTGCCTTTTCAGGATCTGTGATGGCTGTGAAGATCACGGGGATGTCTTTATCTTCTGCCGCTGCGTAGCAGGCTGTTGCAGAAGGGGTTGCAATGGCGCACATCAGCGCAACATTGTTTGCAGAGAAATTCTGGGCGATCTGTGTCGCTACGTTATCATCAAAGCCGGCATTCTGGTAATCGATGGTGTAGTCAACGCCTTCCACCAAGCCAGCTTCTTCCAAGCCCAGCAGGAAGCCTTCCCTGCAGTTATCCAGAGATGCATGCTGACCGTACTGGTTGATGCCGATCACAGGCACATCGCCGCCTGCTGCGCTGCCGTCTGCAGATGTGCTGCCGCCGCAGCCTGCCAGTGCCATTGCTGTCATTACCATTGCCATTGTCATTGCCATAAATTTTTTCATAATACTCTCTCCTTTTCTAATCTTGTTTTGTTTCTTCTTTCTTGTCTCGTCTCATCTTGGCTGTTTTCAGAACGAAGTACCGCCGCTTGTTTCTCGCTAAAAAGCATTCGTAAGGCTCCGCCTTACTCATTGATTTGCTCCGCAAATCTCTTTCATTCCTTGCATTGACTGCTCCTTGCAAGCAAAGCTAATCAATGCAGGAAATGAAATGCTTTTCTCCGCTTTTACAAAAAAAGCCCTGTCCACATATTTCTATGGGACAAGACTTGATATCCTGCGGTACCACCCAAATTGATGAAAAATCATCCGCTCTTTTCACTGTACAGCCATACAGTCACGCGCTGGTAACGGGTGCGTTCCCCGTCGGCTTCTACTTGCTTTCGCTTTCGGCCGCCCTCATAAGTCCATTCACCTGACCTCCTGCTGTTGTGTTTCCACCATCCACAACTCTCTGTAAGCTGATTTGAAAGGCTACTCTTCTTAATCACTGGTTTTTCTCTTTGGATATATTGATTATAGCACTATGATTTCATTTGTCAATACCAAAATGACAAAGGACTTTCCTCCGTGGAAAGTCCCCTTTTTTCATCCAATTTGAGCAATTTTTAATTTTTCCAGCAGTATGGGATTTTTCATCAGCTGGCGGAACAGCACATAGCCTGCACAGGAAACGGAAAGGAATTCCCCAACTGCTACCATTGCCATGCTCAACAGCAGAGGGCTTCCGAACAAATACAGCTCAATGCCGATAAAAGCATTGCAGAACACCGCCCACAGGCTGGCACCAAATAAAGTTTTGCTGTAGTGGGTGATGCCCCAAAGGGCTGCCACTGTACATGTGGTGCCAAAGACAATATCCATCATGCCAAAAGGACTGAAGCAATTGGCGATAAAGCAGCCCAAAGCCAGCCCCGGTGCATATTTCTTATCGATGAATGCCATCAGCATGAGCATTTCCGAAAAGCGCACCTGCACCATGCCAAAGCTCAATGGTGCGATAGCCAAAGTCATCACCACATAGATGGCAGCGATCAGTGCCGTAGAAACTAAAAATTTTGTATTTACCCTGTTTTTTTCCATAAAAATAAGCCTCCTGTTTTTTGTTTTACGAGATGGTGGGATATCCTTGGCGTTTTTGGTATCCTTCGCAGGTACATCTCGTTTCATGCTGTTAACTAATTTATTATATCACAGTTCTCATAATAATCATAACCACGCCTAAAAGACGTGGTTTGCTCCAGCCCTATAAGGGCTTATAAAATAGCCAGCGCCTAAATGACGCTGGCTTTCACTTCGTTCAAGC
>SFGI01000058.1 GCA_004557645.1 [Eubacterium] saphenum | reverse complement strand
CTGTGTATAACCCAATTCCGCTAAAGCGCTGGAAGCAATCTTGCTTCGATTACCGCTGCGACAGTAAACCAGAACAACGGAATCATTTTCCGGAATTACTCCTGCAGCTGTATCCTCGTCGATCATACCCACCGGCAGTAAAACTGCATCCGGAATGTGCTTATCATCATATTCATCCTGCTCACGCACATCAAGAATGATTTCATCAACCAATTCATCAATCATCGTTTTTGCCTCTTCTGCTGTAATTTGTTTATATCCAGCTGATATTTCCTCCTGCACTGCACTACAGCCGCCTAATACCAGAATAACAACAGACAGTACAAATATCTTTTTCATGATCCATTTTCTCCTTCATTTTTAAACCTGCTTCATTACTATATCATAGCTTCACAGATATTGAAAATAATTCTACTCAAAACCCAACTTTTACAGAAGTCCGTATTTTCGTTCATCTAATCTGATATTCTAAAAAACAGATACGAAATCATTTGAACGGAGGATTTATTATGAAAGAGCTAATCGATTATTTTGTTAATGATATAATAGATCTGGTAAAATGCGGTGCCAGTCTATTCACCACATTTTTTTCTATTAAAGCTTTGCTATGGGGTGCAGATGAAGCCAATCTTTTCTTTGGATTAATTTTGTTTTTTGGTTGCCTTGCTCTTTCAGCATTTATACTTTCAACAGTTTCTTCAGAAACACGGGTCGATGTGCACCAAATACAAAAGAACCAACAGGAACGCAGATTATATAAGAATATGTCTTCTCCGACTTACGGTTATATTTGCCCCTGCTGTGGCCATCCATCTGGTATGAAGGTAGATGCAGCTGATCACAAATATCGTTGCCGCAATTGTCGATACATCTGGTAATTCGGTCATATTATTCCTTCCTTATAAGTCCAGTAAGCAGTTTTTTATAACACTTACCGGATTTCTTATTACATAAAAAAATGTCATTTTTACGTACAAAAATGACATTCAAAACCACATGATATCGTTGTTTTATTGTATGATATACCACTTAATATAGGGTTTACTCTGCTTCGGCGAGCATACTCACCACCTCGACCTAGATAGAGGTCAAAAGAGTTGCCTAAATTATTTTTTTATTAGACAACTGCAAACCTCCACATGGACACTATGGGGAAACTGATCCACAGGCTGCACTTCCTTCACCTCGTAGCCCCCCTCTTTCAGCACCACCAAGTCTCTTGCCCAGGTAGCAGGGTTACAGGAAACGTACACGATCTTTTTGGGGCTGATCTGCAGGATGGTTTCCAGCAGTTTTTCATCACAGCCCTTTCTGGGAGGATCCACCACAACGATATCCGCTGTGATGCCTTCTTCTTCATATAATCTTGGAATTACTTCTTCCGCCGCGCCAACAGCAAATTCCGCATTGGTGATGCCATTTCTTTCCGCATTCTTCTTGGCATCAGCAATGGCTTCGGGAACGATCTCCACACCAAAGACCTTTTTTGCTTTTCTGGCAAAAAACAGGGAAATGGTGCCGATGCCGCAATACAGGTCAAGGACCGTTTCATCCCCTTTCAAATCAGCCAGCTCCACCGCTTTACCATACAGCACTTCTGTCTGCACAGGGTTCACCTGATAGAAGGACAAGGGAGAAATTTCAAATTCGATACCATCAATGGAATCTGTAATCGTATCCTTCCCCCAAAGAGTAATGATTTTATTTCCCAAAATCACATTGGTCTTTTCTTGATTCACATTCAATACGACAGAAACAACTCCTTCTACCTTTTTCAGGCGTTCCACCAAAATATCACTATGGGGCAGTTTTTTGCCATTTACAACGATGCAGACCATGATCTCGCCGCTATTTCTGCCGATACGAGTCAAAATATGACGTACCAGCCCTCTATGCTTTTCCTCATCATAGAGAGGAATCTGGAATTCATTCAGAAATTCACGCACAATGCCGATGATCTCATCATTACATTCATTCTGCAGGAAGCACTTTTCAGTATCTACGATACGATGGCTGCGCTTCGCATAAAACCCAATGGCACAGCCATTCTTGCCCTGACCCACAGGAAACTGCGCTTTATTGCGGTAACGCCAGGGGTCTGCCATACCCAGGGCAGGCTTTACTTCTACACCCTTGATGCCGGCGATACGTTCCAAATCATCCTGTACTTCTTTTGTTTTATAAGCCAGCTCTGCTTCATAGGACAGATGCTGCAGCTGACAGCCGCCACACTGCTTCGCCACAGGGCACAAAGGCTCTCTGCGTTCAGAGGAAACCTCCAATGTCTCCATCAGCTTGCCGTAGCCATAGCTTTTTTTCACCTTTACAATAAGGACTTTGATCTTTTCCCCGGGCAAAGCACCTTCCACAAAGACCGTAAAGCCATCGATACGGCCGATGCCTTCGCCATTGCTCCCCAGAGCATCTATGGTCATCTCGTAAATTTTATTTTTTTCTACGGGAATGTTCATTCTAATTCTCCTTCTATTTCTGTCTCAGAAAAGGGACACACCGTACCATTGCAGACACAGGGGCGGCAATGGGCAAAGCTGTTCTTCGGCTTTCCTACGCCATACTGCAGCATTTCCCGCATCTCCTTCATGGTTCCCAGCACTTCATTCCGCACCTTGGCTGTATTTTTGATCTCAAACATATAATCCTGATAGACAATACGCCCAAAAGCAGGTCTTTTGCCATACACATCCTCCAGAATCAGGAAATATGCCCCCAGCTGCAGCAGATCCCCATGATGCGGTTCTTCCTCTTCATCGATACTGCCGCTTTTCAGTTCAACAGGTACGATTTTTCCGCCAAATCTGCTCCGAAAAACATAATCCGGTTTTCCCTGCAGTTCATATTTTGCGGAATAGAGCAGTTTACCGAAGTCTTCCTCCCCTTTTCTGCCTTGCTTCTGGTCAGCATAGATCAGGGCATAGCCCCGCACATCGTCCCGTGCAGTCAGCTTGCGGATACTAGGTCTGCCATGCTTCACCAGAAGAAGCACCACCAACAGGAAGATCACTGCCACAATCACCCAGTCTGTCGCTCCAAGGCTGCTCAAAAAACTCTTAAACCATTCCGCCATGTTTTATCCACAAATATCCCGCCGCGGCAGCCCCTGCGAACAGCAGCACCGCCACTTTCCAAAGGGTTCTTTTCAGCTTCAGCAAAAAATAGCTTCTGCGGTGATATTTTTCTCCTTTCCGAAATTCACTGGCAAGGCTGTCCTCCAAATGCAGTCTTTCATTTCGCTCCACATAGAGACGGCGCAGCTCCTTCCTGCCGTACAGCCGTTCATAATACCACTGATACGGGCAATAATCGAATTTGCTGATCTCGTGGGCGGATAACGTTTTTCGTTCCATTTCTCTTCCTCTTATTTATAGTCAGATTTACGAATATTTCTTGCCAGCA
The DNA here is from genome assembly GCA_004557645.1 of [Eubacterium] saphenum. GTDB lineage: Bacteria > Bacillota > Clostridia > Lachnospirales > Anaerotignaceae > Anaerotignum_A. Next base: position 2,650 of record SFGI01000058.1, on the reverse strand, counting down.
TACGGTGATACCCCGCCCAGCTGCCCTGGGTATTATCCCCTGCGATCATCTCTTCGAACATTTTTGTTTTCGCATCCATGTTGTCTGCACAGTGCAGGATGAATGCTTCAATGGTCTCAGGCACCTTGGGAGAGCCATATTCCAATTCCCCATGATGGGAAAGGATGCAGTGCATCATCAATGTCACCAGCTGCTTGGGAAAGCCATCGATTTTGGCCGCTGTGTCGCGGATCAGTTCGGCCCCCATGAAGATATGACCCAAAAGCTGCCCTTCGTCTGTGTAATCATTTTCAGGGAAATCAGACAGTTCCATGATCTTGCCCACATCATGCAGCATGGCGCAGGCCACCAGAATGTCTCTGTCCACATATGCATATCTGGGTGCCATAAAGTCGCAAATCTGAGTTACGGATAAGGTATGCTCCACCAAGCCGCCGCGGAAGCTATGGTGCATGGTCTTTGCTGCGGAATGATACTTGAAATCCTTGCTGATGACAGGATGCTTCAGGAAAATCTCTTCCAGCAGCTTTTTGATGTAAGGGCTCTGGATGGTTTTGATATAGCCCAAAAGCTGGTTATACATTTCGTCAATGTTTTTATCTGTGCTGGGAATAAAATCAGCAGGATCATATTCCCCTTCGCGGCTGCGGCGGATACGCTTTACATTCAGCTGCAGTTCATTATTGAATGTGGTTACAAAAGCATCGATCTTGATAAAATCATTTTCCTGGAAGCTCTGGATATCCTTGTTCATATCCCAGACCTTCGCATCCACGATGCCTGTTTTATCCTGTAATTTCAAAGAAAGATATGTTTTCCCATTGCGGGATTTCATACTTGTTCTGGATTTGCAGAGGTAATGCTCGATGACATTTTCGCCCTCTTTCAATTCATTGATATATCTCATGCCAGTCCTCCATTTCTATCCTAACGGCATTGATCTTTTTTTCAAAACAATACAGGTCTTGGACAACCTGCAAAAATAGCTATAAAATGGCTATTTTCCATTATACATGATTTTATGCGGATATACCAGTCCAACTACCCAGTTTCCATAAAAATCTGCGTCAATGGAACAAAATCCCATGCTGCCCGTCAAAAACACAAAGAAGCTCTGTCTGCCTTTCCGGCTCTTGGCGCATGCTTCTATTTATGGTAAAATAGAACAGAAGAGAATTTTCGACAAAAGGAGGAATTTACATGAACAAGAAACCATTTTGCGGTATTCTGGCAACTGCGATTTTATTTGGTGCATGTCCCGTTTCCGCTTTTGCTGCGGACGAACCTATGGAGATCACCAACTGGGTGATGGATTTCCGCAACAACAGAGAAGACTGTGAAGGAGATGGCTGGGAATGGGATTCCCGTTCTCATATCCTAACACTGGAAGATTTCCATGCTGTCGTGCCCGTAGGAAAAATGGAAAAACAGGCTGCGATTTTTCTGCCTGATGAAAGTGTCATTTATCTGGAAGGGGACGATAATGAAATCAACACCTACTCCTATCACTGTGCCGGTATTTATTGTGAAGGGGAATTATATATCTCCGGTGACGGCAAACTGAAAATCACCACAGACAGCTATGGTGCCAGTGCCATTTATGTGGATCATGGTCCTCTGATCTTCGATGAAAAAGTGGAAGTTACCATCGAACCTGAAGGCTATGTGATTTATGTAGATGAAGCCAAAGGCAAAAATCCTATCATCAGCGTGCAGGACAAAGCAAAAGTCATTTTCCCCGACGACTGCACCGACCGTAATATCACTGTGACCCATAAATCCTCTGTGACCCCTTCCGATAACTGGCTCGATTATTCCGAAGAGCATGATAAGGATGAGGAAACCATCACACTAGTGAAGAAAACACAGAAAACAACCCCGGAAAAAGAGCCGGAAAAAGAAGAACCTGTAACAACAGCTGAATATCAAATCACCGTCGGCAGCCCTTCTATCGTGAAAAACGGTAAGATTTCCTACACTGCAGATGTTTCCCCTTACCTGAGCAATGGCTATACGATGCTGCCTCTGCGGGCTCTGCTGGAAGTTTCCAACCCTGAACAGGAGGTAAAATGGAGTGCCGAACAAAAAGCTGCATATACCTTCGTAAACAATAAACTGGTGGTGATCACCCCCGGTCAGGAGACCTACAAAAAAGGTACAGAAAAAATCGAACTTTCTACCCCCGCTGAAACAAAGAACGGCAGATTGTTCGTTTCCCTGCGGGATTGGATGAGCATTATGGAAATCGACAGTTCTCAGCTGGACTGGGATTCCAAAACAAAAACTGTAACATTAAAGTACTAAGCATGATAAAAAGCCCCTCTCAAGAGGGGCTTTTGTGTTATAATCGAAATATACCAAAACCGGAAAGGATGATCCCCATGAAAGAAGCGACCTTTACACTTTACGATAGAAATACATGGCCCCGCAGCAGCCATTTCGAGTATTACACCAAAGGCTTTGTCAAATCTGTCAACAGCATTACCGTACGGCTGGATGTATCCCACTTTCTGGCAGAAACAAAGAAACGGGAACTTCGTTTCTTTCCTGCCTTCGCAGCCCTGACAGGGCAGGTCATCGCCAATATCCCCGAAATGTGTACAAATATTGATGAAAACGGAAACCCGGGGTATTATTCCTACCTGAACCC
>SFGI01000057.1 GCA_004557645.1 [Eubacterium] saphenum | reverse complement strand
CCGATTACGAAAACTGGACAGCAATCAAAGCCGAAAAGATTTGGGAAAACTAAATAGTAGTTTACAGAGCGGATGAGCCTAACGGTTCATCCGTTCTTTTTCTTTTTCTGGGGCATATACTTGTACCGATAAGGAGTTGGTACAATGAAAAAATGGATATTGGCAGGGGCGGCGGTGCTGCTCCTGACGGGATGCGGAACAGAAGGGGATGGACCCCAGCGGGCCCAGACGGGACACATCGGCGGAGATATGGCGATCAGCCGTGAAATGGCTGCCAAGACCATTGCCTGTGCTTTTTATTCCCCTGCTGAATTGGCAGCCCTTTCCCCGGAAGAAGCGTTTCCCGACGTAACAGCGGAGGATTGGGCCTATCCGTATATTGCAGGCTGCGTGGAGCAAGGTTTTTTTGCCGGCAGCGAGGAGGGCACCTTTCGTCCTCGGGATGACCTGACCCTTTGGGAGGCCCAGGCGTTGATGGACAGGCTGGCACCGGATTACGACAGTCGCATCGTATTGACTGATGAGAATAAAAATATGGCGGTGTCCTATGAACTTTGGGTGCAGCTGCTGGAAACGGCCCTGAAAGCCAGACGGGGGGAGGACAGCCTGTATTCCTACGGTATAGAAACAGAGAATGCCGTGGTGTTGGATGCGGATGGCCTTTGCGATACGGGAAAATTTACGGCAGAAGGGCTGGATCTGCAGCCCTATACATACAGCCGCATCACCTTTCTGGAAAAGGACGGGGAGGTCGTGGCGCTGCTGACGGTGGAGGCATTGTCCCCAGTGGTGAAAAATATTTATTGCCATGAAGAGGACGGGAAACTGCTGCTGGAAACAGGGGATGGCGGCGCAGCCTTTGCCTATGGGGGAGAAATAGAGACAGCCATTTGCGATGTGAAGCTGGAAGAAGGCATAGTGACGGAAGTAACGCCTGCGGCAGAGCTGGGAAAATGCACTGTGAAGCGGGTAAATAGAGAAGAAATCTATCTGGCGGAAAAGGGGGAGAAAAATTGGGCGGAAGATGCCCGTATTTATGATGCCAGAGGAGAAGAGATCCGAGAGGATGATTTCACTGATCTAATCTGCGGCACGGACACAGCAGAATATTTTGAAAAAGACGGAGAGATTTGTGGGGCAGTCGTTCAGGAGGATGCTGTGCTGAAAAATATGCGGGTGTTCCTGAAGGGCGCCGAGCAGGAAACAGTGACGGTCTCGTCCGAAGGGGAATTTACCCTTTCCAATGGGAACGGCAAAAAGAAATTCCCGGTGGGGGCAAAAGCAACATTGACGGCGGATCTGCCTTGGTTTGACTATGGCATCCTGACGGTGACAGCGGAAAAGCCCATTCAATTAGCATTTGCAGATGGAACTTCCTGTGCATACGAGGGTGTTCTGGAACTGGAGAGAAGGGGGGAAAACAGCTTTTCTATCATCAATGAACTGCCCATGGAGCGATATCTGCTGGGGGTGGTGCCCCATGAAATGCCCACCGGCTTTGGGCAGACAGCCCTGGAGGCTCAGGCCATTACGGCACGAAGCTATGCCTATAATCAATTTTATGGCAACACCTATTGTGGCTATGGTGCCCATGTGACGGATACCACCGCCAGCCAGGTATATTTGGGCTATGGGAAAAATGAGACGGCAGAAGCGGCGGTAAAGGCTACGGATGGGCTTTGTGCTGTGACGGAAGAGGGGACGGTGGCCCAGACCTATTTTTATTCTACTTCCTGCGGATTTGGGGCAGGGAGCGAAGAGGTCTGGTCGAAGGACGGCTCTTTCAGCGGCACAGGAAAATCTTATCTGCAGGCCCAAGCCTACGGGGATTTTGCGGCGCCGAAAACGGAGGAGGAATGGCTGGCCTTCTGGCAGGATTGGGAGCAGGAGGGCTATGACATGGATTCCCCTTGGTATCGCTGGAAGGTATATTTCAGCTGCGGACAGCTGACTGAGATTTTAGAAAAAACATTGAAAACCATATCCAATTGCACTGTGGAAGGGAATCCGTCCGACTTTGGCAGACTGCAGGGGATGACGGTGACAAGAAGAGGCGAAGGCGGCGTTGCCATGGAGCTGAAACTGACCTTTGAGAAAGGAACGGCAACGGTGAAAACGGAAAATGCCATTCGAAAGGTGCTTTCGCCTACGAAGCTGACCATCGGTGAGCCCATCTATCTGCAAAGAAAAAGCGGCGATTCCCTGACGGGAAATACCATGCTGCCCAGCGGTTTTTTTGCGGTGAAGGAAATGCGGAACGAGGAAGGGAAACTGACGGGCATCGCCCTTTACGGCGGCGGGAACGGACACGGCGTTGGTCTGAGCCAATATGGGGCGAAAAAACTGGCGGAGGAAGGAAAAAGTTCTTCTCAGATCATCGAATATTATTTCCCGGGCACAAGGGTGGAAAAGGTTTTGTAAGGGGGAAAAAGTAACTACATTTTTGGACGGATGCTCAGAAGAAAGAAATTTGAAAAAACGGTTATGCATCTATCAGGCGGAGTTGGAATGAGATAATGGGTATTTGGTGTAAAAGCCGAGTACCTATTATTTTTTGCCTACAATTTAAAACAGCATATTTAGTTTTCATCTAAATAAATATAGTTATCAAATTTATTAAACACTATATTGACAAAAATGAAACCTATTATTATATTATGTATAGAGGTGATTGATATGAAACAGCTTATTTCCAGATGTCCTGGGTGTCAGGGAACTTTACGGATTTCTACATTGCAGTGCCCTGACTGTGGTATGGAATTAAAAAATGATTTTGAAATAAGTATTTTTGATCAACTTGACAAAGGACAGTATGAGTTTCTCCTTTCCTTTTTGAAAAGCAGGGGGAGCCTAAAAGAGGTGCAGTCCGATTTACAGATATCATATCCTACTGTTAAAAAGAAATTGGATGAGCTACTTACTGCATTAAACTTAAGTGAAGCGGTGGAAAAGGAGGAACCTAAAGAAATGGATACGAGTAATTTGAAGGTGGATTATACCAGCAGAAAAGCATCTGAAATGATTAAAGCGAGACTCAAGGAAAATGGCGGCCGTGTTACGGTATATACAGCAAGGGGGCTCCCTTGTGAAATTTGTGCAGAACCGGACGGCGTGACATTTTCCAGTGATAAGCTGCCTATTAAGCCAGCCTATGAATATACTGTTTTTGATATCATTGTAAATCTTCTGATGGAACAGGGTGGACGAGCACGAAAAGGGAATGGAAGGAATTTCAAGCTAGGTGATGCAGGATGCGAAGAAACGACTGTTGTCGGTGTGATTGCAAAGTACCGTGGCTATGAGGTTGGCGACTCTGTGTATGATCCTGTATTTGTAATGGCGGCTGTTTTGGAGTGGGCTGGAATTGCCCGCAATGGACGGGGCGTATTGATCCTTACGGAAGAGTATAAGAGTATGCTTTGATTCGGTTTTATACTTTTTGTTCCAAAAAATAGGGGGAGAAAAGGAAAACTTTGCTGAAACAGTTCAAAATGGGGATACATTTGGTTTGTTTAACTTGGATTTTAACTCGAATGAGCCGAAATTCGAGAACGTCTGAAGCCAAAAGCCTTCATCTATAATCAGCATCATACATCAAGAGCAAAAAAAGCAGACCGTTACGGTCTGCTTTTTCATGTCATCTCAAAGAAACATAAGTCTTGATGACTTCTACGATCTTATCCAGATCCATTCTGGATGTATTTAAAATCAGGTCATAATTTTCTGCTTTGCCCCATTTTCCGCCTGTAAAGTAGTTGTAATAGTTGGCACGGCGTTTATCTGCCTTGATGACCATAGCTTCTGCCCCCTGAGGGTCCTGGTGATATGTATGGATGGCCCGTTCTACACGATCGGGCAGATCTGCCTGCAGGAAGATATTGATGCAGTTGGGGTTTTCGGACAAAACATAGTTTGCAGAACGGCCCACGATGACACAAGGACCTTCTTCTGCCACTTCCTTGATGACCTGAGACTGCACCAGAAAGATTTTTTCATTCAGGGGCAGACCAACAGAGTCCAGACTGGGGGTCAGGGAGGTCAGAGAGAAGAACAGGTTGCCGATCGAGGTTTTTTCCGCATCTTTGAAGCATTCCACGGAAAGACCTGTTTTTTCTGCTGCCATGGTGATCAGTTCATTATCATAAAAGGGGATGCCAAGGGCATCTGCCAGTTTTTTGCCGACGATACGCCCGCCGCTGCCATATTGGCGGCTGATGGTGATGATTTTATGTTGGTTCATTTCGCCCACTCCTTATCTTTCAGAAATGTTCGGATATTTCTGTAAATTTTATTTTCATAATTATCCATTATAGTACTTTTTCAGAAAAGAGACAAGGAGAGATTTTTTTCAAAAAAACGGCTTTTTTTCCCTGAAAACTTTACTTTTTCGGGAAAAGTGTTTATGATATTAAGGATGGACAACTATTTAAAAAAACAGAAATAGAATATAAAGTAAGGAGATACGAACATGGGTGAATCTTTAACAGGTTTAAAAAGAAGCTGCATGTGCTGCAACGTGAACGAAAACATGATCGGTCAGGAAGTGACAGTGATGGGCTGGGTTCAGCGTCGCCGTGACCTGGGTCAGCTGATCTTCATTGCACTGAGAGACAAAACCGGTCTGGTGCAGATCGCCATCGATGGCAACACAGCAGAAAAAGAACTGTTTGCAAAAGCGGAAACAGTCCGCAGTGAATATGTACTGGCAGTAAAAGGTCTGGTTGCTGCAAGAACAGAGGGCAATATCAACCCCAACATGAAAACTGGTAAGATCGAGATCATCGCAAAGGAACTGCGTATCCTTTCCGAATCTGAAACAACACCTTTCCAGATCGAAGACAATATCACAGTAAAAGATGACCTGCGTCTGAAATATCGTTATCTGGACCTGAGAAGACCTTCTCAGCTGAAAAACCTGGTACTGCGCCATAAAGTCGTACAGGTGATGAGAAACTTCCTGGACAGCGAAAACTTCCTGGAGATCGAAACACCTATCCTGGGCAAATCCACCCCTGAAGGTGCCAGAGACTATCTGGTACCCAGCCGTGTACACCCCGGCAATTTCTATGGTCTGCCCCAGTCCCCTCAGCTGTACAAACAGCTGCTGATGGTTTCCGGCATGGACAGATATTACCAGATCGCAAAATGCTTCCGTGATGAAGACCTGCGTGCCGACAGACAGCCTGAATTTACACAGGTGGACATGGAACTGTCCTTCGTAGATATCGATGATATCATGGATATCAACGAAAGAATGATGCAGAAGGTATTCAAAGACCTGATGAATGTGGATATCAAACTGCCTCTGCCCAGAATGACTTATGCAGAAGCGATGGAACGTTTCGGTTCCGATAAGCCCGATGTACGTTTTGGCATGGAACTGAAAAACATCTCTGATGTGGTTGCAGGCACAGAATTCGTAGTATTCAAATCCGCTCTGGAAAACGGCGGCAGCGTACGTGCGATCAACGCAAAGGGCTGCGGTTCCTTCCCCAGAAAGAAGATCGACTCTCTGGTTGAATTCGTAAAAACATACAGAGCAAAAGGTCTGGCTTGGATCGTTGTCAACGAAGATGGCAGCCTGAAATCTCAGATCGCAAAATTCTTTACACCTGAAAAAATGCAGGAGATCGTGGACGCTATGGAAGGCAAACCCGGCGACCTGATCCTGATCTGTGCAGATAAGGATAAAGTGGTATTCGACTCTCTGGGTGCCCTGCGTCTGGAACTGTCCAGAATGCTGGAACTGACAAGACCCGACGATTTCGCATTCCTGTGGATCACAGAATTCCCTATGCTGGAATGGGATGAAGAAGAAAACAGATATGTTGCCGTACACCATCCTTTCACAGCACCTATGGATGAAGACCTGGAACTGATCGATACAAACCCCGGTGCAGTCCGTGCGAAAGCATACGATATCGTTCTGAACGGTTACGAACTGGGCGGTGGCTCCATCAGAATCCACCGCAGAGATATCCAGCAGAAGATGTTCGAACTGCTGGGCTTCACTCAGGAAGATGCCCAGGAACGCTTCGGCTTCCTGTTGGATGCCTTCAAATATGGTGTGCCCCCTCACGGTGGTCTGGCCTTCGGTCTGGACAGAATCATCATGCTGATGAGCGGCGCAAGCAGCATCCGTGACGTTATCGCTTTCCCTAAGGTAAAAGATGCATCCTGCCCTATGACAGATGCACCCGGCGTGGTAGAAGAAAAACAGCTGGATGAACTGGGTATCGCCATCAAAGTGGCAGAAACAGAAGAAACAGAAGCAGAATAATTTTAAAGCGAAAAGAGCGGGAGGTTTCTCCCGCTCTTTGTTTTATTACTTTAGTGCTGAAGACTGCGAAGCGGGCTTTAACAACCGCCCGCTCTGCGGGTGAGATTAAAGCTTAAGCAAAAGAACAAAAAGCATC
>SFGI01000019.1 GCA_004557645.1 [Eubacterium] saphenum | reverse complement strand
TTCTGCATGGTATTTCGCCAAAAACAGCAAATATTTCCATTCTTTCATCCTGATTCCTCCTCTAATAAACAGGGCGGCACCAGCCCTTCATATGACCCTGTAAATGCTTCCATAGAAATGCCCAGAAAAATATTTTTATGTAGGATCCTCTGCTCTCCAAAGGATAAGCTCAATTCTTCCGCCCGTATCCCCCAAAGCTTCCCGTCGGGGTTGCCCAAACTGGTAAAGGGGATAAATTCCAGACCAAGTTCCTCCATCTGCCCGGAAAGGATACGGACGCTTTCCTCCGCCGTGAAAAGAGGCAGCAATGCGGCAATCTCCAAAACGGCTACGCCTCGTCCATCCCGCTGCCGCAAGCCGTTTCCGGTGTCGATCAGGGTGCGCCCCTCTGCCTGCTTTCCCTTCCAACGGACAGTCGCCGTGCAAAATTCCCATCTGCGCTGGATATGGCTTTCCATCCATCTTCCTCCCCATTTCAGCAGGAGATATGCCGTGATCACAGACCAAGGAAGCAGCCACCAGGGATATCCCTTTCGCAAAGCGATGCCCTGCCCCAAAAAACGCTGGGCTTGGGTCATAGTAAAAAGCACGTTTACACCACCGCCCATCAGGAAGGACGCCAGCAATGCCGCCCCAAAAAGCCGCAGGAAATTCCGCAGCCGTTTAGGAAAATAGGCCACAGCCGTTCCCGCCGTCAAAAGCAGCAGAGACAAAAGCAAGCCGCCGTTTTTCCGAAACAGACAAAGCCATCCGCAATACAGCACCGCCGAAAGAAACCCGCCCAAAAGAATACGCCAGTTCTTTCCCCGAAAGCCAGCGATGCGCCCCGCCGCCCAGAGCAGAAAGGCATCCATGCCCCAGGTCACGAAAAACAATACATCTATGTAAATTGTTGGTTCCATATCTTTCCTCCATAGTTTTGATTATAGGCGGACGAAGCGGTAAAACCTGTCGATTTTGCTGAATGGAAAAGAAAAATGAACCGACAAAAAGGGACATTTCTCAAAATGAGTCTTTTTGAAACCTCATATTTTTTAAAATAGGATGCAAAAGGAGGGATTTTATTGAAAACATACGGATATATCAGGGTATCCAGCACAGACCAAAACGAGGACAGGCAGATGCTAGCCATGGAAGAACAGCATATCCCCGAGAAAAATATTTTTCTGGATAAGCAATCGGGAAAGGATTTCCAACGCCCCCAATATAAAAAGCTGGTGAAAAAATTGAAGCAAGGCGATTTGCTCTATATTTTAAGCATCGACCGACTGGGACGCAATTATGAGGAGATTCAGCGACAATGGCGTATCCTGACGAAGGAAATCGGCGTGGATATCTGCGTCATTGATATGCCCTTGCTGGATACCAGAAACGGAAAAAACCTGATGGGCACCTTCATTGCGGATTTGGTGCTGCAAATTTTGTCCTTTGTAGCAGAAAACGAGCGGGTGAATATCCGAAAACGGCAGGCGGAGGGCATCGCCGCCGCCAAGCAAAAGGGCGTGAAATTCGGCAGACCCATGAAGAAAGTGCCGGAGGATTTCGGAGAGATTGTCGCCGCATGGCAAAAAGGAACGCTGGATTTTGAGGAAGTGTTGAAAAAATGTGATTTGAGCAGAGCGACATTTTATCGCCGCTTACGAGAATACCAGATTTTACAGACAAAAAAATTGTCTCAAAAAGTGTACTTATTGATAAATGTTGGATTAGCAAATTGGAATCGATATGTACACTGCTTTTTTGTAAAAACAATCAAAATATGTTGCAAAATCGGGAATTTTATAGTATTCTTGTTATACAGAAATAGGTCTCAAAAGGTACACATATTGACATTTGTAGAAGGAGGTCATATTTTGAAAAAAGAATTAAAAGGAATCGTTGCAGGCTTATTGATTGGCTCCATCGGAACATGCGGTGTTGCATATGCCAAAAGCAACATGGAAACGATCACTGTACAGTACGACAACATTAAGGTTTACAAGGACAACACTTTGTGCAACTTGAAAGATGCAAACGGCAAAAAGGTAGAGCCCTTCATCTATAACGGAACCACGTATTTGCCCTTGCGTGCTACTGCCAATCTAGCAGATTTTGGTGTTACATGGGATGGCAGAACAAAGAGTGTCTATCTATGGGATGAAATGACCGCAAATGAAACCTATTTGGTAGATGTTTGCCCGCCTTACCAACAAAGTAACTTTAAAAAAGTTTTAAAATCTGAAGGAAAAAGTTTTCCGATGTCCGGACAAAAATATAGCAATGGATTTGATATTTTTGCAGATAATGCCTATGCTCTATTTAATTTAAACGGTCAATATTCTACCATGGAGTTTACCTATGGTCACATTGACAGTTCAGGCTATTCAAGCCAGAGCGATGCAACCTTAACTTTTATTGTAGATGGCAGAGTTGTAGAAGAGATAGATATAGATGCAGGAAGATTGCCACAAACGGTATCTATTCCCTTGAATCACGGACTGCAACTTAAAATTGTTTGCACCACAGATGCCTTTTGGGAACCACATGTCGGGCTTGCTAACATTACCATTCGATAAAGGCTTCTAAGCATAAAAAAGGATTACCGCTTGTGGTAGGTCAGTCAGTTCTGAAAAATGGTGTTTGACCGTCTAACTTGCAGGTTAGGCGGTCATTTTTATGAAAAAGAGAGCCGCTTTCGCCGCTCTCTTTCTACTTATTCTTCTTCCGCGCAAACATTGGGTCGGTCAGGGAATACGATCATCCCAAAGCCATTCAGTGCCGCCAGCTTCTGCATCAGTGCTTCTGTGCCTTCGTTTTTCTGATATTCCATTTCTTCTTTATACAAAGGCATCACGCAGTACATATTGATCTGCGTATGATCTTCTGTGCGGAACATACTGATATTTTCCTGCAATGCCCCCAGCATCACGCCGCAAAGCTTTGTGCTGTCGTCATAGGGCACGCACTCCGCAGAATTGGGCAGGGTATGTCCCCAGCCCAGCCATGTTTTGAATTCATGAGGAAACCGAGCCAGATACTTCATCAGCCCCACAGGCCACCAAAGATGGTCGGGTACGTCCTTATCTGTTTCATAGCCCGTCAGGATATCCCATTCCGCAGGCAAAAACAGCAGCAATTCCGCCCGTTCCAAATCCTTATACTTAGGCAGGAATTCCGGGGGCAGGGTCATGGGCATTGCGCTCATGCCGGTGGTATAAATGACATGAAAGTCCTTCTTTGTAGGTGCTTTCATCACATAAACATTCACATTCAGGAATTCGGAATCGATCTCACGATAGACCCTTGTCACACGATGGGGGAACAATCCTTCCATGTGCTGACATATTTCTCTTTCATAAGGCGTCACCTTTGCGGGGCGGCGTTCTGTTCTCTGTTCCAGTTCACCGTATTCATATACGGCATTTTCTCTTTTGATCTCTTCAGACATTTCTTATGCCTCCTTACCAAACAATGCACCGGCAAATTCTGCCGCATTGAATTTCTGCAGATCGTTGATCCCTTCGCCTACGCCGATATAGCGCACGGGGATCTGCAATTCACTCTTGATGGCCACCACAATGCCGCCCTTTGCTGTACCGTCCAGCTTTGTCAGCACGATACCTGTGATATCGGCAACTTCCTTGAACAGCTTCGCCTGCTGCAGGGCATTCTGACCTGTGGTCGCATCCAGCACCAGATAAACTTCCTTATGGGCAGCGGGGTATTCTCTTTCGATGACACGAGCGATCTTTTTCAGCTCTTCCATCAGGTTTTTCTTGTTATGCAGACGGCCTGCCGTGTCGCAGATGAGCAGGTCTGCGTTCTGCTTTCTTGCTTCATGGACTGCATCGAACACAACTGCCGCAGGGTCGGATTTTTCTTCATGCTTCACCACCTGGATATCGGAACGTTCGCCCCAGATCTCCAGCTGGTCGATGGCTGCTGCACGGAAGGTATCCGCCGCCGCCAACAGGACAGATTTGCCATCCTCCTTAAAGTTGTGGGCAAGCTTGCCAATAGTCGTTGTTTTCCCAACACCATTGACGCCAATCACCAGCAGCACAGAAGGAGAAGGCAGATTTTCTTCTTCCTCTGCGCCCTCTTCCAAAATAGCTGTAATTTCATCAATCAGCATATCTTTGATGACTGCGGGGTCTGTGGCGTGTTCTTTTTTCACCCGTTTCCGCAGGTTTTCCACGATATCCATGGTAGTCTGCACGCCCAAGTCCGCCATGATGAGGGCTTCTTCCAACTCCTCAAACAAATCCTCGTCAATTTTAGTAAAGGCACCCAAAACGCCGTCCACGCCGCCAAGGATGTTCTTTCTTGTCTTATCCAGCCCTGCCTTCAGCTTGGCAAAGAAGCCCATTTTGGCAGGCTTTTCTTCTGCGGGTTCTTCCTGAGCTGTTTCTTCCTGAACAGGTTCTTCTGCCGCTTCTTCCGCCGCAGGCTCTTCCTGATTGCATTCCTCTGCCAATTCTTCCGCTACACTGGAAAGCTCTTCCACAAAGGCAATGGCATCTGCTTCGTTATCTGCTGTGAAAACTTCGCCATCCTCCAAAGCAACGACCACTTCATCGTCTGCCAGAGGTTTTTCTGCCAAAATTTCGCCAGCCATGTCTGTCAGTTCATCCAGAATGGCCTCTGCTTCTGCTTCACTTTCTGCTGTCAGCACCTCTTCGCCATCCTCGGCTGTGAATTCAATTTCGATTTCATTTTCTTCCGCTGCATCCTCCTGATACAGGATATCTTCGCCGGCACGATCGATCTGAATTTCTTCTTCGTCCATCACTGCATGGACAGCGGCATTCATATCCTTTTTGCCATCTACATCCAAAAGGATCTCATCGTTCTCCGTGCCTGTTTCCACTTCCAGCCCTTCGATCTCCACAACACCTTCCTGCCGTTCTTCGACTGCGGGCGTTTCTTCTGTTGGTTTCTTTTTGAAAAAATCAAATAATCCCATTTTTTCTTCTCCTTCAAAATTTATTTCTATATCAAAGCCTCACCATAAGGTCTTTGGTCTTTCCGTCATCCCACCAGAGCATCTTTCTGTGCATCCGAAAAGTCCACAGAAATCAGCTTGGAAATGCCTTTTTCCTGCATCGTCACGCCATACAACACATCTGCCTGTTCCATGGTACCCTTTCGATGGGTGATGACGATGAACTGAGTCTCTTCACTGAACCGCTTCAAGTACTGGGCGTAGCGGCTGACATTGGCATCGTCTAGCGCCGCCTCGATCTCGTCCAGAATACAGAAAGGCGAAGGCTTCATCTTCAGGATAGAGAACAGGATGGCAATGGCCGTCAATGCCCGCTCCCCACCGGAAAGCAGCTGCATATTCTGCAGGTTTTTGCCGGGGGGCTGTGCAACGATCTCGATGGGAGATTCCAGTACATGCTCTGTGTCCATCAATTTCAGGTATGCCTTGCCGCCGCCAAACATTTCCTGGAACACCTTGGAAAAGTTTTCCGAAATGACCGCAAACTGCTCCCGGAACTGTTTTTCCATCAGCAGAGAAAGCTCTTCGATGATCTGGCGCAGCTTTTCTTCCGCCTCCAGAATATCCTCTCTCTGGGCTGTCAGGAATTCATAGCGTTCCTTCACTTCTTTATACTGCTCGATGGCACCCACATTGACATCCCCCAAGGCACGGATCCTATTTTTCCATTCCTTGACGGGGCGTTTTTCCCCATCCTCCGGCAGGTTTGCCGCATATTCCTGGGCCATACGGAGGGTCATTTCATATTCCTCCCACATTTGGGCAGTGATACGCTGTTTTTCTTCTTCCAGTTTTTCCTTTTTGGTAGAAATGCGGAAGATCTCGTTTTCCAGCTTGCCCGCCGTTTCCTTCCATTCTGCAGCGGCTGCTTCTGTCCTTGCGGCTGTTTCTGTGGTCTGGGCTTTTTCTGCCGTTGTTTCATTCAGGCATTCCTGCAAAGCTTCCGCCTGCTGATGCAGGTCGGCAGCCTTTTGTTTCAGGTCTTCCTGCTGTTCTGCCCGCAGGTCGGTATTTTTTTCATAGAAAGCCAGCTGTTCCGCGGCTTTTTTCTGATCTTTCATCAACACAGCGTTTTCTTCTTTCAGGCGCAACAGGGTTTCTTCGGTGCTGTAGATATTCTGACCTGCAGAGGAAAGGTCGATCTTCTTCCGGGTGATCTCTTCCATCAGAGCATCCCGCTCTTCCTTATCTCCTGTCAGGTTGCTTTGGAAGGACGCCAGCTGTTCATTGGCATCCGCCATGGCTTTTTCGGAAGCTTCTGCCGCTTCCCGGAAGGAAGCGATCTCCCCTTCGGCCCCCGCCAACTGTTCTGTCAGCTGTGTTTCTTCCAACTGCAGCAAGGAAAGCTTTTCCTCTGCTTCCTGTTTATCGACAATAGTCTTTTCCTTTTCGCCGCTGCCGCTGGTCAGGGTGACCATGACCTTCTGCAGTTCCATTTTTTTATCAACAGTTTCTTCTTCGATCTCCTGCAGGTCTTCATTGGCCAGCAGCAGTTTTTCCCGCAGCATAGATGCATCGTCCGTTGCTGTCTGCAGGGCTTCTCTCAGGTTTCTGATCTCTCTGCTTCTGCCAAAAACGTGGAGAGCTTTTTTCTGGGCAGAACCACCGGTCATGGCACCGCCGGGGTTCAGGATATCCCCTTCCAGTGTGACCAATTTATACTGATGACGATATTTTTTCGCCAGCTGTACGGCTTTGTCCAGATTTTGTACCACGATGATGCGTCCCAGCAGATTCAATGCGATTTGTCGGAATTTTTCATCGAAAGTCACCAGATCGTAGGCAGTGCCGATGACGCCCACCTCTGCCATGATGGCATTTTTGCCTTCCAAGGGTCTGCCTTTGATGGCTGTCACAGGCAGGAATGTAGCACGGCCCAGATTATACTTTTTCAGGTATTGGATAGCATCCTTGGCATCCTCTTCCGTTTCGGTGACCACATTCTGCAGTGCGCCGCCCAAGGCCGCTTCGATGGCAGTTTCATATTCCTCTTCCACCTTCAACAGCTGCCCAATGGCACCGCAAATGCCTCTCTCTTCCTTATCCGGCAAGTTCAGCAGGCTCTTTACACTGTTGTAGAAGCCTTCATGCTCCCGTTCCATTTCCATCAGCAGGGATAGACGGGAACGGGTCTCGGAAATACGTTTTTCCTGTCCCGAAAGGCTGGCTTCTGCCTTCTGCTTTTCCCGGGCCGCATGGGCTCTGTCCTGCTCCAGGGCATCCAGCTCCTGTTCTAAGTATTGGATATGTTCTTTTCGGTCGTTCTCCTGCTTTTCCAACGCCTGCAAATGCACTTCATATTGGTGCAGACGGCTTTCCGTATGTTCTTTTTCCGCCAAAAGCTGCTCTTTTCTGGCAAGGAATTGTTCCATCATGGCTTCTCTTTTGGAGATCTCCCCTTTGGCTTCTGTGCCGATGCGGATCTGCTCAAAAATCTCATCCTTGAAGGATTCCGCTTTTGTTTCATTTTGGCTCATGGCAGAACTCAGGGAAGCATATTTTTCTTCCAGTTTGTCCAACTCTTCCTGTTGGCGGTCCATATCCAGCTTGAGCCCTGCCATTTTGCTCTGACAAAGCTCCTGTTCTGCTTCATTTTCCGCCTGTTTCCTGGCTTTTTCCGCCATTTCCCCTTCGATACGGCTTCTGTTTGCCGCATCGTTTTGCCGCTGTTCTTCCCGCAGGCGAATCTCGCCCTCGGTCTTTTCCATTTCCCCTCGCAGCTCGGTCATTTTCTCATTCTGCTGCTGCAAAAGGCTGTCCAGTTCTTCGGCTCTTTCTCTCAGGGCAGCAGCGTTTTCCTTCTCTGCACTGCTTTTCTGCAGGCTGTCTGCCATCTGTCCCCTGGCAGCAGCTTCGTCCTGCTCCAGTTTTTCCAGCTGGCTGCCGATGCGTTCCGCATCCTTGCAGAATGCCGCCGTTTCCGCCTGTTTCAGGTGTTCCTTCAGCCGCAGATATTCTTTGGCTTTTTCGCTCTGCTGTTCCAGAGGGCCCACCTGCACTTCCAGCTCCCCGATGATATCATCCACACGGAGCAGGTTCTGCTGTTCCTTTTCCAGCTTATTGGCTGCTTCGTTTTTTCTTGTTTTATATTTTACGATCCCCGCCGCTTCTTCAAAAATACGGCGGCGTTCCTCGCCTTTCGCGCTCAAAATTTCGTCGATACGCCCCTGCCCGATGATGGAATACCCCTCTCGACCAACGCCCGTATCCATAAACAATTCCTGAATATCCTTCAGCCTGCAGGCTGTGCCGTTGATGCGATATTCACTCTCGCCGCTGCGGAACACCCGTCTGGTCACCTGCACCTCAGAATATTCCAAAGGCAGCTTGCCATCCTGATTATCGATCAGAATGGAGACCTCTGCAAAGCCCAGGGGCTTTCGGTTTTCCGTGCCGGCAAAGATGATATCCTCCATCTTATCGCCTCGCAGGCTTTTGGCACGCTGTTCCCCCAGCACCCAACGCACTGCATCGGAAACATTGCTCTTGCCGCTGCCATTGGGGCCGACCACAGCCGTTACGCCGGGGTTGAATTCCAGCTTCACTTTTTCAGGAAAGGATTTGAAACCCTGTAAGTCCAATCGTTTCAAATACATTCATTTACACCTCATTTATCGGTAGGCTTTAATGCAAAAGCTTGCCGCCCACCATAGTATAAAGGACTTTGCCCCGCACTTCTTCCTCCGCAAAGGGAGAAAATTTCGCCTTGGATGCGAAATGGATGGGGTCGATGCGGTGGGTCTCTTGGAAATCCACCACAATGATATCAGCGTCCTTTCCTTCCAATATCATGCCTTTATTATATAACTTCAAAATCTCCGCAGGTTTTACAGACATCATGTGGATCAGTTTTTCCAAAGTGATGATCCCTGTCTGCACCAGATGGGTATAGCTCAGGGCAAAGGCTGTTTCCAGAGAGGAAATGCCATAAGCCGCAGTGTCGAACTCTCTTTCTTTTTCCGTCATATTGGTAGGGCTGTGTCCCGAAGCAATGACATCGATGGTGCCATCGGCAATGCCTTCTAAAATGGCATCCACATCCTCCTTGGTACGCAGAGGAGGGTTCACCTTTGCCAGTGTATCATAATCGCCAATGGCTTCTTCTGTCAGGATAAAATAATGGGGGCAGGTTTCACAGGTCACAGGAACACCTCTGCCCTTTGCTTCCCGGATCAGCTGTACAGAACCCTTTGTGCTGATATGGGCCAGATGCAGCCTAGCCCCTGTCCGTTCTGCCAAGATCAGATTGCGGGCAACAATGACTTCTTCCGCCTCTCTGGGCATCCCCGTCAGGCCAAGGCAGGCTGCCGTATAGCCCTCGTTCA
This sequence comes from [Eubacterium] saphenum, assembly GCA_004557645.1. Classification (GTDB taxonomy): domain Bacteria; phylum Bacillota; class Clostridia; order Lachnospirales; family Anaerotignaceae; genus Anaerotignum_A. The sequence continues at coordinate 28,425 of SFGI01000019.1, read as the reverse complement.
TGACACCCACACCGGAAAGCCATCTATCCTCGCAATGGGTGATGACAGGCAGGTCAAACATTTTGGTATAGACCATCACATTTCTCAGAAATGCCGCGGAATCCGTAAATTCATCCCCATCAGAAATACCAACGATGCCCGCATCATACATTTCGCCGATCTCCGCCATTTCCTTTCCCTCGCAGCCAATGGACATGCTGCCATAGGGGTGGATATTCACCAAAGAATTCTCCTTGGATTTGGAAACGATATATTCTACAACGGTCTTATTATCGATGGCAGGGCTGGTATTTGGCTCGCAGGTGATGGTGGTAAAGCCCCCACGCAGGGCAGCACGGGATACGGTGGCGATATCCTCGATATATTCATGGCCAGGGTCGCAGATATTGCAGTGCATATCGATGAGGCCGGGCAAAACCATGTGTCCGCCCACATCCAGCACCTTTGCCCCTTCCAGTTCAAGGCTCTGACCGATCTTTTCAATGATGCCGTTTTCCACATAAATATCACAAAGCGTCTCTTTATCTTGGGCTGTGCCAACCAATCTGCAGTTTTTCAAAATGGTCTTCATCTAAAAGCACCTCCCACCTGAGAAAGGATATAGAACATCGCCATACGCACCGCAACGCTGTTGGCGATCTGGTCATTGATGATACACTGCTTGCCATCGATGACACCGGGCGAAATCTCGATGCCCCTCTGAATAGGGCCGGGGTGCATGACGATGGCGTCCTTTTTCGCATAGCGCAGCAGGTTTTCATCGATACGGAAAAATCTCTTATATTCATCCAAAGAAGGCAGGAAGGTCTTATCCTGCGTCTCCAGACGCATACGGGTCGTCAGGATAACATCTGCATTATTTACTGCTTCTCTGGCATCATAATACACATCTACGCCGAATTTTTCCACATCCGGCAGAAGCAGCGTAGGAGGGCCGGAAACACAAACTTCCGCCCCCAGCTTTGTCAGCCCCCAGATATTGCTTTTGGAAACACGGCTATGAACCAAGTCGCCGATGATAGCCACCTTCAGCCCTTCAAAGCCGCCCTTCTGTTCCTTGATCGTCAGCAGGTCCAGCAGGGACTGACCGGGATTTTCGTTGAAACCATCCCCCGCATTGATGACAGAGGCTTCCACGCAGTCTGCCAAAAGCCTGGGTGCGCCCGCCATAGAATGACGCAGGATGATAAAATCCGCCCCCATCTGGTCGATGAGCTGCCCCATATCCTGCAGGCTTTCCTTTTCAATGGAATGGACGGAATTGGTCATATCGATGACATTGGCACTCAGATGCTGTGCCGCCAATTCATAAGCCAGTTTGGCACGGGCACTCTGTTCATAAAACAGCATGATGACAGATTTCCCCTGCAGATGGGGTGTTTTCTTGGTTTTCTGATTCAGGATATATTTCATGGTTTCAGCCGTACCCAGGATATAACGGATATCATCCGCATTCATATCCCTAAGGCCAAAAAAGTCTTTCTTCATCAGGGGCATGTTGTTTCCTCCTACTTACTTCCGCAGTCGTTCCAGCAATGCTTCAAAATAAGGCGGCAAAGGCGCCTCAAATTCCAGATATTCCCCGGTTCTGGGGTGGATAAAGCCCAAAACACGGGCATGGAGTGCCTGTCCTTCCAATTGGATGGGCTGTTTTTTCGGACCATAGACAGGGTCTCCCAACAGGGGATGCCCGATATAGGTCATGTGTACACGGATCTGGTGGGTTCTGCCCGTTTCCAGCTGTGCTTCGATGAGGGTGAATTTTTCCATTCGTTCGATGACACGGTAATGGGTCACCGCATGGCGGCTGTGCTTTTCCGTGACAGCCATTTTCTTTCTGTCCTGGGGGTTTCTGCCAATGGGCTTGTCCACAGTACCCTCATCTTCTGTAAAACCATTATACACAATGGCGTTATACTTTCTGGTGATGCTGTGTTCTGCCAGCTGCGCCGCCAGAGACTGATGGGCCATATCGTTTTTGGCGATCATCAGCACACCAGAGGTGTCCTTGTCGATCCGATGGACAATACCGGGACGTTTTTCCCCATTGATACCGCTCAGGTCATCGCCGCAATGGAACATCAGGGCATTGACCAAAGTGCCGCTGGTATGCCCGGGGGCAGGATGCACCACCATGCCCTGGGGCTTATTCACCACGATCACATCTGCATCTTCATATAAAATATCCAGAGGGATATCCTCCGGCAAAATTTCCACTTCTTTCACTTCAGGCACTTCCACATCGATGATGTCTTTTTCCCGCAGTTTGTAGTTTGCTTTTGTCTTTCCGCCGTTCAGGGTGATATGCCCTTCCTCAATAAGCTTCTGCACCCCGCTGCGGGAAAGATTTTCCATATTGTCGGCAAGGAACACGTCGATTCTTGTACCAACGTCCTCCTTTTCCGCCCCAAAGGTAAAATAATCCATATCATTCATCCTTTTTCTTTTTCATAGAAAGGTCATCATCCTTGACAACAAACAAGATCAGGAATGTCAGCAGGATGACCCCTACGACCACATAGATATCTGCCACGTTGAATACGGGCCAGTCGAAAAATGTAAATTCAAAAAAATCTACCACATAGCCACGGAACACCCGGTCGATGATATTGCCGATGGCACCGGAAAGCACCAACAGCAGAGATATCCTGACAGGGGTATATTCCGCCTTCTTCGGCAAGGTGCGGTAGAAATAGACCAGTGCGCCGGCGATCAGCCCTGTCAGCACCAGAATAAACCATCTCTGCCCGGAAAACATCCCGAAGGCCACCCCTCTGTTTTCCACAAAGGTCAGATCCAGAAAGCCTTCCACCACTGTGGTATTGTGGATGGGCTTCAGGCTGCTCAAAGCCCAAAGCTTCGTCCCCTGATCCAATAAGATCAAGACGATTGTTACAATAATCGGTATTACATTCAAATTTATCCTTCCTTTCAGAAAAACTTTTTTGAAGTTCTAAAATTCAGAAAACTCATTCATAGGACTCGCCCTATGAATGAATTTACTCCGCAAATCTGCTTCATTTTATATGGAAAGCGAAGTTTACAAGCATCTCCGCCTTCCATATAAAATGAAACCGGTTTTCTCCGCTTTATACAAAACGAGCCACGGCAAAAAAATGGTTCCATTTTCTGCCGCAGCTTGTCTGTTCTTATTTTGTTTCCTGTGCGTTTGCTTCTTTTTCTGCCAAGATCTCGCCTTTATCCAGCAGTTCGATTTCTGCATAAAGCAGCAGTTTTATTCTTGTTTTCATCAGTTCGTAGCGATTTTCCAAAGCTGCGATCTCCTGTTCCAGCTCGTAAGACTTTGTTCTTGCTGTGGAAAGGATATCCTGAGCCTGCTGTTTCGCTTCCTTGATGATAGCCTCTGCTTCGGCTTTGGCTGCCGCCTTTGTTTCTTCTGCAGCGGATTCTGCAAAGCTCAGTGTGCGCTCGATAGATTTTTCGAGATGCTTCAACCGGTCTGTATCCTCAGCCACAGTTTCCACTTTTGTTCTTTCCCTCAGGCTTTCTTTGTACAGCTTTTCATAGTCCTCGTAGATATCATCCAGGAATGTATCTACTTCTTCGGGGGAATAGCCTACAGCCACCTTTTTAAAGTCCTTGGTCGCGATATCATTGGGTGTGATCACGAAAAACCCTCCTTACACATATTTTTCGATTTCCAATCCAGTTCTGTCTTTTTTGGTTTTCCCGCCGATGCTTTTGATGCGAAAACGCCCAAAGCCCCGCAGGGATACCATATCCCCTTCCTTTAACAGATGGGACGTATTTGTTACGATGTTCCAGTTGACTGTTGCTTTTTCTGCGCCGATGAGGGTCTGCACCTTTCCTCTTGCCAGGTGAAACGCTTCCCCCGCCACGGCATCCAGCCGCATGGAAGCCACCGTCAGTCGCTTTGTTTCTGTCTGTCGCCGGGGTACGGCATCCGCCCCCTCTGTCTCCTCCGCCACCACGGCAGTTTTGGAGACCTGCTCCAGCACAGCAGTTATGTAGGGCGAAATTTCTTCCGCCACAAAACAGACCGCAGAATCCTCCGCCACCAGAATATCGCCCACCTTGCCGCGGTCGATGCCCAGTCCCAGAATAGAACCCAGATAATCCCTGTGGCTCAGGTCTGCCTGTCCGAATTTTTTGCTTTTTCTTCTGATTTTAATGATTTTGATGGGAAATTTTTCCAAAAGAAGTTCTTCTTCCGCCAGAGAAAAGCCCATCATCTGCCGTTCACAGTCCTCCATGCCCCCAAAAAGGGTCACGTTCAATTCCCAGATGCCGCACAGCCGCTCCGCAAAACGGGCGCACTTTGCCCTATCCATAAAATCTGTGAAAGCAGGCTGTCTGCGTTTCATGGCAAAAAGCGCCTGATCCAGCGCTTTCGCAAACAGCAGTCGTTCCTCTCCTTCCGGTACGCTTTTCAGCAATGCCTGTCTGTCCATACCCATCAGAAGATCATCTGAACAGCACCGATCAGCAGGCCCTGTACGATACGCATCAGGATCAGGGCGAAGATGGGAGAAAAATCAAGCCCCATGCCGCCGCCGATAGGAGAACGATCGACCATATTCCTTACCGGCCCCAAAATGGGTTCTGTCATATTATACAGAAAACGGCCAATGGCACTGTTATAGCCCAGAGGAAACCAGGAAAGGATGATACGCACAAAAATGAGGATCTCCAAAAGATAAAAGAAATACCCCAATGCTTGTGTCAATAACAATTCAATATTCAATCCGTATGACCACCTTATCTAGCGTTTGCGCCATTCATCCAGGGCAGCAGAACGCCTTTTGTTTTTAATTCTTCTTTGAAATCGCCGGAAATATCCACATTTTCAGGGGCGATGATGAAAATATTGTTTGCAACACGCTGGATAGAGCCTTCCAGAGAATAACAGGTGCCGCTCAGGAAGTCCATGATGCGCTGTGCCACAGGATATTCCACCTTTTCCAGATTTACCACTACGGGACGTTTTGTTTTGATCTGATCGCAGATCTCCTGTGCGTCTTCGTAACATTCAGGTTTGATGATGACTACCTGCATCTGCACGTTTGTGTTGATGCTGTATACCTGAGGGTTATTGTTTTTTGCAGAAGATTTGCGGGGTGCAGGTGTATAATCCATATCGCGGCCTGTATCTCTCAGGCCATAGCTGGGCGCAGGCGCTTCTCTCACAGGCGCAGGGGCAGCCATATAATCATCTTCATAGTAATCGTCATCGTCTTCATATTCGCCAAACATCAAATCTTTCATTTTGTCAAAAATCTTAGCCACTGTGTGATCCTCCTAAGCTGTCGTCTATTTTTCATCCTTTGTTGGGATAATATCTTTCACCAAAAATACCTGTGCCGACGCGGACGATGGTCGCCCCTTCTTCGATGGCAACTTCATAGTCTCCCGTCATGCCCATGGACAATGTATCCATCTTTATATTATCAATTTTTTTACCGTTCATGTCAACCAGTAATTCTCTCATTTGACGGAAAACTTCCCTGTTTTCTTCCTGATTTTCAACAAAAGGTGCAACTGTCATCAGCCCGCGCACACGAATATGTTCCATTTTGGAAATTTCTCTCAGCAGGGCTTCTGTATCTTCGGGCTTTACGCCGAATTTGCTTTCTTCATCGGCCATATTTACTTCGATCAGAATATCCATGACAACACCCTTCTGGGCAGCCCGTTTTTCGATCTCTTCCGCCAGCTTCAGGCTTTCCACGGAATGGATCATGTCTACCTTATCGATGATATATTTTACTTTATTGGTCTGCAGATGACCGATCAAATGCCAATGGATGCGGTCCCCTGCAGGGGCATATTCCATCATGGGTTCATATTTTTCCATGATCTCCTGCACTTTATTTTCCCCAAGGGAAACACAACCAGCCTGTACCGCTTCGCCGATCAGCTCCACGGGTTTTGTTTTGCTGACTGCCAGCAGCAGGACATCCTCTGCCTTTCTGCCGCTTTTTTCTGCAGCAGCAACGATCTTTGCTTCTACTTCTCTGATGTTTTCAGCTACACTCATGTTTATTGCCTTCTTTCTAGTTAGTGGGTTTTTCATCGTTTATGACACCCGACTCCATAGGCGATAGCCTGTGCAAGGGTGGAATGATGAAAAGAGTTAACGGGTTCCTCCCAAAGGGAGGAAAAACTTCCTATTTTTTATTTTAAAACTTTTTTTAAAAGATGCTTTGTCCTTCCTGAATATTTTTCGCATCGGAAACAATGGTATCATAGGGTTGCAGCCCCGTGATGTTGCCTGCCTTTACGATGGCATATTCCTGATTCTGTTCTACGATATCGATCACAACGAATTTCGCCACAGAACTATTGGCTACATAGACCCCTGCATGGGGTTCCAGTTCCGAAAGGGTAACCTGGGCGGCTGCTTCCCCTGTGCCCTGCATGATACTGTCGCCCAGCTTCAGAGAACCGTTGTCCTGTTCGATATAAACGGCATCTGTATCGCTGGCAACGATGGTAAGGTCAACGAATTTGGTCTTTTCGCCGCTCACCAGCAGCACGCCTGTGTTGCCCATACTTTCCGTCAGGCAGGTTCTGGGAATCTTCATCAAGGATTTTTCCACGATGGCATCATTGGGGATCTTCAGGCCTTCCACCACAGCCCCCTCCAAGCTAAAGGAAACTGTTCTGCTTTCCATGAATTCTTCCATATGTTCATAGCTGGAAAAAACGACCTTCGTCTGTTTTTCCCCAACTTCCAATGCTTCCACAAGGGCATTGATCTGATAGGTTTCCTCTTCCGTCATCATATTCAGCGTCCTGCTGGTCTTTTGCGCTTCCCAGCCGGCAGTAGCCGTATTGGGCAAATAAGCGACAACGCACCATTTATTGCTTCCCACGATCTTGAAAAGAGGGTCGCCTTCCTGCACGCCCTTAGCCTTGGAAATATACTGGACCTTGCTGCTGCCGATCTGCTTTTCCGTCACTTCCGACGCCATACCGGGGTTCAGCGTCTCTTCCAGTCCATCATAGCTCAGGCAGAGGACACCTGCTTCGCTGGCGGTCAGGGCACTCTGGCTTTGCGCCAGCTGCTGTTCATAGATATTCTTTTCTTCCGTCAGCTGAGAAAGGCTTTCTACGTTTTCCGTCAGCCAGATCTCATTTCTCTGGGCCATGAAAGAAGTCACCTGACTTTTCATGGTATACATATAAGAAAGATTGGACTTCATCCCCCGACCGGAATAGGAATCCACTGTACGGGTCACGTTATCCTCCAGTCTGGCGATATCCTCGGAGAAAGCAGAAAGGTCTGTTCTGGTTTTCTGGCTTTTCAAAATATCCTTATCGATCTGATCCAACTTGCCTTCCAGCACATCTGTGGAATCCGTATCCTTTACAGTGCAGACCACGGCCCCCTTGGGCACATAATCCCCCTGAGAATACTGATAAAAGGGCTGCCCCGCCCGAGTACTCTTCACCACATATTCATCCCGCAGGATCAGACCTGTGTAAATCTCAGGCGTATCGATGGTGCCATAGGCTACCGTTTCTACATCGATATCCGAACGCTTGGACATCAGATTGCCGATCTGCCCCACCAGATAAATGGCAATGATGGCAAATACGATCAGCGGCATGATCATATGGCTGCCTTTTCTTCTGCGTCTATTCTTTTTTTTCGGTACAGGTCGAGAAGCCTGTGGGTATCCATTTTGATACCGCTGTCGTTCTCTGGCCTGTCTTGCCTCCTGGGCCTGCCGTTTCTGCCGTTCCTGCTGCAGACTGTAAACATTGTCTCTGGTCGGATAGCGGCTAACAGGTGCTTCCTGCCGTGGAGGTCTTTTTCTATTCCCTGAGGAGCCTTTTTTCATGGGAATCCTCCTGTTCATTTCTTTTCATTAGACATGCTGTTTGGCACAGCATTCCTATTCTCTTGGAATACTTACGGCATCAACCTGCCGCTTCCCATAGATCAGCGACGCGGTGGCTTTCCCCATACTAGGGGCATGATACCATGTATCATTTTATTATAATATATTTTTCCAAAAACGCAAACCCAAAAGCAGAACTTGTCTCTGGAAAAACCATCTTTTCCAGAAATATGGATGACAAATCCCATTCCTCTTTGTATAATTGAAGAAACATTAGAAAAAAATTTTTTATCCCCAGCAGAACCAAAGAGGTGATTCCCATGAGACCAGTCGATACATTCAAAAAATTCAGAGACAACTACGTCATCCATCAGGTAGAAAAGATCAAACTGCCCGATTTTGAGGAGGATCGCTTCGTCCGCCGTCATATCACTTTTTCCGGCAGGGTGCAGCATGTAGGCTTTCGCATTGCACTGGAACAAATGGCGAAACGGCTGGAATTGACGGGATGGGTGAAAAATATGGAAAACGGCGATGTGGTGGCAGAAATCCAGGGCTTCGAAAGCCGTATCCGTTTCCTGCTGAAATTCATGGGTTCCCTGAAACGCATCAAAATAAAGAAAATGGAAAATAAGCCCCATTCCCTGAAACAGAATGAAACTACATTTGAGATCATATAAAAAAGCGTCCATTCGGACGCTTTTCTTTTTCTCAACTTATCTTACAGAATAATGCAGATCAGCCCGCCGCTGCCCTCGTTGACGATTTTCTGCAAGGTCTCCTGCAGCTTCATCTGGGCATCCTCCGGCATACGGTAGATTTTGTTCTGCATCCCGTCGCTGACCATGGAACTGAGGGTGCGTCCGAAAATATTTAGATCCCAGATCTTTTCCGGTTCTTCCTCATAATCGGAGATCAGATGGTCGATAAATTCTCTGGACTGCTCCTCATTGCCGATGATGGGCGAAACCTCCGTTTCCACATCCGCCTTGATGAGATGGAGAGATTCTCCCTTTGCCCGCAGCTTGATGCCATATCGGCTACCCTGCTTGAACACCTCCGGTTTTTCTAGGGTGATTTCTTCAAATACAGGCGTTACCACGCCATAGCCCTTCCGCCGCACATCATTCAGTGCGCCGGCGATTTTATCATATTCCTGCTTTGTTTCCGAAAGCATCTTGATGGTAGAAATCAGGGCGTAATCATTTTCAATAGGCATATCCACCGTTTCGCTCAAAATCTGATAGAACAGCCCATCGTCAAAATTCAGGGCGATATCCGCCGCCCCTTCCCCGGGTAGGATATGATCGGTATAGGCTTTTTTCAGGAAATCGGCATCCGCCAAGCCGGAAATGGCATTTTCCACATCCGCCAGCTTATCCGCCTTTTCCATGACCCCCTTCAAAGCTGCGATCATTTCCTGCTTCAGCCAATGATCCTGCTCCAGGGTTTCCACCCAGCCGGGGAAGAAAAACCGCAGCTCACGGATGGGGAACTGATAGAGCATCTGTTCCAAAATCTTTCGGATATCCTCCGCTTTCAGCTGTGCCGCATTCACCGCCATGACAGGTACGCCGTATTTTTCCTCCATCTGGCTCCGCAAAGCCTGTGTGCCTTCGCTGTAGGGCGTTGCCGTGTTCAGCAGGATGACAAAGGGTTTGCCGATCTCCTGCAATTCCCCAACGACCCGTTCTTCCGCTTCCTCATAGCTTTCTCTGGGCAGTTCCGTCACGCTGCCGTCCGTCGTCACCACCATACCGATGGTAGAATGATCGGTGATGACCTTTTTTGTTCCCATTTCCGCCGCCTCCCGAAAAGGTATGGCATTTTCCGACCAGGGGGTATGTACCATGCGGGGCAGATCGCCATCCATGTGTCCTTCCGCCCCCGGCACCAGATAGCCCACGCAATCGATCATTCTTACCCTTGCTTCGGCGTTTTCCCCCAGGGAAATCTCCACCGCTTCATTGGGCACGAATTTCGGTTCTGTGGTCATGATAGTCTTGCCTGTGGCGGACTGGGGCAGTTCGTCCCGGGCCCGCTCCCGGGTATAAGCATTGGCAATATTCGGCAGCACCAGCAAGTCCATAAACCGCTTGATGAAGGTAGATTTGCCTGTCCGCACAGGGCCAACTACACCGATGTAGATATCGCCGCCTGTCCGTTCCGCAATGTCCTGATAAATATCAAATTTTTCCATCGTGTCTCCTCCGTTCCTTTGCAAGTGTATCCATACAATGCAATTTATGCTGAAAGAAAACAGAATATTCTTTTTGCAAAAGCTTTGCCCCTGCACCCCACCAAGGGAATCATTCCCTTGGAACCCGATACGCAAAAACTCCGTTTTTGCAGAGAAAAACGGAGTTTAGAAACAGAATATGCAATTATTCATACATAGGGATGATTTTGATGTATTTGTTGATTTTCTCGATATTGGCTTCGTCCATATAGGAGTTGAAATAAATCGGCATATCCATCCCTTCGTAGTTGGCTTTCATATAGTAAATGATATTCTGCCACAGCAGCATCTGGCAAGCCTCACTATCATAAGAGATCATTTTATTTGCCAAGCCGTTGTTTCCATCACACATTTCCCGGATGGAATCTGCATAATCGCTGCCATCTCGTGCCTGTGTCCATTTTGTCAGCACCCATTTGCCGCCCCGCTTTTCAAAATCCAGACGGGAAGGAATGACAGAACCGCCCCGTTCAAACAGGGCATAGCCGCCATTTTTAGTACGGCTCCTGGTATAAGTATTATCGAAGATCACCGCAAACACGCTCATGCTGTTTCCTTTTTCCGCAATTTCCTGCACCAGCGGTGCATAAAACGTCACTTTATGCCCCTCTGTCATATCCTCATTGCATCTGGCATCCAGTGCATCATAGACTGCCTGTAATCGTTCATCCTGTCCTGCTGCCACAACGCTCCATTTTCTCGCCGCAGAACCATCTAATCCACACGCCTTTTCCATATCCGCCGTATAAAACATTGCATCATAGGCAAAGGGCGCGCAAAGGGTGGAATCCAGTGCCGCATAGGCGAAATACCATTCCGTCGGCCGCAAATCCACCTGTCTGGGTTCTCCCAAAATATCCTGGCAGGCGAACATCATGATATACCCCTCTAAGGTATCCCCCACATTTCCCTCTGCAAAATCTGAGAGGAATTCTCTTAGGGCAGGCTCGCCAAGCTTCACCAATTCCTCATATTGCTGACAGTTGATGATATAGTCCAAAGGATTGGAAGAAGCCAGCTTTTGCCCAGCAATCTCATACACCAAGCTATCCGCCAAAATCATCTGATAGGACATACTCTGGTCGCTTTCTACAACAGGAACGCCGGAAAGCATATCATTCATCCGTTTCTGTGCCGCCTCATCGTCCAATTCCATCAGATTGTAAATATCTTCCGGCGTGGTGATGCCTTCATAGAAATAGCGGTTGATGGCAAAAACGAAGTTTCGGAAGGTTTCTTCATCGGCGGCAAATTCCCGAAGGTCTTTGTCACCAAAATATTTTTTTGCCATTTCCCGATCAAAGGACACAGATGTCACAACCACTCCGCCGTCTGTTCCTTCCATGTGCAAAGAATAATTGAAATCGCCCGCATTCTCCACCAATGCAAGGAAAATCATCCCGTGGATCTGACTCCAACGGTCGTCCAGATAGCTTTCTCCATCGTATTTATAGGTGGTTTCTCCGTTGCTTTCCCAATCCAGATGCCGCCGCACGCCATAGGGTTCTTCGCTGGTGTATAGCTCCATGCCCTCGCTATTGTTCGTCACCCCATCGGGCATAGGCAGCAGTCCTAAAATCTTCCCTACGCCCACATGGTCGCCGATATATTGCAGCTTGGCTTCATAGAGCTGATGGACGATTTCTTCCGTATAATCCCCATAGACTACACCCGTCAGCGTTTCTTCTTCCACCTCTGGTACAGCACAGCCCACGAAAGCCGTCCCGCCGCAGACCACCAGTGCCGCCGCAGTAAACAGGGCAATCCCTTTCTTTTTCACCGTCATGTCAAATATATTTTCAAACCGCAGTTTCAACTCCTCCTTTCCACCAAAAAAAGCTGTGGACAACTGCATTCCCTTGTGGTTTGCCTCCCGTACTGTCCGCAGGATCGCCATGCTATAGGCCTGCCGTTCCTCCATGGTGCAGTTTTCCATCACCGCCACATCGCAGGAAAGCTCCATATCCCTTTCCGCCAGCTTCGCCATCCAATGCACAAAGGGATTGAAAAAATGAACGGCTCTTGCCAACATCAACACCCCTTTGAACCACAGGTCTTTTCTTTGGCAATGGGTCAGCTCATGCTTCAAAATCAGGCGGATATCCCCTTCTTCCCTGTCCTCGGAATTGATATAAATTTCCTGCCTGAAAAATCCCACACAAAGAGGGCTAGGCAGCCCGCCGCAGAAGTATAGCTCCGGTCGTTTTTTCATCCCCATATCTCTGAAAAGGGTATAATAAGTATCCAAAACAGACGCATCCAATACCTTTCTTCTGCTGCGTTTCAGCATCCGTCGGAAAGAAGCATATTTCCATCTCTGCCATGCCAGGAACAGCACCATGCCCAAAAGCCATAAGGTCCACGGATAAGCCAGGAAAAAGTCGATCATGTCTCTGTCATTTCCGCCATCGCCGCCACCAAGATCAATGTGCAGCATAGTAAGCGTTCCTTCCTCTTGCATCGCCTGCATAAACGTATTTCTTTCTGCCTTCGCTTCATCGCTCTGCGTGAGATAATCCGGATTCTTCACCTCCAGCACATCTCTGGCACCATTCTGCACAGAAGGCACATTCACCTGCATCAACGCCATCCGCCCCGGCAAATCCAGCTGCAGCGGCACACAAAGCCGCACCGCCACCACCAGCCAGACCAAATATCGCCATTTTGCCCCATATCTTTTTCCCAGCAGATTGGAGCAAAGAGCTAAAATCAGGATCACAGGGATGGCAAACAAGCTCATTTCCCACAAGCTTTGAAAAATCCCATTCATGCTCATGCACCTCCCGTTTTGGAACGAATAAAGGCCGCCAGTTCATCCAAATCCTCTTCCGAAATGGAATGGCTGTCATATAAAGAAGCCACCAGTTTTGTCACAGAACGGTCGTTGACCTTTTCCAAAAAGGCTTTGTTTTCTACCGCCAAATAGGCATCCTCTTCCACCAAAGGGGTATAATACCGATTTTTTCCTTCTTTATAGCTTTCCAGAAAACCCCGGTCGATGAGGCGGTTCAAAAGAGTCTGTAAAGCTGAAACGTTCCAGGGTCTGTTCCGTTCCAACAGTGCTTTCACTTCCGATGTAGAAAGGGTCTTGCCGCTTTCCCAGATGGCTTTCATGATTTCCAGTTCTGTATCAGGCAAACGCATGATCTCTCCCATGATATCATCTCCTCTCTGATCAACTCCTACAACTGTAAGAAATATATTTTTCTATATCATACAATTGTAAGAGTTTTCTGTCAATACCCCCTATCCGTTTTTCTGATGGAAACTTCCCTTGACAAAATAATCTTCTGTGTTATCCTAAATGATATGGAAAAATTTCATCTATAATAGGATAAAAAAATACATTCAGAAACGAGGTGCTTTTGATGAGCAAAACATATATCCCCGAGGGCTATCAGTCTGCCCTTACCTTATATGAAACACAGAATGCCATCGGCGTGATCCATCACGCTTTCGAAGAACATCTGGGTCAGACACTGAACCTGAAGCGTGTTTCCGCTCCCCTGTTCGTTGACCCTGCAACAGGTCTGAACGATAACCTGAACGGCGTGGAACGCCCCGTAAGCTTCGAGATCCCTGCCACAGGCACAACTGCCGAAGTTGTTCATTCCCTGGCAAAATGGAAACGTATGGCACTGTATCGCTATGATTTTCGCCCCGGCAAAGGCCTTTATACAAACATGAACGCCATCCGCCGCGATGAAACACTGGATAACCTGCATTCCATCTATGTTGACCAGTGGGACTGGGAAAGAGTCATCACCCCTGAAAAAAGAAACATTCAGGAACTGAAATTCACCGTACAGGGCATCGTTCTGGCGATCTGCGATACGCTGGAAGTGGTAAAGAAAAAATATCCCCGCATCAAAACAGAACTGTGCCGGGAAGTCACTTTCATCACCTCTCAGGAATTGGAAGATAAATATTCCGACCTGACACCCAAGGAAAGAGAACATGCCATTACCAAAGAATATAAGACTGTATTCATCATGCAGATCGGTGAAAAACTGCGTTCCGGCGAACCCCACGACGGCAGAGCCCCCGACTATGATGACTGGCAGCTGAACGGCGACTTGCTGTTCTATAATCCCGTTCTGGACAGCTCCATCGAGCTTTCCTCTATGGGCATCCGTGTGGATCCCTATACACTGGATCAGCAGCTGAGAAAGGCAAACTGCGATGACCGCAGAAGCCTGACCTACCACAAAATGCTGCTGGAAGGCAAACTGCCCTGCACTATCGGCGGCGGTATCGGTCAGTCCAGACTGTGTATGCTGCTGTTGGGCAAAGCCCATATCGGTGAAGTTCAGTCCTCCATTTGGGATCAGGAAACCATCGATGTCTGCAATGCCGCAGGTGTCGTACTGCTGTAAACCTCACCCCCTCAAATGAGGGGGTTTTTTTTCACCCATCATTTAAAATTTATAATGATAACGTTTCATTCATTGAATTTTACAAATACGAAATCATGTGCTAATATAAATACATAAAAGAGATCTCTGAAAAACAAAATCACATACTATAACTTTTAAGGAGGTTATCTCATGAAAAACGATTTGACATCTCGCTATGGTATCTATGCACTGGGTTCTCTTTTCTTTTATGTTGTTTGTTGCTACATTGGCTTCTCCGAGCCTTGGAACAACGGTGTTATGAAGATTTTTATGACATGCATCCTTTGCAGCGGCGCACTGTTCGTATTTTTTGCCAACAAATGTGCAGCAGCAGAAAGCACTGCCGCGGCACAGAAAAAAGAAAGACAGCAATTTGCCCCTGCAACTTCCCATTAAACATAAAACAGGCAGTGTCTTGGACACTGCCTGTTTTATAAACCCATCAAAACGATAAACAGGAGAACAAATATGGAACTGCGTAATCTCTTTACTTTTTTAAAAATCGTCGAAACCGGCAGCTTTTCTAAAGCAGCCGAACAGCTTTTATATTCCCAATCCACCGTCACCGTGCAGATCCAGCAGCTGGAAGAGGAACTTCATGTACAGCTGTTCGACCGCATCGGGAAAAAGGTCTATGTTACCGAAAAGGGGCAGGAACTGCACACCTATGCCCAGCAAATGATGGAACTGGTGCAGAAAATCTCCTGCATCGGCAGTGAAGGGCAGGAATTGCAGGGGAACCTGCACATTGTTTCTATCGACTCTCTGATGGTATCTGTTTTGCCCGATATCCTGCTGGAATACCACAAGCGCTATCCAAAGGTAGATATCGTTGTAAAAAGTGCAGACAGTATGGCAGAAATCGATTATATGCTCTCCCACAACGAAGCTGATTTGGGGTTCCTTTTTCTGGAGAAAAAGGGGCAGAAAGATCTGCTCTCTGCCTTCTCCCTTAAAGAACGCATCGTCTTTTCTGCACCACCCTCTCATCCTCTGGCAGCGAAAAAGAATATTTCCATGGAAGAGATTGCACAGGAAAAGCTTATCGTTTCAAATAAACATGCTTCCTTTACCGAGATACTCAGCACCCATGCCAAAGCCTTAAATCAAGAGATCAAACCCACCTTCGATATCTGGAACGCTACAGGCGCCATGATGATGGTCAAACGCGGCGCAGGCATCGGCTTGATCCCCTATTACCTGATCGCAGATGAGGTAAAAAAAGGAGAACTGTGTACGCTGGATGTCCCCGAAATGGATCTTACCGTTTGGGTACAGGCATTATATCACCATCATAAGGTGGTCACACCCCAAATGTCAGCATTTTTCGCCCTTTTGGAAGAAGTCTATCCCACCTGATTTTCATATTAAGAATTCTAATAGATGTCTTTAAATCTATGAATTTTACATCCAGTTTCATCTATGTTATATTATTATCAAGAAAAGGAGATCTCCCAATCCAGCAATTCAAACAAAAAATTCATTTGTCTTTGAAGGAGGCATTTATCATGAAACACGATTATCTTTTTGAAAATAGCTGTTTGTTTGCAGATTTGGTATTGTTTGCAATTCTTTGCTATATCTCCACCCTTGGCGTAGCCACAACAGCCGGACAGCTCGTTGTAACTTTGGGCATCGCAGTGACAGCCGTTGCCTTTGTTGTTCTGGCAACAAAAGAAATGGGACCTGTCATTGATAACAGAGCGATCGCCCATCATCAAGCATAACAAATAAGAATACTTCAGCCAATATTGCCCACTTCCTTCCTCCGGGCTAGGCAAAATAGATGTAAACGCAGCTCCTTCTCCGGAACTGCGTTTTTATTTTTGCAAGACCTCCCGAAAATACGCCTGATTCTGTAGGACAGCCCTATTCTCCGGCTGAAATACCCCCGCCATTTCGTTATACATGTTTGCCCGTTCCAAGTCTCCCAGCCTGTCATAGCAGACACAAAGCTGGATACAGGGCAGAAATCCATAGCAGTCCTCCTGCACGAAAGCCCCCTGTTCTGTCCGCCGTTCTGCCCGCAAGGCGTTTTCATACCAGAAGATAGCCTGTTCCCATTGTTCTTTTCCGTAAAAAAAAGCTCCGATATCACAGCAATGCTCCCCTGTGGGCGGTGCCAGCCTCAGCCCCTGCAAAAGGGCATCAAAGGCTTCCTCTTCTTTTCCCATTGCCGACAGACAATAGGAAAGGAACCGATCAGCTTCCAATTTGTTTTCCAGCCATCCTTGGGGATCGTCCAAAAAGCTTTGAAAGACCTCTGCCGCCTTTTCATACCTTCCATGGTAATACAATTCCCGACCATAATAAAACCTTTCTCTGGGGTCAAGGTTTTGCCCCCTCTCCAGCATTTTTTCGTAGATCCGCAGGTTTCTGTCAGAATACTCCACCTTTTCCTTCCGATGCTCAAAGTGGATCTCCTCATAGCGCACATCCCCAAAAGGAGGGATGACCTCATGGACACAACCGACCCATTCCGCCTGCTTTGAACGGCGCACCAGCCGTTCCCGATAATAAGAAAAGACGGCCTTGCCCTCTTCGTCGAACCCCGCATCATAGAGCATCATCACCATGTGGCAGGGATGTTCATCCAAATCCTCTTTCAGATCGAGGAGCTTTCGCTTCTCTTTTTTTGGAAAAACATCATCGGCATCCATCCACATGAGGTATTCCCCGTTTCCTTTGGAAAAGGCAAAGTTCCGTGCCGCTGAAAAATCATCCACCCACTGAAAATCATAAATTTTGTCCGTAAATCTCTGGGCGATCTCCTTGGTGCGATCCACCGAACCCGTATCCACGATCACAATTTCATCCACACAATCGGCAATGCTTTCCAGGCACCGCTCCAATACCTCCTCCTCATCCCGCACGATCATACATAAACTGATCTTTGCCATACAAAACACGCTCCTTTCCGTTGCTGCCAGTCTATGCAGCCCAGGAAAAACTGTGCCTGTTTTCTGCAGAAAAACAAGAAAAAAGGAATGAATCCTTACATAATAAAGATTCATCCCATTTTTTTGATTCTTCTATGGATACATGATTTATGCTTTCCCATCGAAACGGATTTCTGTGGTGTAATCCTTTCCTTTTTCCTGCAGGCTCTCGTCGATCTTCTGCTGCAATGCTTCATATTGCTGTCCCATATCATAGGGCACTGCCAAGTCAAACACCAGCTTCCTGCCATCGGTTATTCTGAAATCATGCATGGACAATCTGGGATCGATCTGGGAAATGATCTCTTTCACCATCTCCCGCATGGCATTTCCTTCTGCATCATCGGTCACCACAGGGTCGTAATGAATCACCATATCCACATGCAGTTCCTTCCGCACCTCATTTTCGATATGGTCGATGATTTCATGGCAGGCAAGGGCATCCTCCGCCGCGCTCAGTTCCGCATGGAGGGACGCAAAACACTGCCCCGGGCCATAATCATGAACCAATAAATCATGGACACCCAATACCTTTTCATGGGACAACACCAAGGCATGGATCTTTTCCACCAGCTCCGCATCTGCCTGCTGTCCCAGCAAAGGAGAGATCGTCTCTTTTACGATATTGATACCGGAATACAGGATGAACAGTGCCACCAGCAGCCCCACAATACCGTCGATGTTGATATGGAAAAAATACCCCACCAGGCAGCCCAATAAAACTGCCCCTGTAGAGATCACATCATTTCGGCTGTCCACAGAAGTCGCTGCCAGCGTGGTAGATTTGATCTTTTTGCCCAAGGTTCCGAAGAACATTGCCATCCACAGCTTCATGGCAATAGAAGCAACCAGTATCGTAACAGTAATGGCAGAAAAAACGATAGGCTCCGGATGGATGATCTTCCCAACAGAGGATTTTACCAGCTCCACACCGATCACCAAAATCAGCACCGCCACTACAAGCCCGGAAAGATATTCATATCTGGCATGACCATAAGGGTGGTCTGCATCGGCAGGCTGCTGGGCCAATCGAAACCCCAAAAGGGTCACCACGGAAGAGGATGCATCGGAAAGGTTATTTACCGCATCAGCAATGATGGCAACGGACCCAGCCAGAAGCCCTGCAATCAGTTTTCCCAAAAACAGAATGCAGTTGCAGACGATGCCCGTTGCTCCCGCCAGTTTGCCTACAGACGCACGAACCGCCGGATCTTCCATATTTTCATTGTTCTTTACAAAAAATCGCAGTAGAAGTTTTGTCATTTTCTGTCCTCCTGAAATAAAAAGGCATCTGCAGAACATAAAACTGTCCCGCAGATGCCATTATCTGCTGCATAAATGCCCGACTACACGGAAAATCCGCTGTCTGCTCAGTTTGTACTGTATGTGCGGGGAAGCCCCCGTATGTGCAGTGCAAAGAGTTTCAGTATATTTTATGCGGTCATTTTCACTTTATCAAGAAAAACTTTTCTACTGTTGCTTTTCAATACTCGATTATTCATCCTTGAAGAAGCCTTTCATTTTTTCAGAAAAACTTTTCTTTTCCTTTTCTTCCTTGGGTGCTTCCGCAGAGGCTGTTTCGCCTGCTGGTGCATCTCCATAGAACTGACGCAGCAGGTCTTTCTGCCGTTCGCTCATATCTGTAGGGATCTTCACCTTCAATGTAACGATCTGGTTACCTCTCACCTTAGGATTTCGCAAGTTGGGTACCCCCACACCACGCAGGGTCACCACTGTATCAGGCTGTGTACCGGGTTTGATGGTATATTTCTGTTCCCCATCAATGGTTTTGATGGTGATCTCGCCGCCCAGAGCAGCCTGCACAAATGTGATGGGCACATCACAATAGATATCGAACCCTTTCCGGATGAATACGCGGTTAGGCTGTACGTATACCGTTACCAGCAGATCGCCGTAGCCGCCGCCGTTTTCACCGATCTCGCCTTTGCCAGCCAGACGGATGGTCTGTCCGTTATCGATCCCCTTGGGTACATTGACTTCATATTTCTTTGTTTTGCGTACTTTACCGGTACCACGGCAGGTGCCACAGGGATCTTTGATGATCTTACCGCTGCCGCCGCATTTAGAACAGGTTCTTACACTGGTCACTGCACCAAACATGGACTGCTGTACCACTCTTTCCTGACCGGTACCATTACAAGTCGGGCAGCTTTCCGCATGGGTGCCTTCCTTAGCCCCTGTGCCGTGGCAGGTATCACATTCATCATAGATTGCCACAGAAATTTCCTTTTTGCAGCCGAAAACAGCTTCTTCGAAGGTCAGCTGGATGCTTACGTTTACGTCTTTCCCACGGCGAGGGCCGTTTCTCTTTGTGCCTCCGCCGCCAAAGCCGCCGAAGCCAAACATACTGCCAAAGATATCGCCGATATCGCCCATATCGAAGCCCTGACCATAGAAGCCACCGCCGCCCATGCCACCCTGTTCAAAGGCTGCATGACCAAACTGGTCGTACTGGGCACGCTTCTGGCTGTCGCTCAGTACCTCGTATGCTTCGTTGACTTCCTTGAATTTTTCTTCTGCTTCTTTATCACCAGGGTTCTGGTCGGGATGGTATTTCACCGCCATTTTACGGTAGGCCTTTTTCAGCTCCGCTTCTGTGGCGTCCTTTTTTACCCCCAGAACCTCATAATAATCTCTTTTATTTGCCAACTTTCTCACCACCTTTTCTTTTTGAGGGCGTTGCCCTCAAACTCCCAGCAGGGGAATCATCCCCCTGCACCCCGAATGGCAGAAACTATTGTTTCTGCAAAATTTTATGCGCCGCAGGCGAATAGGGTCAAGGGGATAATCCCCTTGTAGGGTGTGGGACAGCGTCCCACGCTTCTTCCTCTTGTATCAAACAGCAAAAGCAGGGGTGCCCAAGGACACCCTTGCTTTTAAGTTATTCTGTCTTATATTACAGCTCTTTGCCGTCGCCGTCAACCACATCATGGCCTGCACCATTTGCATCTGCCTCGCCCTGAGCAGCCTGTGCCTGCTGATACAGTTTTTCAGACAGTTTGTAGAATTCCTGTTTCAGGGATTCTGTTGCAGCCTTAACATTTTCTGTATCTGTTTCTGTCATTGTATCAGGTGTCAGATCTTTTACAGCATCTTTCAGTTTGTTCAGTTCTGCTTCTACTGTGGATTTATCTGCGCCTTCCAGTTTGTCGCCCAGGTCTTCCATTGTTTTTTCTGTCTGGAAGATCAGAGAATCTGCTTCGTTTTTCGCATCGATGGCTTCTTTTCTCTTTCTGTCGGCTTCTGCGAACTGTTCTGCTTCTTTTACAGCTCTGTCGATTTCTTCATCGCTCAGGTTGGAGCCTGCTGTAATTGTGATCTTCTGTTCTTTGCCTGTACCCAGGTCTTTTGCGGATACGTTAACGATACCGTTGGCGTCGATGTCGAAAGTTACTTCGATCTGAGGAACGCCTCTTCTTGCGGGAGCGATACCATCCAGCTTGAACTGACCCAGTGTTTTGTTATCCTTTGCCAGAGGTCTTTCACCCTGTACAACGTGGATATCTACTGCTGTCTGATTATCTTCTGCTGTGGAGAAGATCTGTTTTTTATTTGTAGGGATAGTAGTGTTTCTGTCGATCAGTTTTGTTGCAACACCACCCAGAGTTTCGATACCCAGGGACAGAGGTGTTACGTCCAGCAGCAGGATGCTGCCTGCGCCTTCGTCACCAGCCATTTTACCGCCCTGAATTGCAGCCCCTACCGCTACACATTCGTCGGGGTTGATGCCTTTGAAGGGATCTTTGCCTGTATATTTCTTAACTGCATCCTGAACAGCGGGGATTCTTGTGGAACCACCAACCAGCAGGACTTTGTCGATTTCGCCTGTGGACAGACCAGCATCACTCAGAGCCTGACGTACGGGGCCCATTGTGTTTTCTACCAGGTCGTGTGTCAGTTCGTCAAATTTTGCTCTTGTCAGAGTCACATCCAGATGTTTGGGACCATCCTGGTTCATTGTGATGAAGGGCAGGTTGATGTTTGTGGATGTTACTGTGGACAGTTCTTTTTTCGCTTTTTCTGCAGCTTCTTTCAGTCTCTGCATTGCCATTTTATCCTTGGACAGATCCATGCCTTCTGCTTTTTTGAATTCAGCTACCAGGAAATCGATGACTCTCTGGTCGAAGTCGTCGCCGCCCAGGTGTGTGTTACCATTTGTTGCCAATACTTCGATAACGCCATCGCCGATTTCGATAATGGAAACGTCGAATGTACCGCCGCCCAAGTCGTAAACCATGATCTTCTGTTCGTTTTCGTTATCCAGACCATAAGCCAGAGCTGCGGATGTGGGTTCGTTGATGATACGTTTTACATCCAGACCAGCGATCTTGCCGGCATCTTTTGTTGCCTGTCTCTGGGCGTCATTGAAGTAAGCAGGAACTGTGATAACTGCTTCTGTTACAGTTTCGCCCAGGTAAGCTTCTGCGTCTGCTTTCAGTTTCTGCAGGATCATAGCGGAAATTTCCTGAGGAGAGTAACCTTTGCCTTCGATGTTTACTTTATAATTTTCACCCATGTGGCTCTTGATGGAGCTGATGGTGTTGTCAGGGTTTGTGATCGCCTGACGTTTTGCTGTTTCACCGATCAGTCTTTCGCCGTTCTTTGCAAAACCAACAACAGAAGGAGTTGTTCTTGCGCCGTCGCTGTTTACGATAACAACAGGCTGGCCGCCTTCCATAACTGCTACACAAGAGTTTGTTGTACCCAAGTCAATACCAATAATTTTTCCCATGATAAATTCCTCCTAAAGAATATACAATGTTTTTTTCAATTGCCTAAATCAGTTTGCCACCTTAACCATACTGTGGCGGATCACTTTATCTTTATACTTATAACCTTTCAGCATTTCCAGAACGACTTCATTTTCACCATAGTTTTCATCGTCCTCATGGGCCACTGCCGCGTGCAGGTTAGGGTCGAACTGTTCGCCCAGCGCCTTGATCTCTTCCACGCCAATGCCATGCAAAACTTCCTGGAACTGCGTCAAAGTCATTTTTACGCCTTTGAAGAAGGCATCGTTTTCATCGACCTTGCCTTCCTGTACGGCAACGGCTCTTTCCAGATTGTCGATAACTGTCAGCAGCTTTTCCACTGTGCTTCTCACGCCATCGTCATACATGCTGGCTTTTTCCTTAACCGTACGTTTGCGGAAGTTATCAAATTCCGCCAATGTTCTCTGATATTTATCCAGATTATCCGCAGCCTGCTGTTCCAGGGCGGCAATTTTTTCCGCTGTTTCATCCACAGCTTCCAGAATTTCCTCTGCTTCCACAGCTTCTGCTGTTTCTTCCACTGTTTCCGCAGTTTCTTCTACCGCTTCCTGCGCTTCCAGATTTTCATCCTTTTTCATTTCTTCCACGTTGTTCCCTCATTTCTAGGTATTTTTGTTATTCCCATCGGATAGGTTCCGTAATACGTTTTCGATATTTTTCACCATTCCATTCAGAACGGAAATGACCTGCGAATAATCCATTCGGGTGGGGCCCACAATACCGATGGTACCTCTTGTATTATCCCCCATCTTATACGTAGCAGTGATGACGCTGCAGTCCTTCATGCCCTGCACGCTGTTTTCGCTGCCGATCAGGATCTGGATATCGTTGCCTTTGCTTTCCTCCAGCATCGTCACCAGAACATCTTTTTCTTCCAAAGTCTGGAACAGGGATTTTGCCTTCTGGATATCGGCAAATTCAGGAAAGGCCAGCATATTTTTCGTGCCGCTCATGTGAACCTGAATCTTTTCCGCCGCCCGCATCGTCATTTCGATGGCCTTCAGGATGGGCTGCAGCAGTTCCTGGTATTCCATCAATTCTGCCTGCATCTTGCTGATGACTGCACCATCGATCTCATTCAGGGAACAGCCCTGCAGCACCCTGTTCAGGCTAATGCCCATGTAGAAGATCTTTTCTTCGGAAGGTACGCTGTCCATCTTGATGACATGGTTTTTGATGAAGTTATCTCCCGTTGCGATGACCAACAGCAACGATGTGCTGTCCAAAGGCAGCAGGCGGATCTGCTTGATCCTGGTTCTCTGCCCTACGGGCTCGGAAACAAATGTCGTATAATTTGTCAAAAGAGACAATGCCTTGGCGGATTCTTCCATCAGATAATCGATCTGGCTGATATCTCTGGAGACCACGCTTTGCAGATATTTCTGTTCTTCCGGGGACAGTTCCTTCTGCTGCATCAGATGGTCTACATAAAGCCTGTAGCCCATATCGGAAGGGATTCGGCCGCTGGATGCGTGGGGCTGTAAGATGAGACCCATTTCTTCCAGGTCGCTCATTTCATTCCGGATGGTGGCAGAGCTGATGCCCAGGTTATATTTTTTGGCAATGGTTCTGGAACCGACGGGTTCCGCCGTTTCAATATAGTCATTGATGATGGCTTGCAAAATCTGTATTTTTCTGTCGTTTAAAGCCATTCCGCCGCCTCCTTTTTCCATTTTATTAGCACTCACCAACATCGAGTGCTAACTTACGTATATAAAGATAGCACTAGCCACCAAAGATGTCAAGTGCTAAATCAAAAAAATTTCGTTAAAATTCCATTTCAGAAAGTAACTTATAAAAGGAACTTTTCAAAGACCACATTGCTCACATCGATACCCCTTCTCGTCAGGCGGATGCCTGTCGCGTCCTCCGCCAGCAGTCCCACATCAATCAGTTCCCTTACCTGTGTGCCGTAAATCTCGTAAAGTTCCCTGCCAAAGTGTGTACGGAACCGTTCAAAGGATACCCCTTCCGTCAGCCGCAGCCCCAAAAACATGAATTCCGCCAGCGCATCCGTTTCCGTAATGACTTCGACTTCTTCCTTTAATAAGGAAACATCTCCCTTTGCAGCAATATATCCCTGCAGGTCATAACGATTATGGAAACGTGTTCCTTCCATATAAGAATGAGAGCCCAGCCCCATTCCAAGATAGTCCTCTGCCTGCCAGTAAATGCGGTTGTGGCGGCTTTGTCTGCCTTTTTTGGCAAAATTCGAGATTTCATACTGCTCATAGCCCATCTCTGCCAGATAGTCCACCGCCCAGTGATACATTTCCCTGTCCAGCTCTTCGGATGCCGGCTCCAGCAGTCCTTTTTCATATCTGTCAAAGAAAGGGGTACCTTCCTCAATGATGAGGCTATAGGCAGAAATATGTTCCGGCTGCAGAGCAGTGATGTTTTTCACTGTTTCCTGCCAGTCTGCCATGGTCTGATGGGGCAGGGCAAACATCAGATCCACATTCACGTTCTCAAAGCCCGCTTCTCTGACTGCCTGATAGTTTTCCAAAAATCCCTCGATGGTATGGATACGTCCCAATTCTTTCAACAGCCTATTCTGCCATGCCTGCACACCCATGCTCAGGCGGTTGAAGCCCATTTTCTTCAGAGCATTGACCATTTCCCGATCCAGCGTACCGGGGTTAGCTTCTGTGGTGATCTCCGCATCCTCCGCAATATCCCAGTTTTCCCAAACCGCCTGCATCAGCTGTTCCAGCATGGGGATCTCCAATGCGGTGGGCGTGCCTCCTCCAAAGAAAACGGAAACGACTTTCTTCTTAGGATATTCCTTTCTTCTGCTTTTGATCTCCGCTGTCAAAGCATCCACATAAGCCTGCATCATGCCCTCTTTTCCCGCAAAGGACGGAAAATCGCAGTAGAGGCATTTCTGCCGGCAAAAAGGGATATGGATATATAAACCAATGTTGTCCATTTTTTCAACTCCTCCATCGATGAAGTCAGATTCCTGGGAAACTGCTTCTGCAATCGTATCACGAAAGGAAAGCTTTTTCAACGTTCTTGATCCGGGATTTTTTCCAATTTTTCATGAAAGCTCCTCTATGTCATTTCTTGAAAAACCGTAAAAATAATGTTAAAATAATAAGTTGTAAATTCTTAAGAAAACGAGGTTTGACATAGATGAACAAAATAAAAGACTTACAAACAAAGATCCAAACGTATCTACAAAGCAATAAAACCGCAGCCACTGCCATGTGGGCATTGGTTCTGCTCTATCCCATCTACCTGACCCTTTCCTGCAATTTTCTTTCTTTCTGCTCGGCAGAATCACCTATGGAATTGATGACGGTTCTGCTGACGCAAAACCTGGGGGCATTCCTTCTGGGACTGATCATCGTTTATCTGTTCTTTGGTGCCATGGTCTGCCTTTGCAAGCGCATTCCTCTGGCAGCTTTGCTCACAGGCTTGTTCTTCACCATCATGCCTTTGGTAGACCTTTTCAAAACCAATATCCTGAAAGAACACTTCATGCCCTGGGATCTGCTGCTAGCAAAAAATGCAGACAGCTTCACCACCTTCCTGACTTCTCTGGAAATCCCTCCTGTTCTTTGGGCGGTCATCGCCTGCACAGTGATCTATCTGGTCTGTCTGCTGCTGCTGCGCCCAGAACTTCCCTTTCCATGGAAGAAGCGCATCATCGGCGCACCCATTCTGCTGGCATGCCTGTATCTGTTCACCATGAACTCTACTGTCCGTGAATGCTACAATGCCTTCGGGCTTTCCCCCAAGGCTCCCGGTGACCAGACGAAAAACTACACAGAAAACGGCTTTATCACAGCCTTTGTGCTGAATTTTTCTTCCCTGAACATGGGGGCTCCTGAAAATTACAACGAAAAATATCTGGAACAGGCCTTTGCACCCTATCAGCCTTCCGCTGATTCCGGCAAAGATTTCCAGAATCCCGACATCATCATTGTCCTCTCCGAATCCTTCTGGGATCCTACCGTATTAAATGGTGTAACCTATTCCGACGACCCCATCAAAAACTATCGGCGCATCGCGGAAAATCACCCCAGCGGTCAAATGGTCTCCTGTACCTTTGGCGGCGGCACCGTTCGTCCCGAATTTGAGATCCTGACAGGTATGACCACCAATATGCTGCCCTCCGGCAACGTGCCTTATCAGCAGTATGTCTTCGATGATATCTTCTCCTATGCCCGTCAGTTCAAAAATCAGGGCTATGATACCATCGGCATCCATACCTATCAGAAAACCTTCTATGAACGGGATCGGGCATATCCTCTGCTGGGCTTTGATGATTTCCTTGGGGAATACGACCTCCATGCAGAGCATCACTGGAACAGCGGCTCCTATATCACCGATGAAACCATCACAGAAGAGATCATCTATCAACTGGAACAGCCCCATGATACAGGTCTTTTCCTGCAGGCCATCACCATGGAAAACCATGGCCTGTATTTCGATAAATATGAACCCTTCGACTGGGATATTAGTGTTTATTCCGATGTTCTCACCGAAAGAAACCTCAATGTGCTCCACAATTACTGTAAGGGTGTATCCGATTCCGATGCAGAGCTGGGTAAGTTGTATGATTATGTCATGAACAGAGAAAAGCCCACAGTCGTCCTTTGGTACGGCGACCATCTGCCCACCCTGGGCGGCGATTTCGAGCCTTATACGACCACAGGCAATATTTCTTCTGCCACCGCCTCCGAATGGACCACAGAGGAAAAATACGGCATGTTCTCCACCCCTTATGTGATTTTCAGCAATTATGACACAGGTCGTACATACCGTGCCGAAGGGGATTCTGTATCTCCTTATCTGCTGACGGCTCTGCTGTGCGATTACATTGGCGCACCCGAAACAGTCCGCACCAATTTCCTGCTGGATCTGTATGAGACCTGCCCCGTCATCAGCCCCTATTACGAGCTGTATTCCGATACAACGGACACAGCTACGAGAGATCGATACATCAAACTGCACGAACTTTTGACCTATGACGACCTGATGGGCAAGCAATATTTGACCAAAGAATTCCTTCCTCAGGATTAATCACCAAAACACCCCAAATTTGGGGTGTTTTTTTATGTCTGTTTTATCGATTCTTCATATAAAAGACTTTACAATTTCTTAAGATTTTCTTACGTTTCCGCAGAATAAAGACAAAATTCCGCCCAATAAAGCACGTTTGTTAAATTCTTAAGAAATCTAAAGAAAAAACGAGTAAAACGAAGCTTGCATGAGATAGGTGTCTACCAGAGCCAAAATGTCATTTAAATTTCAACAAATCGAATAAAAGAAATTTTTTTTCACTATTGAACAAAAAATTGTAACGTGTTATATTTTCCTCACGATCAAAAAAGATCATTATACACTTGTTTTTGAAAATTAGGAGGAACTCATCATGAAAAAGAATCTGATCAAAAAAGCATCCGTACTGGCAGTATGTGCAGCAATGGCTTTCGGCGTAGCAGCTTGCGGCGGCAGCACAGAAGAAGCTCCTGTAGATGAAACTCAGGTAGAAGAAACAGTAGACGGCGAAGAAGTTGTTGAAGAAGAAGTTGTTGACGATGCAGCAGCAGTAGACGGCGAAGAAGAAGTTGTTGACGGCGAAGAAGAAGTAGCTGAATAATTACTCCTACATACAACAAAAAGGCGAGGTCATTGACCTCGCTTTTTTTATTTTAATTATAGCTTTTTTCGGAACAAACCATGCTGGCTGCAGCAAAGATAGATTTCCCCTCTGCGCTGACGGGGCAGCCGCACCTCTCCGGACTGTTCCGGATAGAGCCGCACCACTGTGGCCCTATCCCAGGAGACCAATGCCGCAAAGGTAATATAATGTTCCTTTGTCATTTCATGGTCAAAGGTGATGAAATATTCGTTATCAATCTCTTCGATCTGAATTTTATGGGCCTCGTCCGCTTCCTGTGCTTTCAACGGTGTCAGCTTTCTGCCGCAGCAGGAGATCTCTCCGCCCCCTGTACTCCAAAAAATATTTCCGCAATGTTCACAGCGGATAAATTTCATTCGTTTCATATTTCCCGGTTCCACTCCTTTTTCCTTCAAATTACCTTCCAGTATTTTTTCGATATCCACACCGTATAAGGCAGAAATCCCCTTCAGCATGGAAACATCTGGCAGACCTGCACCCGTTTCCCTTAGTTAAAGATATTGTTGGGTATCTCAAGATGTGTCATTCGATTTTGCCGATAAAGCGGTAGAAGATTTCCACTTCCTGTTCCCGGC